>JBCDFY010000130.1:0-20970 GCA_039176995.1 Bacteroidota bacterium
ATAAGCATACGGAAAGAAAAAGCGATTGCCATTCGCAAATTCCAACCGCAGTTTGGCGGCCACTTTTCCATCTTCTGCCAATTCAACAAACCCATTCTCATCCAGAGGAGGGTGCATATTTTCATTAGCGGTATCCGATAATGTCGGCGATCTATAAGCTGAGGTCGAAGTCTGATGAATTTCCTGACGTAGTCGCCCCCAATGATCGTTCTGATTCAAATAATTGCTCATATCGTTTATTATTTTCAGATCGTTTCTGACTACTTTGTTTGTGTTGAAGGTTCAACGCAGTTTGTTCTTGTTCACACAGTAAATAGGATTTTAAAAAGGTGGCACTGTGATCTTGGCTGTTTTTCAGCACCTCATCCGCACTCATACGGTCAGCATCTTTCGATACCGCAAATTTCAAGGCTTCTTTATCATCGGTATAGATCACACAACGCTCCACGCCTCTGGAAACGGAAACATAGTGTTGTTTTTGGTTACTCGCTACAAAAGAGGTGGCACTCTGCGCAATGAAAACATCATCTGCATCCTTGCCTTGTGACGAATGAGAAGTGCGGTAATAGCCTAAATTAAAATGCTGATAATTCTTGTCCATTACTTTGCCACTATCCAAAATAATATCGCCCGAAGCCGTCAAGTCTTTGACTTTGTGGCTTTCTCCATTATTCAACGCTTGTCGATCTTTGCTTTGACCATTACCTGTAATGCGCAGCAAATCTCCTTTAGCGACTTTTAACTGCTCTTGTGCATAGACTTCAAATTTATCAGATGCTTGCAAGGGCAGGGCACAAGTAGCTTCTTTTCCTTTCACCAGCACTTTTCCATCCTCATTGATGCCAATGACTTGATGTGCAGTGCCAGCTTTGAATTGTTCGCTTTGTTGGTAGAATTGCACCACCATTCCACTTCTATAATTGAGATGATCTTGCTTTTCAGCAGCCGTATAAGATAAGCCACGATATATTTCAAATTGCTGTTCTTCTTGTTCAATTAAAGCTCTATCTTTTAGCTTATCGCGGATGGCTTCGGTGATTGCTTTTCCTTCTGCATGCGTAGGAGAGACAACCAAAGCGGTTCGATCTCTATAAGTGCCATCTTTTTGTTTGATGCCACTGGCAGTAATGGAGTCCAAATAGTCATTCGCGATTTGCTCGTGACGTTCTTCTCTATCTTCGATTTCTTGGATCGCACCCATCTTATCTAAAGTCTGATAAGCTTCTTCCAATCTGCCTTCAGATAAATCCTTCACCGCTTGTTTGTAGGTGCTCTTATCTTTTTGTCGAACGATCTCCTTCACTCGACTAACAGGTAATTGCGTATCTTTTTCAAGTAGTCTAAGCGCATCACCAGCTTCAACGGATGTGTGCTGTTTCCAATCCCCTGAAAGGATGACCCTTGCATTTTGTTCTTGTGCCACTTTGAAGATGCCATTCATGGTTTGATTACCAATCATTCCTGCTTCATCAATCAAAATAACTTGATCTTTTAATTGATCTTGTATTTTTTTCTGATCGAGTAGTTTCTTGATGGTTTCTGCTCCTTCAAAACCTTTGTCTCGAAGTACCCCTCTAGACGCATCCGCAGAAGGAGCAAAAGCATACAACTTCTTACCTCCTGCTTCGATGCCTGCTTTAACTTCTTTCATCAAAGTGGTTTTACCAACGCCTGCACCACCAGCAATGATGATGACTTGATCTTCGGATGTTAGTGCGTGATTAATCGCTTCTCGCTGTCCTTTATTCAAAAAGTCTTGCTTAGGTTGATATTCAGGATTTAAGCCTTCAAATTGAAAGCGAGTGTGCGTAGCAAAGGCTTTCATTTGATGCTCAGCCAGCCAAGCAGATTTGGTGGTCAAATAAGTATCGGAGTTCTTCTTACCAGTGATTACATCTTTTTCTTTGCGCCGATCCATTTCAGCTTGCAGTTCATCAACACTAAATCGCTCTACACCTAATCGAAGGGCGTAGCCAATCACTTGCTTTTCAGGCACAGCCGATTTGCGTTCCATATAGTGGAGCAGGGAGCGATCTAAGGCTTCTTTTACACTCAAGCCATCCTTTTCCTTTTCACCAGCCCGAACTTTGCCTTTTAGTCCATTCAAAGCTTTTTTTTCCTCCGCACTTAGTCGATTGTTCCAATGCGCTTCCATCACCTCCTCAGAAACGCTCTTATTCTTTTTAACGCGTGTCCTAGCACCCAATTGATCTTTTTCTTTGTCAAAAATGATGCCTTTTTCTTGAGCTTTGAGATTGATTTCTTTGGTGCGATTGGAATATTTATCTCGAATAGATTGGGAAACTCCTGCGATTTCAAAACCATTTTTGCTTCGCTCAATGGCATAACCCACTTTGCGTAATTCTTCTGCTAAATGGTTTTGATATAGGGCTTCATAATAAATGCCACTTCGTTTGATATTACCGATTTCAATGGCTTGAAATCGCTCCTTATTTTCATTCCAAGTGGCATTAATGACGTAACAATGGGCGTGTAAATGGCAATCAGGAATATATTGTTTTTCACCATCAGTTTCATGCTCCACGGGTCGAGTGAGGTGATGTTCAAAGTTGGCGTAGAGCAGATTTCCAGTGTTCTCATAATACTTTTCTTTGCCATCCCACGCCTGAGTTTGCATATTTTGCTCGACTTCAAGCATTGCAGTTTTCACCGCTTTTCTATGCGCCAACAATATATCTTCGTCCTTAGTAATCGCATGAACCACGGATACACTTTTGGGTGCGTTGAAAGTAAAATCATAGCCACAGCGTCTATTTTTAACATCGCGAACGGTGATTTTTTCGCTCGTTTTAGGGTGGCGATTATGGACGAGTTGCTTAAAATTTTCTTCGGTGACTTCCGAAGTTAAACCAAAACGCTCTACCAATTTTCCATGCCAGGTGCCGATGTATTTGGCTTGCCCAGTGTAGTAATCTTGTTGAGCTAAATCATCTTTGAAATAATTCAAAGCTGCCGATGCGCCTTTACTAGAATTGATGCGAAGCATGAAGAAAAATTAAGTGATTAAAATTGAAACCAAAAACTGAAAATCAACACGAATGGAAAAGGAATAAAAAATCATCAAAGAATTAAGCAATGGGAGGAGGGCGAGGCATAAAAGCCAAGAACAGGAAAATCCAAAACTGAACCGCCAAAAAGAAGCAAAGCAGCGTCAAATGAACACCATAAAGGTCAAAAAAATAAAGCATAAGCATCACGAAACTGGTGAAAAGAAGAAAGAATCAGACATCTCGTCTAAGAGGTAATTCTTATACAAGGATAGGTTGAAAAGTGGGACGGCGCAACGAATCACAAGGGGTCATTTTGACTTTTCCAGTGTTTTCTAAAAGGGCTTATTTTAGCGTCACTTAGAATGCAAAATTGATTCCATTCATGTCAAGATTTAGGCAGTTCCCAAACATCAATTATCAGTAGAAAAAAGAGCCAAAAAGCATCGAAAAAAGTATTCACCAAACATCAATGAATAGGATGTTTCTTTCCTAATATTTGAGCGACAACGACTGTGAAATTGTCATGAAAAACTTGCTTAGAAATGCGCTGTCCTTCTACACGAAGTGCCATTTTAAAATCATCAACTGCGTTTTGGTTACCACCAAAATGAGCAAGTAGGGCATCATTAGAAATCTTCTTGTTGGTCGAAAATCCAAGTGAAGAAAGTCTATCCAAATAATTTTTTCGCATAGCAGCCATAGCTTTTTGATCGGCATTCTTCCAATACTCAATTGCCGTTTCAGAATCATTATTAAAAGCGGTTAGAATATCTACTAGAGACCTAACTTCCACTTCATTATTCCAATTAGGAACGCTCCAATTAGTAGCAGATACAAATTCCTGTATTTTCCGTTTGTCGCTTTCAGTTATCCTGTCTTTTCCAAAATTTCGCATTGGTTGATCTCTTAAATTGAAGGTTGAATCTTAATCATATTATCAATCATAAAATTTGTCAAGATGGATCAGGAATATTTAAGGGACTTACTCGAAGCCTTAGATGTACAAATGCAAGAGGTGAGGGAAAATATAGAAACCCAAGTTCGGCAGGAACGTCAAGAGGAACTAGATCAAATTAATGCTGCCAATACACAGTCCACTTTTTGGAATCGGATGAGTTCTAGATTTACTAATTTTCGACAAGCAGATCAAGATGCATACAATACGCAAGTTGCCAATCAAAATCGTTCGGAGGCTCTTGAACAAAAAATTCAAAAAGAAATAGATAGACGAACAGAGGAGCAATTCAAGCTTATGGAAGCGGATGTTTTGGAGGAGTTTGGTGGGAATAGGGATTATGCACTATCCTTATTAGAAGCAGAGGAAGAGCAACGACTTTTAACCTATCAAGAGGAACAAGAAGCAGCCAATGAACAAGAGGAAACGCTACTAATTGAAGATCAAAACCCACAGCTAAATAATAGAGAAGCAAGGCTAGCTGCTCAAAAGGAAAAAGCGAGGTGGAATTTTGATGTAGCATCGGGTCGTCAAGAGCAAAAACAGGAAGCGATCCAAGACCAAGCAAGAGATGACTTTAACCTAGAATCTGGAATTGAAGTACAAAGACACGCAGAACTAGTGGAAATCCTAGAAGAGGTACGGCAGGATTTTATACAGGAATATGGAATGGAAATGGAAGAGCAACATCAAGAAACGATGGAAGAAGAGCAAGAGCAAGCTGAAGAAGAAGAATTTACGGTTGAACTCAAAGCTCCTGAAAAAGAGCGTGAAAATACCACTTTGGATACTGCTTATTGGAAGCAAGCAGAACAGACCACTGCCCAGCAAGATACTTCTAGTTTAATTACTACTTCTAGAGAAGATGCTCAATTAGAGGCGAGGATTAAACAGAGTTTTGAGCGGTCGGAGAGTCGAGAGGAGGGGATTGCTTTGTAGGAATATTACATCTAATTTGATAAGGATTCATAGTCTATTTGGATGATTATGAATCCTTATTTTTTTGTACTTCGATATAAATCTTAATGACCCGAGCACATAGCTTTTTCAAATTTTCACCATGACGATAACAATTTCTTGGATGCCATTTTGTGGCACTATGAAAATAATTGACAATTCTTTCTTCTAGAGCAGTTTCTAGTTGTTGGACTTGTTCTTCGGTTAGTATAGAAATTTTTTCGGGTTGGTTTTGGGGGGGCATAATTTTTAACTAAATGAGAGTAGCGGTGATGCTTTCAAATATATGATAGATGTTACTGTGCTGAGGTGTTTTTACAACTTGATTTTATAGGTAAGATTTCTTGCTTTTAAACTTGAATAGATAGAGAATTATACCGTTTTTGTGGGGGTTCAGATTGTTGAAAATGAAAGATTTATGTTCTATTTTCAACATTCAAGCCCATTTTGCTAATGCAAGTGAGATGAGTTTTAAAATACACTAAAACAAAGCCAATATCAAAATGTCAAAGAAAAGAGAATTAACGGTACAAGGCAATCTTATTGGAATGCTCAAGCAGGATCAAGGAGATTATATCAACCTAACGGATATGGTACGCAGTCGGGAAGGTGATCCACGAGACTATATTCGTAACTGGTTAAGAACAGGCACAACGATTGAGGTATTAGGAGTTTGGGAAAAAGTTTACAACTCTAATAATTTTAATGTGGTGGAATTCCACCACATTAAAGCAGCCTTCACACGAAATGACTTTTTGATGTCTGTCAAAAAATGGGTGGAACGAACCAATGCCATTGGGATTACTTCAAAATCTGGACGCTATGGAGGCACTTATGCGCATAGTGATATTGCTCTACATTTTGCCACCTGGCTAAGTCCTGAGTTTTATATTTATCTCATTAAAGAATTCCAGAGACTAAAGATCAAAGAGGCAGAAGAACGCTTAGGTATTAGGGAATGGAATTTGAAAAGGACACTCTCTAAAATCAATTATAGTGTCCATACAGATGCCATCAAAGAAACCCTTATTCCTCCAAGATTAGCACAAAATAGTAGAATAGGTATCGTTTACGCTAATGAAGCGGACATATTGAACGTAGCTCTATTTGGTATGACTGCTAGAGACTGGAAGTCTCAAAATCCAAAACTAAAAGGCAATATGAGAGATCACGCTAGTACTGAACAGCTTTTAGTCCTATCCAATTTAGAAGCGATTAATGCAGAATTAATACGACAAAAACTAGCCCAAGATGAAAGGCTTATTCGTTTGAATGAAGCAGCCATTACTCAGATGCGTTCTGTTTTGACCTCTCCGAGCCTAGGAGGATTGTCTCCTTTGGATAGATAAGGAATAATATTTTTCGAGATAAGCCAACAATTCGAATTTCATGAAAAAAAACTAATGACAAGAGAGACCAAAACTCAAATTCAAAGATTGACCTTAGAACAAATCATGGAGGCTCAAACTCCTAATGGTGGATGGACAAAAGCAGCTTTAGCAAAGTGGGGTGTGCCTTGGCCACCACCGAAGGGTTGGAAGAAAAAGTTAATAGAAAAAGTATCCGATGAATAACTTTCTTATCATGCTTTACAAAGTGTGAGTATTTATGGATTGAAAGAGGGAGAATAGACTACACCAGTCTATTCTCCTTTTTCAATTATTTATCCACTAGGACATACCTTAAAATCCGCACCATCTCCATACGCTTTTGATTATCTTCCATAGATTGAAGCGTCGTTTGATGAAGGCGTTTTCCCATTTGCTGGCGTTTTAAATTCTTCTGAACAGATTCCTCATATCGCTGCTTAAAGCGTTTTTCCAAGCGAGCTAAATTGAACTCTAAATGAGGATCGTCTCTATCCAAATGAACACCATAAAAAACAGGAAAATCAGATTTCAGTGTTGATGCCTGTTCAAGTTGCTTTGTTTGGTCAACTCCAACGGGCGTCCTCCCTTTCCCAAATGCAGATTGAGTTCTTCTAGCAACTGATAGGCTTTGCTCTCTTTTGATTGCTCTATCGAAATTTCATCAGGAGTAGGGGAGTTCAATGGAATTTTCCCATCAATAAAATCCATGACCTCTGATCTTGTCCGATAAAAAGCTTTGAGTTCCTCCAAAGCAGCAGGATTGTTATATAACTCTACCTGAGTAGCAAAAACTGTTTCTTTCAAGATCATTATTTCAACTACCCACCCAATGGTCATTAGCGTACACACAGAAATTATCCAAGAGTAGCCGTAGGGAGATAGCACTAAATAAGCTTCAAGCAGCGAAAAGATCAATAAAACACTAGCTGCAATAACACCCATCGAAAAACGATTCTGAATACGAGCAGGATTTAGTTGAAAAAAGAAAACCAATGTACCTCTTCCCATTTGAATTGCTAAAGGAACGAGATAGGCTGCAATAATAAACCCAATATTTTCCGCTTTTTGAGCATGAAAGATGCCCATGATGATTGCAGAAATGAGGTAA
This sequence comes from Bacteroidota bacterium, assembly GCA_039176995.1. GTDB lineage: Bacteria > Bacteroidota > Bacteroidia > Chitinophagales > Saprospiraceae > JAAUTG01. Next base: position 7,402 of record JBCDFY010000130.1, read on the forward strand.
GTGCCGATCAATAATCCAAAGGATAATGTTGGCAGTATTTTCCGAAGCCGATTGATCGCGCTTAGGAAATCTTGATTAATGATATGTTTTGACATGATTCTTATTTTTGTATGTGAGGAAATGAAGCATTTTTTCTTCTAAGCAATTCCAGACCAATACTCTCTGCATTTTGCTCTCCATCAATACCAATGTAGTCTCGCAACTGACTTTCAGTAGCGTGTCCAGTCATCGGCATAATTTGTGAAATACTAAAGCCCATTTTATAAAGATTAGTAGCAAAACTTCGTCTGCAAGTATGAGAAGCTACTTCTTGATATTTTGGCACATAAGATTTCACTACTCTGGGCTTTCTTCCCATGTATTGTTCAATTTTTAGCACTTTGTTTGTGAAGCCAGCTTCTTTACAAATTTCCTTAATCCACAAATTTGTTTTCTGCATAGAGACTTTGGGAGAAGCGTAATGATGTTTTTCTAAAACTGGAATAAGCCAAGGAAAAATATTAAGCGGAATCTTTGCAGGCATAAAGGTTTTCTGCGAAATCACAGAAAGAAGGGGAACACCTTGTTCTGTAGTATAGAAATCATCAGATACGTACTTGGAGTAATCACTAAAGCGTTGACCAGTACCAGCACCGATTAAAAATAAGTCTCTGATTTTGTTTTGAATGCCAGTTAGTTCTAAGTCGGCCAGAATTTGAAGTTCTTGTGGATTGAAGTAGACCTTATAGCCTCTGGCTTTGGTTTCGGTAACCATCCACCCACGTCCCTGATAATCTGTATGAGTATGAATTTTTTTCTTACGAGCACGCTCTAAGAACATTCGCAAAACCTTAAGCATTTTATTTCCATACCCTAGTTGCATTTCGCGATTGGTCATCCAATCAATTAATTTTAATCGAAATGCCCAATCCACATCCTCATAAGTAAAAATCTCACTTTCTTTAGCGAATTTCTTTAAAAGGTTGGCATGAAGTCTAAAGCCACGAAGGGTATCTTTCTTCATACCTGTATTCTTCATCTCTTCCAATTCAGTATCCAGAAAATCTAAGAACTCTAATCTTTTAACTTCTACTTTATCCTTTTGGGAAGGCGATTTCTGGTCTGTACTATTATTTTCTTCTTCAAAAAGTCTCACTTTAAAATCCTTAGCCGATAATCCACCATAATTAGAATTGATGTATATATCTCGACATTTTTGGGAAAGATGCTCAATTTTTTGATTTAGTATCCAAAGGTCTTTACGATGTTCTCTCTGGATAGGTCTTTGCGATTTTTTATCCCAATCACTTGGGTGGATACTTAAACCTGTGGAGTGCAATACTTTTTTTCCCTGATACCGAAATACGAGGAAAATAAGTGTTTCAGATTTGGAAGTAGGAGTCTTTAGATTAAATCTTGCTTTGGGTAACTTTCGCATAAAACATTTGTTTTTGCTAAAATTATCCTCATCATATCAAAATTCCAATAGCAGTCGTTTAGCAGTCGTTTTTGTTCCTGTGTTTTCCGTTAACCTGTAAAATCATTTTGCTATTTCTCTTGAAAAGCTTAATTTTGGCGCGATCTTACAGATTACCCTGAATTTTCTATTGAAGAATAGAAACCATGTGGGATCACTTTTTATAGATAAAAGCCTGTAAGTGAATTCACTTACAGGCTTTTTACTTCAACTTCATTAACTCAGTTTATAAGAATCGGAATGTAGCGCAGCCCGGTAGCGCACACGCCTGGGGGGCGTGGGGTCGCAGGTTCAAATCCTGTCATTCCGACTTAATTATCAAAGAGTTATGAAGTTATTATTCATAACTCTTTTTTATTTGCACGCGATTTACTTCTCCACTACTAATACACAGCTTCGATGCAGTTGAACGCACTAATACTAATTGGCGGAAAGAGTACTCGGATGGGAAGTGACAAGAGTAGCATTTCTTACAAAGGTAAAATTCATCGAAATTATTTGGCAGAGTTATTATTGACGATTGGATTGGAACAGGTCTATTTTTCTTGCTCTGAAGAACAATCGAAAACACTAGATTTAGCCTATCCGATTATTGTAGATCAGTATTTAGAAATTGGACCAATTGGAGGAGTGCTTTCTGCCATTCATTATGAGTCCGATAAGGCTTGGTTGGTCGTTGGTTGTGATTATCCTCTACTAGGTAAGGAGACTTTACAGCAATTGCTCAATCAAAGAAAAACAAATGCAGACGCTACAATTTTCCAGCATCCTAAAAGTCAAATTTTAGAGCCATTGATTGCTATCTATGAACCTTCTTCTTTTCCCAAAATCAAAACTGCTTTTCAAGATAGACAATACAGTTTGAGGAAAATTCTTCAAACATTAGAGTTTAATTATCTCCATCCAAGCGCACCTCATCAGTTAATGAATGCCAATACACCGAAAGAAAGAGATAAAATCTTAGCGTATCTCAAGAAGCGATAGTCACTCTTCCAAATCTTTTCTTCACTTCGCGGGTTACATCAATATATGAACAAGTTTTCATATTTTTGTATGTCCATTAATCGGATTAAAGTTCCTCATTGAATCAGTCATTATTTTCTGTCATTAGACTTTATTTACAAACAATATTTGTAGAGGCTAATTGATTGATTTTCAGTACATCAATTCGGCTCTACAAATTTTTTGTGAATAACCACTATTGTATTTTATGAAAGTAGAACAAATTTACACGGGATGCTTAGCGCAAGGTGCGTACTATATTGAAAATGAGGGAGAAGCAGCCATTATTGATCCATTGCGGGAAACGACTCCATATATCGAAAAGGCAAAAGAAAACAACGCAAAAATCAAATATATCTTCGAGACACATTTCCATGCAGATTTTGTTTCTGGACATTTGGATTTGGCGAAGAAAACAGGCGCGACGATCGTTTTTGGACCAAATGCAACAACCAGTTTTGAGAAATACGAAGCGAAAGATCAAGAGGAGTTTAAGGTTGGAAAGCTGACGATCAAGGTTTTGCACACGCCTGGACATACGTTGGAAAGTACAACTTACTTGTTGTTGGATGAAAATGGAAAAGAATACGCCATTTTCAGCGGAGACACTTTGTTTATTGGAGATGTTGGGCGACCTGACTTGGCACAGAAGAAAGGGCATTTGACTAAAGAAGACTTAGCAGGAATGCTTTTTGAAAGTCTGCGAGAGAAGATAATGCCACTTTCGGATGAAGTTATTGTCTATCCTGCGCATGGTGCAGGTTCGGCTTGTGGGAAGAATATGAGCAAGGATACCTGGGACACCTTGGGTAATCAAAAACGAACCAATTATGCTTTGCGCGCCGATATGAGTAAAGAAGAATTTATTAAGGAAGTGACTGATGGATTGCTGCCACCTCCCGACTACTTTGCGAAAAACGCGAAACTAAATAAAGTGGGTTACGAAAGTATAGATGAAGTGATGGAACGCGGCACACAAGCACTCTCTGCTCGTGAATTTGAAGTAGCTGCAAATGAAACAGGCGCATTAATTTTGGACGTTAGAGGTAAAGAAGAATTTGTGGAAGGCTTCATTCCGAACTCTATTTTTATTGGTTTAGATGGCAGTTTTGCTCCTTGGGTAGGGGCGTTGATTCCAGACTTGAAGCAAAAAATATTGATTGTTGCTCCTACAGGAAGAGCCAAAGAAACGGTCGCCCGTTTAGCACGCGTTGGCTACGATCATGCGATTGGTTATTTGGAAGGAGGTTTCGATGCTTGGAAAGCATACGACGGAGAAATAGATAAAGTAGAAACGATTGATGCTGCGAAATTTGAAGAAATTTATCAGCAAAATAAGGAAATTCACATCCTTGATGTGCGCAAACCTAATGAATGGGAAAGTGAGCACATCGAAGATTCGCAAAACTTCCCGTTAGATTTCATTAATAAGCAAATGAGTGAAGTCAATCGAATGACGACCTATTATATGCACTGCCGCAGTGGTTATCGTTCTACTGTTGCTGCTTCGATTATGAAAGCGAGAGGCTTCGAGAAGTTGATAAATGTGCAAGGAAAATTTGATGATATGGCGGCTTCTTCTATCCCAACGACCGCTTATGTTTGTCCTTCTACTTTAGTATAAATTCAAATCCCAAACAACTTCTAGTAATTCATGAGCAAAGTCAAGCTAAAGAACATATTTCCACTTTTGAGATCTACTAGGTCTTACGATAAAGTAGATTTCAAAGATGATTTCATCGCGGGACTCACCGTAGCCGTTATGCTCGTTCCGCAGGGCATGGCTTATGCGCTCTTAGCAGGACTTCCTCCGATATATGGACTCTACGCAGGTATCATTCCAACGCTGATTTATGCTATTTTTGGCACTTCACGACAACTGTCTGTTGGTCCAGTAGCTTTAGTCTCCATTTTAGTTCTTGCAGGCATCAGCAAATTCGCCGAACCTGGTAGTAGTGAATTCATCCAACTTGCTATTCTTACAGGTTTACTTGCAGGTATTATTCAATTGCTTTTAGGTGTTCTTAGATTAGGATTCTTAGTCAATTTTCTATCTGTACCTGTCCTTTCGGGTTTCACTTCAGCTGCTGCTATTATTATTATATTTAGCCAACTTAAGAGTTTATTGGGTCTGAGTATTACGAACAGCAATCAAGTCCATGAAATCGTTTTGAACATTTACCCCCAAATTGTCAACACTCATTTACCTACTTTTTCAATGGGAATTGCTGCTATTACTTTGATGTTGGGCTTAAAAAAAATAAACAAGCGACTTCCTTACCCACTAATCGCAGTTGTACTCTCTATTTTAGTCGTTTGGATATTTGGGCTAGAACAATCAGGCATTGCGATTTTAGGTGCAATTCCACAGGGTTTGCCAGTCTTCGAAGTATTAGAATTTGATTTCAATATTATTCAACAGTTATTGCCACTTGCATTGACGATCTGTATGATTAGTTTCATAGAATCTTTAGCCATTGCTAAAAATATAGAAGCAAAACGCAAAAACTATCGAATTCTTCCCAATGTGGAATTGTTCGCACTCGGCATCTCTAAAATTGTAGGTGCATTTTTTCAATCTTATCCAACTACGGGAAGTTTCGGAAGATCGGCACTCAATGAAGAAGCGGGCGCGAAAACTGGGATTTCTTCTATCATTACCGCACTATTGATCGTTCTCATCTTACTTTTTTTGACCCCATTGTTCTATTATCTTCCAAAGGCGGTTTTAGCAGCAATCATCATGGTTATCGTACAAAGATTGATAGATTTTAAAGAAATGAAATACCTCTGGAAGCATGATCGAAAGGATTTTTTAACCTTTCTAACTACTTTTCTAATTACACTCACAGTTGGTATACAACTTGGAATTTTGATGGGCGTTTTCATATCTATTGCGCAAATTATCTATAAAAATGCCAAGCCTCATGTCGCAATTTTGGGTAGAATTCCCAATACTCGACACTACCGAAATGTATCTCGCTTTCCAGAGGCGATACAACCTTCTGATACCCTAATTTTTAGGTTCGATGCACAAATTTATTTTGGCAATACGGATTTCTTCAGGAGTAAAATAGAAGATTTGATTTTACAATATTCCCCGACGCTCAAGAATTTGATCTTAGATGCTTCTTCCATAACAGATCTGGACACCAGCGGTGTGAAAATGTTGAATGAATTATTGAGTGATCTTGAAAAAAAGAAAATCAATTTATGTGTAGCCGATGCTATTGGTCCAGTACGAGATATTTTATATAAAACTGGTTTGATGAGCAAAATTGGGGAAAACCACCACTTTATGCACGTCAGCGATGCAGTTGCGTTTTTTGAAGGTGAAACTGTCGCCACTTTCCAAGAGAAATGTATCATGGCGAGGCAGCAGAATGTGGATTGATTTAAAACCCTCACAATATGAACGAATTAACATCAGATGAGCGGACTTGGGGAACGGTAGCGCATTTGGCTGGCTTCGCAGGTGGTATTCTTCCTTTTGGGCACATCATCGCACCTTTGATTATTTGGCAATGGAAAAAGTCAGAATCTACTTTCGTGGATCAAAATGGAAAAGCTGCGCTTAATTTTCAATTGAGCATTACCCTCTATATTCTGATTGTTTGCTTGATGATTGTTCCTTTTCTTTTCTTTTCTAGTGCTGTTGCAGGTATTGAACTTCCCTTGTTGCTATTCACTGTTGGAATAGGTGGAGTGGTCATTGTCCAATTTATTTTCATCATTATGGCTGCGATCAAAGCAGCAAACGGAGCAGTTTTTCACTATCCATTTGCTATAAAATTTGTAAAATAAAATGGCGTATTTAGCTGAATATCAAGCAAATGGAAAACTACTGCTTACAGGAGAATATGCCGTTTTAGATGGCGCACAAGCCTTGGCTGTTCCTACCAAATTGGGGCAACGACTTGAAATTGTTCATCACAAAAATAATCTTAATCCTACTTTACAATGGAGCAGTTTTGATGAGCAAAATCAACGGTGGTTTCAGGCTGAATTTAGCTTACCTAAACTCCAAATTTTGGCAACTTCCGATGAATTAGTCAGTCAGAGATTACTGCAACTTTTTCAAGTTATTCGTTTACGACATCCCTCTTTTTTGACTGGAAGTCTTAGCCTACAAGCCAATATCTATTTAGAGTTTCCCAGAAATTGGGGGCTAGGCAGCAGTTCTACTTTGGTGTATTTACTGGCACAATGGGCGGAAGTTGATCCTTTTCCATTGCAGTTTGAAGTCTTCAGCGGTTCAGGCTATGATATTGCTTGTGCGGGAACGCAGCAGCCTATTTTTTATCAAAGAGTACAAGAAAAGCCTTTGGTGCAAGAGGTGGAGTTCGCACCTGATTTCTTAGATCAGTTATATTTTGTCTATCTAGGACAAAAACAGGATTCGAGAAAAGGGATTGCGCAGTACCGCAAGAATGCAAAACAGCAAGCCAGATTGGTGAAAACGATCACTTCACTGACACATGATTTTCTAGCAGCAAAAGATTTGAAAACTTTGGAAAAGGTGATTGAAGAACACGAAGCAATCGTTGCTGAAAGCATCGCAATGGAAACTGCAAAAGCAACTCGCTTCCAGGATTATTGGGGAGCAGTGAAGTCGCTAGGTGCTTGGGGTGGAGATTTTATTTTGGCGACCTCTGACCGATCAAGAGAGGAGGTATCTACTTACTTTAGAAACAAAAACTACCAGACTATATTTAGGTATAAAGATTTGATAATCAATTAAATTGAATATTTTCTAATCCTTCAACCCTCTCCCCTCTTTATTAATTTTCCCATCTTCATTCAACTGTTTCATCAAGCGATCTAAAATCCCATTGATGAAATCTTTACTCTTGTCGGTGCTGTATAATTTAGAAATCTCAACGAATTCATTCAAAGTAACTTTCGTTGGTATGGTAGGAAAATGTAGCAATTCGCTTAATGCCATTTTCAGTAAAATCATATCAATAATCGCTACTCGATCTGCGTCCCAATTATTCAAAACGGGTTCTATGACCTCTAGCAGTTCTTTGTTGTCGTAATAGACATGGCGCAGCAATTCGTCTCCGAAATTGCTGGTCTCTGCATTGGTCAAAAAAGTATCCAAGAAATTTTCTTGTGCCGGTAAAGCACGAATGGTCTTTTTGATTGTTCCGACTACCAAAGACTTATCGTCTATCCAAGTCGCCGAAAAATCTTCAATTAGATCATTGTACAACTCGCTATTGACACAAAATTTGAACAATCCTAACAAAATTTGCTGATGATCTTGAGCTGTACTTGCTTCTTGCTTTAGGTAGGCTTTGTATTCATCCGTTTTAGAGAACTCTGTGTAGAGCCTTCGCGTGTTGTCGCCTTGTATTCTTGGAGCTAATTTGTACAACTTGATTTTAGCATTGAAGCCTTCGTTTTGGATTAAAGAAGCACTTAACTCATTATTCGCCAGCTTCTCGGTAAATAATTTGTCTTCCTCCGAAGGAACGTGTTTTGCTCTCCGCTTAGCTGCGTCTCGGTTTGCGTATTCTAGCACTTTGCTAAATTGCAACAAGCTGAAAAGATAGAGTTCGTAAGAATGATTGATGCTTGCTCGATACTTACGAATCAATTTATCGAAGTCCAAATCTTTTGATCGGTTCTTCATGTAGAGCAATTGCATCACTTTGATGCGGACATTTCTTCTACTTAGCACAGATGTTATATATTTTTTTGGTACTCGTGCAAAGAAATACTATTTAACTTAATAATTAAGTAAAATGTGTGTTATTTTTAAAATGTTCTATGAGGACTCTAGAGCTATGTGTGCCCTAGATTACACGAAGTTTTAAGTTGACTAGAATGGAGCTGTATCTATAAAATACGTAATGTGGATTGAGACGAACGTCGAGTCCATCTCAATCCATCAGGGTTTAACAAGGGTAAAAAATGGCTTTTCAGTTATTTTTTACCCTTGTTGAACCCTAACCAAGTCAATCGGGTTCGATGCCCGATTGACTTGAAGAAAGCAAAGAGATGAATGTATAAAGTTATCTATTCTTCAATAAAAATGCTATTTGCAATACGCACTCTAGAGCTTTTCTAGTTCAGATTCCCTTGCATCTCCCCAAATGAAGGCAATTTCTTAAAGTGCCACTTATCCACAATTTTACCATCTTTCCAAAGTACGATACCTGGATTAGAGCGAACAATCGTTTTCAGCAGAATATCGTCGGCTTTGTAAAATGGATAAGCACTTTGTGTTTCATGTCGGAAGTCTTGAATAGTCTGTGATTCATAAGGTTTAGAAACTGCATAAATATTCCAACCTGCTTTCTCGGCTTCCATCAAAACTGGATTCACCACTTCCTTCCAACGCTTCACATATTTGTCATTCCACTCATAAATAGATTTTGTAATTGGACGCTCTACTACTTTCTCTAATCTCTTCACTAGTTCTACAGTATCACCAACTGCGAGACTATCCATCATAAAAATGGAATCACGACGAATGAAGGTTTCGCTTTCGATATTGTCCGTGTATAGTTTATGCGCAACGATCATTAAACTGTAGCTTGGATCGCTCAAAATGTCCTCCGTGATTTCGTAGCCATCAGGATGCTCAATAGCGAAATCACTAATTTTGGTAGGCTCCATTTCTGGCTCAGAGCGCATCTGTTCATATTCCCATTCCGTTTTTGGAAACTCTTTAAAACGTTTCAAGTACTCATCCATCGTCAATTGCACTTTTTCACCCGACGACTTATTAGTTAACTCATATCCAATGACTTTTACTGCTGTTGCTTGTTCCTCATACGCTTTTTGTTCTGCCACATCTACATTTTTCTTAAACGGTCTAAAATCTTTGTGTGGTAAGTCCCAAACATAATTACTCAAACAGTAAATCAACAAGGCAATGGTTGTTCCACCAATCGCCAGTGTACGCGTACTAGGCGAGAATAATTGGTGCATTTCCTTGTAGTAAAACAAGAAAAGAATAGCAGGAACAAGCAAAAATAAATCTTTGAAAAAGGAAGTCTTGGGCTTTAGCTTCAAGAAATCTCCAAAACAACCACAATCGGTCACTTTCATGTTATTTTCATCGTATTCTGACCACAACCCAAAATCGAAAAAGTGTGCAGTTAGCGTATCCTTCGCCGTCAAATCTTCCCGACTCTCAAACTTACTAATCAGTACCTTTTCATCATTATCAGCAATTACCACTTCTTCACCCGGCACATATCCTGTCAGGAAAGTAAATCCCGTCAAAAAGGTAAAAAAGGCGACTAAAAGGAAGAACGCCCAACTCGTAAACTTCGGCGCAGCACCAATCAGCAACATCAGTCCTAATACAATCTCGAAGATGATCATAATGACTGAAAATGAGATAGAGTATTCGGACAAAAGCGGAAACATCGGTGCGAGAAAAGAAAACCAAGTATGCTCAAAAGTGCTCTCAAATTCAGCAAAATATTGCTCCATTTTATAAGCCGTTCCCAATGGATCAATCGCTTTTACCCAACCCGAAAAAATGAAGAGTGCTCCTGTAAAGCATTGCAAATAGCTAATTAGTAGATTCTTCTGACGTTTCTTGTAGAAAAAAGCAACGGCAAGTGTTAGGATTACAGCGGCGATAGCTACGCCTATTGTCAATTTCGTTAATGTCATTTCTAAATTTGCTTTTAGCTATCCATGAGAGGAAGTTAGTCACAAACAGCCAATTATTATGCAAATATAAATCGAATCTGCATATCTCCACACTCATTTTGTGAACATAACGTAAATATTTGTTAATGAATCGTTTACATATAAACGTATATGATTTTAACTTATCTTATTTGCTTGTTTCTGCACGAAAAGTCAATGGCTTTGCTATCTTTACAAGCAATTCGGGATTTCTGTGACTGGGTTTCCAATCTTTTTATGGAAAGTACCGTACATTTTATCTGACACTTGTATTGTAGCTATCTGACACGGGCTAGTTACATTTCCTACCGATTACAAAGACATTTGCACAGCAATAAGTGAGCTGCTGCGCATGAATTTCCATTTACTAGTGCCTGAAACTGCAAGTTCATGAAGCGACTTTTACTTCTGATAGCCTTATTTTTGTCATTTTATCAACTCTCGGTAGCACAATGCAACACAGCAGATATACCTAGCACTTGCGACAATCCTGTCGAAGACTTTACCAATTTCAATGGAAGCGGTTTTGCGCCGATGCCAACAACAGGACAGCTTTGTTCTGATCGTTGGGCAATCACTGGTTTTTCGGATGGTGATTTAGATTTTGGCGACACTAATACTAGCGGAGATTATGCCAGAGGAGATACGGACGGTGGTGTTGGCACGGGTGGACTTTATGGTTATGATGATGGAAACAGTAATCAGGCAATTTGGATACAAGCAACGGGCAGCGACTTCAATACGGGCACACTTACTTATCAAATTTGTAATAATTCAGGCACAACACTCCAAAATATTGAAATTCAATACGATATATTAGCCTTCAACGACCAAAATCGCTCTAGTAGTTTCAATTTTTCTTACTCTATAGATGATACCAATTACACCACGATTCCAAGTTTAGATTTTACCAGCGACGAAGCCGAAGACACTGATCCTCAGGTACAAACGATCAATCGAAATACCACTATTGAGAACATTAATCTAGCAGATGGAGTTTGCTTATTTTTAAGATGGACAAGCGAAGATGTGGGAGGTAGCGGAAGTCGAGATGAGCTAGGTTTGGACAATATTTTTGTTTGCGAAGCAAGCGTTTCCAATGAGTGCGCAATTACCAACGTAACTATTCAAAACGCAGCTTGCCAAGACGAAGATTATGTCTTTGAAGTTACTTTCGATGAAGAAAATAGCAGCGGAAATTTTGAAGTTTTTGATACTGATAATAATACTGTTCTAGCAAGTGGAACGACTTCCCCAATTACTGTAACACTATCCAATAATACCTCGACCACACCTTTTAATATTATTGTCCGAGATGAAAATGATAATTCTTGTGCAAGCGAGAATATAGAAGTTACACCTGATGATTGCTCTCCACTAATTTGTGCAAATGCAGGTGATTTGGTCATTACAGAAATTATTCAAAATCCTGATGCCGTAAGCGATGCGAATGGTGAATGGTTTGAATTGTATAATCCAACTGCGAATGCGATTGATCTGAAAAGCTACATCATTAGAGATTCAGGCAGCGATTCGCATGAAATTGCCAATAGCGTGATTGTACCAGCAGGTGGCTATGTCGTTCTAGCGAGAAATGCAAACAATACTACCAATGGTGGTTTTACCGCAGATTACGAATACAGCGGTTTCACTTTGGTGAATAGTAGCGATGAGGTTATTATTGAATGTAATGGTGTTGTGATAGATTCAGTCGGCTACGATGATGGCGCAACTTTTCCCGATCCTTCAGGAGCAAGCATGAGCTTGAATCCCAATAACTTAAATTCCACAGATAATGACAATGGCGCAAATTGGTGCGAAGCCACATCTACTTATGGTGACGGAGATTTGGGAACGCCAGGCGCAGCGAATGATGCTTGTGCGGTTTGTGAAATCACGAATATTGCCATCCAAAACGCAGCTTGTCAAGGCGAAGATTACGTTTTTGAAGTGGCTTTCGACGCAAGTAATTCAAGCGGCGAATTTGAAGTTTTTGATGTTACAAATAATACGGCTCTAGCAAGCGGAACAGCTTCACCGATTGAAGTTATTCTAGTTGGAAATATCTCTACAACACCTTTCAACATCATCGTGCGCGATACAAATGACAATACTTGCGCCAGCGAAGAAGTAGAAGTAACACCAGCAGACTGTACACCGCCTTGTGAAATTACGAATATCGCCACTCAAAACGAGAGCTGCCAAGGCGAAGATTATATTTTTGAAGTCGCTTTCGAGGCAAGCAATTCAAGCGGCGAATTTGAAGTTTTTGATGTTACAAATAATACGGTTCTAGCAAGCGGAAATACTTCGCCAATTGAAGTAACACTTATCAGAAACACTTCAACAACACCTTTCAATATCATCGTGCGCGATGCAAATGATAATTCTTGTGCAAGCGAAGAAGTAGAAGTAACACCAGAAGATTGCACACCACCTTGTGAGATTACAAACGTTGCGATTCAAAATGCAACTTGTCAAGACCTGAATTACGTTTTTGAAGTCACATTTAACGCGTCAAATAGTAGCGATGAATTTGAAGTCATCAATGCAGATGATAACACTATTTTGGCGAGCGGAACGGCTTCGCCAATCGAAGTAATTTTAGCAAACAATAGTTCGACTACTCCAATCAACATAATCGTTCGCGATGCAACTGATAATGCTTGCCAAAGCGAAAGCGTAGACGTCACTCCCGAAGATTGCGTTGCCTCTTGTATGCAAGCCAGCGCAAGAATCAATGAATTTCACTACGACAACGACGGCGCAGACGTCAATGAATTTGTAGAAATTTTTATTCCAAATCCGCAGCCTACCAATTTAAGCGAATATCAAATTGACTTGTACAATGGTAACGATGGTGAAGTTTATGAAACAGTTACTTTAGATCAAACAATTGTGACTTCCGATGCGAATGGAAGCTACTACGTTTGGGAAGAAACGCTGCAAAACGGACCTGATGGAATTGCGCTTTCTGGCAATTGTGGATTGATAGAGTTCATAAGCTACGAAGGTGTATTCACTGCAACCGAAGGCGTTGCAAATGGAATCGAAAGTACCGATATTGGTGTAGAAGAATCGCCGACCGAAGCAGAGCAAAGCTCTATTCAATTAATAAATGGTGTTTGGCAGGTCACTTCTGCCTTCAATACCAAAGGTGCAGAGAATGCTTTACCACCTTGTGAAATTACAAACACAACGATTCAAAATGCAAGCTGTCAAGGCGAAGATTACGTTTTTGAAGTGACTTTCGACGCAAGTAATTCAAGCGGTGACTTTGAAATATTTGATGTTACCAATAATTTGGTCTTGGCAAGTGGAACGGCTTCGCCAATTGAAGTGACTTTGGTTGGAAATACTTCAACAACTCCTTTTAATATTATCGTCCGCGATGCAAATGACAACACTTGCGCAAGCGAAGAAGTAGAAGTGACGCCAGAAGATTGTACACCGCC
>JBCDFY010000131.1:0-20952 GCA_039176995.1 Bacteroidota bacterium
GACCCGCATGTCCACGTCGGGCGATCGCCATTGGGGCATCGCAATTGGGCGCTATTCCTTTATTTAGGTAGAATAGATTCCAAAAAAGCCATTGAAAACTTGATCGAAGCACTGAACGAAGCGGAGTTATTTTTGCCTTCTGATTTTCAGCTCAAAATAGCGGGAAATGCGCACAATCCTTATGGCATACAACTGGTAGAATTAGTAAGAAAATTAGATTTAAAACATAAAGTCAAATTCATTGGACATATCGAAGGAGCAGCAAAGCAAAAATTACTAGCAAGTGCACATTTTTTATTCATGCCATCGCATACCGAAAACTTTGGTATTGTCGTCGCAGAAGCACTAGGTCAAGGAACGCCCGCGGTCGCTTCTAAGCAAACACCTTGGTCTATTTTAGCTGCAAAAAGAGCAGGTTTTTGGGTAGATAATGATGTCAAAAGTTTGGCAGACTGTATAGATAAAATCCTACGATTGCATCCGAAGGAGTATGAAATTATTTGTAGCAATACACGTCCTTTAGCAGTGCAAGAGTTTGATATTCAACAAAACATCCACAAATGGCAAGAAATTTATCAGATTTTGGGTAAGCATAGAGAAACTATATCTTCAAACAATTCAAACCACATCAAACTAAGCCAAACAAAGTGAATGCACCCAAAAAAATCAGACAATAAACTTGGTAAGTTTTTCTCGCTTGAAGACTTCAATGTCAAATGTTTAGTAAAATTTTCCTAATTTAAACTTGTCAAGTTTCGATTCCATTTAGGGTTAAGTACTCAGCTAATGCACATCGCTTTCAATATCAATAATTTAGGAATGGAAGGACTTGGCGCAACGCTATCTTCTCTAGTCCAACATTGCTCTGATTCTACTCAACTGCAACTCCATTTTCTGTGCGCCAAACTTTCCAATCCACACAAAGGAAACATCAAGCAATTACTCGCTTCGGAAGGCTTTGAAGGTAGTTGCGAATTCCTAGATTTTGATGCCGAAAAGGAATTTGGGCACTTACATTCCCTGCATGGCGATTGGACAGCTTACGGCAGGTTACTGATCCCAAAATTGATAAATACAGAAAAAGTACTCTATCTCGACGCAGATTTATTAGTTCTTTTAGATATCTTGAAGCTCTCTGATTTTCAAATAGATACACATCCAATTGCTGCCATCAATACAGGACAAGCCATTAATACCAGAGACAGTCATTTTTATTGTGAAGTTCTACAATTAGCTACTCAAACTCCAATATTTAATAGTGGCGTCATGCTTTTTAATACGGATGCTTGGGAAGCACAAAATATTGATCAAAAATGCCAAGAAATTGGTGAAAAATATACGGAATATTTGCTCTGTGCAGATCAGACGTTGCTGAATGCTGTTTTTGCTGGTCAATTCGCCCAACTACCCGATCAATACAACCATCGTTGGTTTCCGACAGATATTTCCACAAAACCTTCTAAGGAAATCGTACTCCACTTTGTTGGTTCTCCAAAACCTTGGGACTTTTTCGGCAAACGTATCCATCCCGCCTATCATTTATGGAAAAAATATAATCCCAAATTTTGGGCAAAAACGTATAACAAAACCACTTTTCAAAAAATCTATCGCACCTGGAACATCAAAAAAAGCATCGTGAGGTGTTTACTCAATCAATTCAAGTCTAAAGGAAATGCTTCCGTTAACTATCATCCTACTAAGCTATAACGAAGAGGATAATTTACCTGCTTGTTTAGATTCCATTCAAGATATTCAAGCACATCGCTTCGTGGTAGATTCTTACTCAACGGATCGTACTTTATCCATCCTAAAAAAGCGAAAGATCACTTACGTACAACATCCTTTTCAAAACTACGCAGCACAACGCAACTGGGCGCAAGTCAACAATCCTTTTCAGACCAAATGGGTGCTACATTTAGACGCAGGTGAGCGCGCCACTCCTGAATTCGTCAACTGGATTAACAACAGCTTTTCTTCTGAAAATCAAGAAGTTGATGGCTACTTAGTGGCAAGAAGAGCCATCTTTATGGGACGTTGGATTAAGTATGGTGGCTATCATCCTATCTATCATTTGCGCTTGTTCAAGACAGAAAAAGGACGTTGCGAGAACAAAGCCTACGACCAACATTTCATCTCCGAAGGGACGCTAAAAACACTCCCAAAAAATGCAGATATTGAAGATACAGTAATGAGTAATATTCGTGATTTCACCGTAAAACACGCCCGCTGGGCAATCTTTGAAGCTGCCGAAAGTATTCATAGTCAGAAAGCTGAAGCCAGCGGCGACGTAAAAGCCAACTTGCTGGGCAATCCAATAGAAAGACGACGTTGGTTCAAGAAAAATGTATTCCAAAAAACGCCTTTATTCGCCAGAAGTATTTTTTATTTCCTCTATCGCTATTTTTTCAAATTGGGCTTTTTAGATGGTAAAGAGGGCTTAGTTTTTCATACCCTACAAGGCTTTTGGTTTCGCTTTTTGGTGGATAGTGTAATCCTAGAAATTCAAAAAGAATTACCTTACCAATCGCTTGATGAAATACTAAACGAAAAGTATAATTTAGAGCTAAATACCATTCTAGGAAATGCTGAATTACAAGTAAAAAATGTTAAAGAAACGCATCCTACTTCATAATTCTATGCTAAGAGTGTTCAGGAAAATTTTAGATGTATTATTTTTAACAAAATAGACTTGCTTATTCAACACACAGGCACTCCGATAGCTATCGGAGAACACATAGTTTTTCGCAGAAAAACTACATTCTATGTTCTCTATGTGCCTATGTGTTTCATTAAAAATATGTTAAGTTATTTTTCTGAACAGCCCTAATTCTATGTTCAATATTCGATATCCAAACATGAAGTCTTACCAAAAACTCTCCACTTTCCAATTACCGCCCAACTTTCGAGGACGCCCAAGTTGGTACGTGCAACTGTGGTGGTTGGTGCAGAGTTTGTTGTTCAAAACTTCCCCTCAATTCCTTTTTGGCTGGCGAAGATTTCTACTAAGAGCCTTTGGTGCAAAGGTTGGGAAAGGCGTTCGTTTACGACCAAGTATGCACACTCAATTTCCTTGGAAAGTAAGTATTGGCGAGGATTCTTGGATTGGCGATGAAGTTGTTTTGTACAGTTTAGGAGAAATCGAAATTGGTAAAAATGTGGTCATTTCTCAGCGTTCTTACCTCTGTACAGGTTCGCACGATTACACTAAGGAAAGCTTTGATATTTATGCTCAAAAAATCACTATTGAAGATGAATGTTGGCTAGCGACGGATGTATATGTTGCGCCTAATGTGACGATTGGAAAAGGCACGGTGGTTGGAGCGCGTTCTTCTGTTTTTAATAATTTGCCTGCAGGTATTATTGCAATTGGAAGTCCTGCAAAAAAGATAAAAGACCGGTAGCTTTTTACCATGTAGAATCCGCTTAGCAATCCCTTTCGGGCTTACCAATCGGTTAATATACAAGGGATTGGTAAGCGCGGAAGAATGAAGCGATTGCTAAGCCCGATCTGTCACATCCGCTCTTTTCCCTAACGAGACCAACGTCAAAATGAACATCCTACTCTATGGTATCAATTACGCACCCGAACTCACTGGTATTGGAAAATACTCTGGAGAAATGGGAGAATGGTTCGCTGAACAAGGACACGAAGTGAAAGTTATCACGGCATTCCCTTACTATCCAAATTGGCAAATTCAGCAACCTTATCGTGGGAAATGGTGGAAAAAAGAGCGCGGTAAAGCTGAGGAAATCATAATTCGCTGTCCGCTTTATGTCCCTAAACAACCAAGTGCGTTGAAGCGCATTTTGCATGAATTTTCTTTCTTATTCACTTCTAGTCTTGCTCTACTAGCTTGTCTTTTTAGCAAAAAAGACGTCATTGTCAATGTTGTCACTCCTTTTCATTTGGGCATTCCTGCACGAATTTTTGCTTGGCTAAAAGGTATTCCAATTGTATATCATATTCAGGATTTACAAGTGGATGCAGCAAGGGATTTAGGCATGATTCGAAGTTCAAAATTGTTGGCTTTAATGAGCAAAATGGAGCGATGGATTTTGAAAAAAGCGGACGTAGTTTCTAGCATTAGTGAAGGCATGATTCAGAAAATTGAAGCAAAAAGGATAGATAGAACAAAGATTCATTTTTTCCCAAATTGGGTAGATACCCACTTCATTCAACCTTTGTCAAAAGAGCAATCCTTGAGAAAAAAGCTCGGCTTCTCCCCTACTGATCGTATCGTTTTGTACGCAGGAAATTTAGGCGAAAAACAGGGCTTATATCAAGTTATCGAAGTAGCCAATAAAATGCAAGCTGTTGATAATCTGCACTTTGCAATCGTTGGTGAAGGAGGCGTAAAGTCACAATTAATTCAACTAGCAGCCAAGTATCAACTTCAAAATGTGCATTTTTTTCCCCTTCAGGCATTCTCAGATTTACCAGCACTGCTTGCCATGGCAGATTTACATTTGATTTTACAGAAAAAAGCCGCCGCTGACCTTGTCATGCCTTCCAAACTAACCAGTATTCTAGCTGCAGGTGGATGCGCACTGATCACTGCAGCAGAGGGAAGTTCTCTTTATCAAGTCACGTCTGAAAATCAACTAGGCATTCTTACAGAACCTGAATCAAAGCAAGCTCTGCTCGAAGGAATTATTGATGCCTTGGAACAAGATTTAACTCTTTATCAAGAAAATGCAAGACAATACGCAGAGCAACATTTAAACAAAAATCAAATCCTAAAAAACTTTGAATCGCTTTTGAAATCTCTCATTTCAAAGACCTCTGTTTCCCACAAAAAACAAATTACACGAAAACACAAAGACGCGAAAGTCGGACTCTAAACCCAAGTTGTCCATCCGCTGTCTCCAAACACCCGTTCCACATGAATTCCTCTACATTACAAAAAATGGTCGCTATTGAGCGTAAGCAATCCATTTCTATTGCTCAGCGAAAGATTCAAACACCTTACAATTTATGGTATTTATTCTTTGATTTATTGTTTATCAATTTGACTTATAGTTGGTTACTTCATCCTGTCTCGACTTTCGCTGCTCATGCTCCGTCCATCACTATTTTCTTTTTCCTACTCAATTGCACTTGGCTGCTCACCGCCATTTTACAACATACTTATCCGCATTGGGGGCAACACAATTTCTTGCAAGCCATTCAAAAAGTAAGTACCGCTATTCTGACTCATTTAGGATTATTGTTCCTAATCACTTTTTTATTATTCAAGCAAATCATTGAGCAGAAAACACTAGTACAGATTAGTTTATTTTTGCTAGTCAGTCTTTCTGCTGCGCGCGGAATCTTACAACTCATCAATCGAAAAGTGGCGAAAGCCTTTCACTACATCATTGTTGGTGGGCAAAAGAGCAATATCCAATCTATCGAAAATTCTTTTGAACGAGCATATCAAGGCAAGGCCATTTGTCTGGGAAGATTCGGAGATGATCCAATCAAAAAAATGAGGAATATTGGTGTGGAAGAAGACTTGATTACTTACGTCAGACGCTCCAAAAAACTACAAAGAATCGTGTATGTGGACAGCGATTTAGATCCTATAAAAATTGAATACTTAATGAAAATATGCGCCACGAAATTTATTGATTTCATGGTCATTCCAAAAGCCTCTAATCTGTTCTCCAAAGGTACTGCCATAGAATCTTACTATGGCTTACCTATTTTGATGCAACAACGAGATGATATTGCGCGTCTCCGTTTTCAAATATTGAAACGCGCATTTGACTTGATGTTTTCTTTTTTAGCCATTGTTTTGATACTTTCTTGGATGATTCCTTTAGTTGCACTACTGATTAGAATGGAATCAAAAGGTCCAGTTTTCTTCTTGCAAAAACGCACAGGCTATTTCAATAATCATTTCACTTGCATTAAATTTCGCAGCATGCAAGTCAACGAAGAAGCCAACGACAAACAAGCCACCAAATCCGATCATCGAATCACCAAAATTGGTGCATTCTTGAGGAAAACCAATATTGATGAATTTCCTCAATTCATTAATGTCTTTTTAGGTCAAATGTCCGTTGTTGGGCCAAGACCACATATGCTCAAACACACCAACGAATATGCTAAAATCATCAGTGAATTTATGATTCGTCATAGCGTCAAACCTGGTGTTACGGGTTGGGCACAAGTCAACGGTCATCGTGGACCAACGGAAACTGTAGGAGATATGCGCCTACGCGTAGAACACGACATCTGGTACATCGAAAAATGGTCGTTCTTCTTGGATTTGAAATGTATCTTATTGACTATTGTCAATTTCATCAAAGGAGAAGAAAATGCTTTTTGAGTACTCTTTTGTCATCCCAAAATGAAAAGAAACAAACCCTAACCAAAATACGACGCCTTTTTGCTATCTTGCTCATAGAAAACACATCAACTGTTTTGGCTATGAATTTGCAAGAAGAACTTTTCCAGACCTATCAAAAAGACTTAAAGCGCAGACAGTTCCTCAAACTCAGTGGCTTGAGTCTAGGAGCAATGGCGCTCGCTGGTCTTTCTGGTTGCAGCACCAATCTTTCCGAAAACAACCACCAGCTTGATCTAAGCAAGCCGATGCTGCCGCGTCCCAGTCATTTCGCACCTAAAGCGAAAACCATCATTTTCCTTCACATGGCGGGCGCACCTTCCCAGTTAGAGTTATTTGAGTACAAAAAAGAACTCCATAAACTACATGGATTGGATTGCCCGCCTTCTTTACTAGAAGGTAAACGTTTTGCGTTCATCGAAGGTGTACCGAAAATGCTCGGCCCGCAATTCAATTTTAAGCAATATGGCGAAACGGGCAGCTTCGTCTCCGACCGTTTGCCTCATTTTTCAAAGGTAGTGGACGAAGTCACTTTTTTGCGTGCTGTGCATACCGATGAGTTTAATCATGCACCAGCACAACTCTTTATGCACACAGGTAGCCCAAGATTGGGACGACCAAGCATGGGCGCTTGGGTAACTTATGGATTAGGCTCTGAAAATGAAAATCTGCCAGGTTTTGTAGTTTTGGTTTCAGGTCAATCTGCGCCAAGTGCAGGAAAAAGTGTTTGGGGAAGTGGATTTTTACCTTCCGTTTTTCAAGGTGTACAATGTCGCTCGCAAGGCGACCCAGTTTTGTACGTCAGCAATCCCGATGGAATGCCTTCCGATGTACGCAAAGCAAGCATCGAAGCCATCAATAAAATCAATCAAAATCACTACGAACAAGTCAATGACCCTGAAATCATTACACGAATTTCTCAGTATGAAATGGCATTTCGGATGCAAACCTCTGTGCCTGAAGTGATGAACATCAAAGACGAACCCGAATACATCCATGAATTGTATGGAACAGAACCAGGCAAAACTTCCTTTGCGAATAATTGCCTCTTAGCCAGACGATTAGCAGAACGAGGGGTGCGCTTTGTTCAATTGTTTCATCGCGGTTGGGATTCGCATGGCAGCAATCAATTTGAAGCCTTGGACATCGGTTTTGTAGAACGTTGCAAAGAAATTGATAAGGCAATGACTGCGCTAGTTTTGGATTTGAAACAGCGTGGACTTTTAGAAGAAACTTTAATTGTTTGGGGAGGAGAATTTGGCAGAACGCCGATGATGGAAAATAGAGGTGGCATTTCTAACCCTTTTGCTGGAAGAGATCATCATAAGGAGGCTTTTACGATGTGGGCAGCGGGTGGTGGCTTGAAACAAGGTTTTAGTTTTGGCGAGACGGATGAAATTGGCTATTCAGGCATTAAAGATCGAGTTCACGTACATGACTTGCAAGCGACTATTCTGCATCTACTAGGTATGAATCATGAAAAATTAACATACCCATTCCAAGGAAGAGATTTTCGATTGACGGATGTGCATGGTCATGTGGTGAAGGATATTATTGCTTAGTGTTTCGCACTATGCTTTAAATGACCTTTTTCATTTTAGTAAAATAAGGCTATAATTTCGTTAAGAACTCCATACTGTTTGAGCGCGTGTTGGCGTAGAAGGGCGGCGCGAGTTTATGGAGTTTAGAAATTCTAGTCTTATTTTGCGCTAAGAAATGAAAACAGTCTTGAATTTTTTGCTTCTTTTTGTTTCAAGACAAAAAGAAGAATCGCATTGACGATCAGTTACTTATAACACTAAAATAACTTCTGTCAATTAGTTATTGGCTAATAGCTTTGAAGCTAATTGCCAATAACTAACCGCCAACGGCTACTTCTCTTCCGCCTGATTAACTTGCGCATCCAAAGCTGCAATACCAACCATATCTACAATTTGGCGCACTGTAGAACCCAATTGTAAAATATGAACAGGTTTTTTCATTCCTAATAAAATTGGACCTAAAATGTCCATATCGGCTGCTTGATTGAGTAAATTATAAGCGATATTGGCAGAAGAAAGATTTGGAAAAATTAGCACATTTGCGCGATGTCCAGCCAGTTTAGAGAAAGGATAAAATTCTTGCTGAACTGTCGTGTTCAGAGCTGCATGAACTTGCATTTCTCCATCTACAATCCAATCTGGGTGACGCTCATGCAAAATACGCGTTGCTTCTCGCATCAACATCGCAGATTCGCCATAAGGGACTGAACCAAAGTTAGAATAAGTGGTCAAAGCGATTTTTGGAACAATATTAAACGTCCGCACTGCTCGATCTACCAATTCTGTGATGTCCGCAATATCTTCCGCCGTCAAGTGATGATTAATGGTGGTATCTGCCAAGAAAAGTGGTCCAGATTTAGTCATCGCAATGTGCATACTCGCCACTTTTTTGACCCCTTCGCGCGGTCCAATGATTTGTAAGGAAGGACGCACCATATAAGGATACTTTTTTGTCAATCCTCCAATCATGGCATCGGCATCTCCCATTTCCACCATCATTGCACCGTAGTAACTTCTTCTCCTCATCATGTCTGCCGCTTCGATAGCGTTGATACCTTTTCGTTGGCGTTTTTCAAAGAAATTATTGGTGTACTGCTCCAGAATTTGTTGTTCTGATTTGTTAACTGGATTTTTTGGATCAATAATTGATACCTCAGATAAGGAAATATCGTATTCCTGCATAACAGACTTTACGTTCTCTACATTTCCAAGCAAAATGGGTTTTGCTATTTTTTCATCATGCACAATTTGCGCAGCCTTCAGTACCGAAACGTGTTCTGCATCTACAAAAACGACGCTTTTCACATCTTGCTTCGCCTTAGTTTCTATGACTTTGGAGAGTGTACTATCATTCCCTAGTCGCTTAGACAATTCCACTTCATAAGCCGTCCAATCCGTAATTGGATGTTTCGCCACGCCTGATGCAATTGCTGCTTTTGCTACTGCTGGTGCAACTGTCGTAATCAATCGTGGGTCAACGGGTTTTGGAATAATATAGTCCTTACCAAACTTCAAATTGGCATTATTATAAGCCATATTCACCATTTCTGGCACTGGCTTTTTTGCTAATTCTGCGAGCGCTTTCACTGCGCCCAATTTCATTTCTTCATTGATCTCCGAAGCATGGACATCTAATGCACCACGAAAGATAAATGGAAAACCTAACACATTATTCACTTGATTTGGATAGTCCGAACGTCCCGTCGCCATAATACAATCTGGGCGAGCTTCTTTGGCAGCATCATAACTGATTTCAGGCGTTGGATTCGCCATAGCAAAAATAATAGGATTCTTCGCCATGCCTTTCACCATATCCTGGCTCAATATATTACCCTTTGACAAGCCAATAAACACATCTGCACCTTCTAAAATTTGCGCCAAAGAAGTATCCGCAGCTACGGTATCATTGATGAATTCAGGTTTCTTTCCATTCAAATTATCACGACTAGAATGAATCAAACCCTTGCTATCGTACATGTAGATATTCTCCTTTTTTGCACCCAAGGAAATATAAATACGCGTACAAGAAATGGCAGACGCCCCTGCTCCATTTACCACAATTTTTGCGGTAGCAATATCTTTTTCAACCAGCTCTAAAGCATTTAGTAAAGCCGCTCCACTAATGATCGCAGTACCATGCTGGTCGTCGTGCATCACTGGAATATCCAATTCCTTCTTCAATCTTTCCTCTATTTCAAAGCAAGCTGGAGCAGAAATATCTTCTAAATTGACACCTCCAAAGGTCGGCTCTAAAATTTTGACTGTTCGGACAAATTCATCAATATTTTTGGTGTCTAGCTCTAAATCAAAACAATCAATATCTGCATAAATCTTAAACAATAGACCTTTTCCTTCCATGACAGGTTTTCCCGCTTCTGGTCCAATATCGCCCAATCCTAAAACTGCAGTTCCATTACTAATGACTGCAACTAGATTACCTTTTGCTGTGTATTTGTAGGCTTGTGTGACATCTTGGTTAATCGCTAGACAAGGCTCAGCTACTCCTGGCGAGTAAGCTAGAGATAAATCTCTCTGGCTCGCGTGTTCTTTACTTGGTATAACTTCTATTTTTCCAGGTCTTCCTTTGGCATGGTAGTGTAGCGCCTGTTCCTTGAAGGAATCTTTTTTCATAGTGTAATTTTATGTGGTGGACGGTATTTTGTTGATCTGTTTATTCGTTGATTTGTTTTCAAAAGTGGACACAAATTAAAAATAGAGTGTTTCGTTTCCAGAATTCGCAGAAAGTCTTTTTTCAAAGGTGAAAAGACTTTCTGCTAAGGGTTTTTTAAGGGAGAAACACATCCAAATTTTGAAAATTTGGATGTGTTTCTCCCCTACCCCCCCCTAGAGCATTCAAAAAAGCCCACCTTAAAAGGCTTTTTTGAATGCGACCTCACGAATTTCAAAAACGTATCCACTTTTGAGGATTTGTTTATCTGACTATTCAACAAGAAGATATTTCAACACTCTGTTAAATTTTTGGTTTAGGAAAAGGACAAAAGTAAAGGATTGAAGGGAAGATTTGAAAAAGTAGTAGATAGGTTTAGAATTTTCATACTTCACACATAACACTTAAGCCATCCAACCATTTAACACTAATTCATGAAAGTACACATTATCACCGTCGGCGACGAAATTTTGATTGGACAAATCATAGATACCAATTCTGCTTGGATGGGTGAAGAATTGAACAAATATGGGGCGAGTATTCAGCAGATTACGACCATTTCGGATGATTTAGAGGTCATCAAAAGTACCTTAAAACAAGCCTTTGAACATACTGATATTGTCTTGATGACGGGCGGCTTAGGTCCAACAAAGGATGATGTGACAAAAAAGGCAATCGCTGAATTTTATGGTACAGATTTCACTTTTTCGCAGCCGACTTATGATCGAATTGTGAAGATGTTTGAAAAATGGGGACGTACTACAACGGAGGCGCATCGCCTACAATGTTTCATGCCATCTAATGCGACACTTTTGCATAATAAGATGGGAACAGCACCTGGGATGTGGTTTGAGGAAAATGGAAAGGTATTGATTTCTATGCCTGGGGTGCCTTATGAAATGAAGTATTTAATGGAATACGAAGTGATTCCAAAATTGCTTACCCAATTTCAGCAAGAATCCATTGCACATCGAACAGTATTGACAGTTGGAGAAGGCGAGTCGCGAATCGCAGCACGCATTGAGGCTTTTGAAAATAGCTTACCACCATTCATCAAGTTGGCTTACCTGCCTGGTTCAGGAAGAGTACGACTTCGGCTGACAGGAAGGGGTTTGGAGCAGAAAGAGTTGGAGCGGCAACTGGAGGAGCAGGTGAAAATCCTAGTGCCGCAAGTGGAAGAATTGGTTTACGGGTATGACAAAACGCCACTAGAAGTAGCAGTTGGGGAATTGCTGACAGAAAAAAAATTGAAATTAGCAACTGCAGAAAGTTGTACAGGAGGTTATTTAGCGCATAGTTTCACTCAATACTCGGGTTCTTCTGCTTATTATGTTGGTAGCGTAATTGCTTATGCGAATGAAGTAAAAATGCAGCAATTGGGAGTTTCTGAAAAGACCTTGGAAAAACATGGTGCAGTGAGTGAGGAATGTGTCCGAGAAATGGTAAGTGGTTTGTTAGAACGTTTTCCTGCCGATGTGGGTATTTCGATTTCAGGTATTGCTGGACCAACTGGAGGAACAGAGGAAAAACCTGTGGGCACAATTTGGCTAGCAGTTGGAGACGAAAATCAGATTTATACGAAGAAATTGCAGTTAGGAAAAGATCGAATTAGAAATATTCAATTTACAGCAGTGAGAGCTTTAGACTTTATTCGATTATTTTTGTTGGGTCGTTTGGAGTGAGTGGATATCCACTATTTCCTTTATGCAACACAGCTGCTCTAAAGTTTGGACATACTCTTTTATAACTAAGTGTTCATCAAACTGTCGTGTAATCATTTGCCTGCCGTTTTGTCCCATTTTCTCTAGATGCGCAGGGGGTGTCAAAATGATTTTTTCCATTTTTTCCACTAAATCATTCACGTCTT
Organism: Bacteroidota bacterium; assembly: GCA_039176995.1. Classification (GTDB taxonomy): domain Bacteria; phylum Bacteroidota; class Bacteroidia; order Chitinophagales; family Saprospiraceae; genus JAAUTG01. The sequence continues at coordinate 12,409 of JBCDFY010000131.1, forward strand.
TCACTTTACAAAGAAAGCCGTTATGACCATTTTTAACCACTTCCCGACAACCTACATTATCTGTCGTAATGATTGGTTTTGCCATTGCTGCTGCCTCTAATAAACTTCTAGGGACACCTTCGCGATAGTAGGAAGGCAATACAAAACAGCTACAATCGGCGATGTATGGACGCACATCTTCTGTTTTTCCCAAATAGCGAATGTAACCTTTCTCGTGCCATTCATAAATTTGACTGGCACTAATGGAATTTGGATTTTGAACATCCGTGAAGCCAAGCAGATTAAATTGTGTATTAGGATATTTTTGCTTGATTATTTTGGCAGCATCTATATATATGCCAATTCCTTTGTCCCAAATTAAGCGTGCAGAAAGCAGAAAGATTTTATGGTAAGTCTGTGTAATTCTTCCCTTCGGTTGAAAGTGCTGAGTATTCACTCCTTCTCCAGGCAATAATTTCACTTTTCCTTGTTCCACTATTCTTTTTGCTACAAATTCTTCTACATCATCTTTGTTGACAAACCAAACTTCTCGCGCGTACTGCATTGCAAAACGGTAAAGCAAGACCGAAAAATGGTTCAAAATACCATATTTTAAAAAAGTATAACCTGCTCCTGAGACCACTGCAATTGAAGGAATATTGGTAATTTTAGCAGCTAATGCTCCATAAATATTAGGCTTGATGGTATAGTGAAAAATGAAATCAGGTTGATAGGTTCTATAGATTTTGAGCAATCGAAAAAAGTACAAGAAGTCTCTCAATAGGCTTCTGCCTTTATTATCTGTCTTAACGTGTATGTAATGGTAGCCTTCAGAAATGAGGTAGTGCGTGTAAGTGTCTTCGGGAGATATCACTAAGATTTCGTAGCCCAACTCCTTCAAATGTCTAATGACTCCTAAGCGGAGATTATAGATGTACCAAGAAGTATTGGAAACAAATGCGATGCGTTTACTTTTCATTCTTGGTCAGATACACTTTATTTTTAATTAGGTTCTGTTATGCCTTTTTTTTGAGCAGAAATAGCTCTTTTCTTATTCCTCACAGTAAGGTAGAGCCAGCCTGAAAGAATAGTTGCCAAAGATAGTACAATTAGCATTAAATTTAAAGTACCCACATCTTGCAATAGAAAAACGAGTGCTATGAAAGCAATATTAACTAAAACTAATACACCTGTCGCTTGTGTATGACTTAACCCAGTATCTAATAGTAAATGATGAATATGTGTTCGGTCAGGACTGAATGGCGAACGCCCTTTCATCATCCGCATCGCAAAAACTCGAAGCGTATCATAAAGTGGAATCACGAGAACTCCAATAGTAACCGCGGGCACAGATTTCATCATATAAGGTGCGCTAGCAGGAATTTCTCGATGAAATTCTAAAAATTCGATAGCCAAAACTGAGGCGACTATTCCTAACATGAGCGAACCTGTATCTCCCATGAATATTTGCGCAGGTGTAATGTTGTAGCGCAAAAAAGCGACAATAGCACCTACCATTGCGAAAGCAACAATGGCAAGTTCGGGGGAGCGTACTAGATAGAACCAAATACCAAAAATAGAAAAAGTTAATGTCCCAATACTGCCTGACAATCCATTGATTCCATCAATCAAATTGAAGGCATTGATGATGACAATAATCGTAAATATACTCAGTGGAACCGCTACCCAGTCTGACAATTCGTAGAGTCCAAAAAGACCATATAAACTGCTAATTTTTATCTTGGATTTATACACTAAAATAAAGGCAGCAAGCAATTGTGCTGCAATTTTCACTTTAGGAGAAACAGGGTCAATATCGTCTTTTGCCCCAATGAGAAAAATGATGAGAAAAGCACAAAGAATGTATTGGAGATTGCCAAAAAACTCGAAGGGCGTCCAAAGTACCACCGAAAAAGTCAGTCCAGCGAAAATGGCAATCCCTCCCAGAGAAGGTGTGCTAACGGTATGCGCGCGCCGCTCTCCTGGTTCATCGCATAGCCCTTTTATTCTTGCTACTTTCACGATTGGTGGAATCAAAAAGTAGGTCAAGGTAAATGCAGTAATAAAGGCTAGTATCATTTCATACATCTCCTACGTGTGTTTTACTGTGAGTGTGTTTTGATAGTAATAGATACGAGACTTGTTAGATTTCGGTTCTTTCTATTCTATCAATTTTTATTTTGAACACTACCATAGAGGCAAATGTACAATTTGTACTTTAGAAAGTTTTATACTAGAAGTCATAATAGTGATTATTGATTCGGGTTACCATTCCAATTTGAAAAAAATGAGTTTTGTCTGCGGAAAGCGTAGTCGTTTCGATCTCAGGTGTGATTGAGCGGTAAGTATAGCTTAACTCTAGCCTCCAATTATTACTAGGATTGACGAGATAGCCAAGAGTGATGTTAGTAAAAAAAAGCGTAGTTCGGTTACCTTGGAAGAAGCGATTGTCATTATCTTGTTCTCTAGTACTATTACCTAGATAAACATTGCTTCCCCAGTTGCTTCCTTCAGTATCTTTTCCCTGTATAGCATAAATGAATCTGCCTTCAAAGAAATAGCGATTTTTCAAATATCTTATGATCGTTACTGATTCTGCGAAATTGGCGCCGAGTGGATGTGCCAAAGATTCATTGTAGTGTCCATAGTTTTGAGGAGAAGTATTGTGAGAGTAAGTGTATGGACGAACTAGATTGATTTCAGACTGCAACGTCAATCCTGGAGTAAAAGTATTGTAGGATTTAAATCCACCTTGTAATCCATATTTCAGTGCCCACCATCCTTGCCCACTAAAGAATTCATCAACCTTAAATTCGTCCAGAATCCCTTGACCATAAATGAAAAAATGATCTGCAATTTGATATTTCATCAAACCACCAATCAATACATTCCCACCTCCAGAACCAATTGCAAATTCGAGTGGACGATAAAGAATAAATGGATTCAGGTAATTGATGTCATAACCACGAGTCCCCGTACTATCTTGGTAAACAACCGTCTCGTAAAGTCCTAAAGTCAATCGTTTAGTTACTTGTGCAGATAGATAATGACTGGAAACGTATTTTCTAGCGAAAGTTCGGTCTGGCAAAATAATATTTCTATCCTTCATTTGGGTAAAAAGATTGACGTACTTAATCTTCCAAAAGGAAGTTGTCATTCTCAAAAAGGGATAATTAAATGCATTATCGGAAAGCAGTAAAGAACGATAGCCATCACCTATGAAATTTTTGCCATGTCCGAAGCGAAAATTCAAAAATTTGCTGGCTTGGTAATCGAAATGACCATTGACGAAAGCAAAATCATCTTTTCCAGCAGAAGTGAAAGGTTTGGATTCTCCTTGCCCTGGCACCACATCATCATTATTAGAAATGTGATTTCTTATGTATTGCGGAAAAAAGTGGAAATTTTCATTCACATCCGTATAAATCAGGAACTTTTGCCCTACTCTAGCTCCAACTTGCACGCCGCGGGTATTGCGGAAAAGTAAGTTTTCGTTATCATTTTCTCTACCCAAACGAAGGTCAAAAACAGGATTGAAGATGAATTGATAATCCTCATGTTGAACATTTGCCATATGTTCATTGAAGAGCTTTCTACCTAGCCAAGTTTTGGTAAAAGTGTTATCAATATCAAAAGACCGCTGAATGGAATCTACCAGTTCTCGCGTCTCAAAAGGATTGTAAGGCTGAATCGCACTATGAGCTTGATTGGCGAGTGGTACTGCAAAAAAATCGCGAAAGGATTGGTTCATTGGGATATTCGTTAATTGCGCTTGCGATACCAATGAAAACAAAACTAACAAGTAAGTAAGTTGATATTTTTTCACGATTTTTGTTTTTGGATTTTTTACGAAATGCTGTGAATCAGAGTTGCAGAGGCTATCCAAAAAGTATATAACGCAGAGCACACAGAGTATTTTTTATCAGAAAGCTGATGAATACGACTTGAGCAGTTGATCTTCAATTTTTCCTAGTACCAATCCTTATTTTTCAAACCTTCGTAAACGCCACGAATTCCTTCTTCCAACCCGATTTTTGCCTTCCAACCTGCATCATTCAATTTGGAGACGTTCATCAACTTACGTGGTGTACCATCTGGCTTCATCAAATCATGCTCAATTTCGCCTTCGTAACCAACGATTTTTTTTATCATCGATGCCAAATCTTTGATTGAGATGTCTTCCCCTACTCCAATATTTACTAAACCTTCTTCGCTGTACGTTTGCATCAAGTAATAGCAAGCATCTGCGAGATCATCTACGTGCAAAAATTCACGCTTTGGTGTGCCCGTTCCCCACATTACTACTGATGGGACGTTATTCTTTCTTGCTTCGTGAAATTTTCGCAACAAAGCAGGCAAAACGTGCGATTTCTCTAAGTCGTAGTTGTCATTTGGTCCGTACAAATTGGTAGGCATGACTGAAATAAAATCGCTTCCATACTGGGAACGATAGGCATCACAGAGTTTTATTCCCGCGATTTTAGCAATGGCATAAGGCTCGTTAGTTGGCTCTAAAACACCTGTCAGTAAGGCATCTTCGGTCATGGGCTGCGTAGCCATTTTTGGATAAATGCAAGAGGAACCCAAAAACATGAGCTTTTTCACACCAAACTGATGCGCCGCATGAACGACATTGCATTCCATCATCAAATTATCGTAGATAAACTCGCCTCGATAGGTGTTGTTTGCCAATATACCTCCAACCTTTGCTGCTGCTAGGAAGACGTAATCAGGTCTCTCACCCTCAAAGAAATCTTGAACGGCAGCTTGGTCACGTAAATCCAATTCCGAAGAAGTACGATAGACGAAATTTCTGTAGCCTTCTGACTTCAGTTTTCTTAAAATCGCAGAACCTACCATTCCTCGGTGTCCTGCGATGTAGATTTTGTCTGTTTTGTTCATTGCTAATGCTTCTTTGAAAACAAAAGAAAAACAAGTTTTTCTTTTGTTTTCAAAGGGGACTTTTGGACAGAAGCTGATTTTTTGGAGATGGTTTTTCAAAACCATCTCCAAAAAATCTGCTTCTGTCCGAAGAAACCCCAACGGACGAATTTTTATCCCGATAGTTATCGCGGATAAAAATTCGTCTGTTTAATTTAAAAAATGTGTATATCTGAAAAGTCCTCAACAACTACTCATACTGATTCGGCACTACAAAACCTGCTTCTTTCAAAAGTTGATCTTTACGGAAGAGTTCAATGTCTTTTTGTACCATTTCCGTCACTAGACCTTGCAAATCATACTTGGGCTTCCAACCCAATTTAGTCTTAGATTTTGTGGGATCACCAATTAGTAATTCTACTTCGGTTGGGCGATAATATCTAGGATCAACTGCCACTACGGTTCGACCTTCTTCCAATAGATAATCTGGATTGGAAGATGACACTACGATTCCCACTTCCGCTTCTCCTTTGCCGCTAAATTCTAACTCTACGCCAATTTCGCGGAAAGCCGCACGCACAAAATCACGGACAGAAGTCGTCACACCCGTCGCAATCACGAAATCTTCTGGTTGCTCTTGTTGTAAAATTAACCACATCGCTTCCACATAATCTTTAGCATGCCCCCAATCGCGTTTGGCATCCATATTTCCAAGGAACAGTTTCTCTTGCAAGCCTAAACCAATCTTCGCTGCTGCACGCGTAATTTTTCTGGTTACGAAAGTTTCGCCACGCAAAGGTGATTCGTGATTGAACAAAATTCCATTGCAAGCGAACATATCGTAGGCTTCACGGTAATTCACGGTAATCCAGTAAGCATACATTTTCGCCACTGCATAAGGCGAGCGTGGATAGAAAGGTGTTGTCTCGGATTGTGGTACTTCCTGTACTAAACCATAAAGTTCGGAGGTAGATGCTTGGTAGATTCTAGTCTTTTTCGTCAGCCCTAACATTCGCACTGCTTCTAATATACGAAGCGTTCCAATACCATCAGCATTGGCAGTATATTCAGGCATATCAAAACTCACTTTTACGTGAGACATCGCAGCTAGATTATAGATTTCATCAGGCTTAATTTCTTGAATCAAACGAATTAAGTTGCCTGAATCCGTCAAATCGCCAAAATGCAATTTGAAGCGCACATCTGTCTCGTGTGGATCTTGATACAAATGATCTATTCTATTGGTGTTAAACAATGAACTCCTGCGCTTAAGTCCATGCACCATATATCCTTTTTCTAGCAACAACTCTGCTAGATAAGCACCATCTTGCCCTGTAATTCCTGTAATTAATGCTGTTTTCATAGATGTATTGTATAAATGGTATTGTGTATTATTGCACTAAAATGTAGACACATTTTTAAATTTCGTGGGGTCGCGGACGAAAAATCTTCTATGTATATCCGCTTCGCTCCAGAGGAGCTTGAGGAAGGAAAAGATGAAAAGTTATAGATTTTGTATCCTTCCTTTCCTTAAAAATTCTCTAGGCAGAAAGTCTTACACCTGAGACGCGCAGGTTTCACCTCTGAAAGCTTTAGTTTACCTCGGGCTGAAAAGACTTTCTGCGAGTTTTGGAAAAAAGTCCTCTGTTTTCAATTTATGCTCACTTTTAAAATTACTACAAGTATTTGTCCTTCAAATAGAAGACGGAATAATAAATTGAACTGCGAAGTTAGAATTTACTTTGAAGATAGGCAAAGCGAATGAATGTTAAATCAGACACTTTGGCTTTGAACTTGGTAAGAGCTGAGTTCTTCAGGCTGCGAAGGAAGGTCTTTGAAAACTTGATAGTGAAGCTGACTTTTGGGAAAGAAGATTACCCAAACTGTCAAAAATAGTATTTTAATATCTGTATCGAGTGTAATATTTCTCTGATACCATGCTTCTAGTTCTCCTTTGTAAGGATAAATGACCGTTTTGTAGAATTCCCAAGGTTCAATGCCCATTTCCTTAGCCTGCGTAATGATTTCCTCTTCATCTCTAAACACAATAGAGCCTACTCCAGTGAGTCCTGGCTTAGAGTTGTAAATCAACTTACGAACTTTTGGAGGATACTGGTCAAAGCTTTTTTGCATTACAGGACGAGGACCAATAATGCTCATATCTCCCAGCAAGATATTAACCAATTGTGGCAGTTCATTGATCTTAGTTTTTCTCAAAAAGCCACCCATTGGTGTAATGCGTGGATCCTTCTTCATTGTAATGAGACCACCAGCCATATTTGGACTGTCTTTTAGCATCGTTGCAAACTTCCAAATATTAAAAATTTTATTTTTGAAGCCTACGCGCTCTTGGAAATAGAAAACGTAGCCTTCTCCTGTTAGCTTCAATCCAATGAGAATCGGCAGTAGTAAAGGAATCAAAATGATGATTGCTACCAAAGCAATTATAAAATCCACCAGCCTCTTAAAAGCTCTATACATCTTACATTTTTTGATCTAGCAATTTACCAGTTTCGATATGTGAAAAATCTGGCAAGTGCTGATTGAGCAGACTAATTATATCAGGTTTAGTAATTCGATCTTTGGTAAATAAATCCTGAAATTCTCTGAGTGTGGCGTTCAAATTCGACTTTGGGTGAGCTGGACTATTTTTAATAACTCCTAAGGATTGAAAGGTTGAGGTATCCAAGACATCCGAAGATGTAAAAAACTCTTCATATGCTTTTTCTCCAGAAGTGTCCGTCTTAAAAAAGTAAACGGGATAAGTTGAAGACTCCATAGTCCATTCCATAGCTTTCATTTTTGCCTCTGCCTCTGAACTACAATAATCGGGTTTTAATTTCAATTCTGCTAAAAAATCCTCCGCTATTTTTGAAAAAGTTAGCATTTGGTCTTCTCGCAGTTTGGGATAAAAAATATCTTTCGTATCTCCCAACAAGCAGGCCAGCATACACAATTGCCCCGATTCTAAAGGCGAAACGAAGTAACGTTTTACATCGCTCGGCGCGGAAAGTGGTTGTCTTTTCATCATTCTTTGAATGAAACCAAACAACAAACTTCCATTGGAAAACGCGACATTAGCAAAGCGTGCCGTGCTGATTTTCAAGTCATTTGCGTAGGATAGTAATACTTTTTCCATCAACTTTTTACTCGCCCCCATCACGTTGACTGGATTTGCCGCTTTGTCCGTTGAAACAGAGAAAAAGTGCTTTGGTGGATTTTGAAGAGCTAAATCTAGCAGCTCTTTGGTATTGAATACATTATTGTTAATCATGGCTTCTATCGCCAAATGATCTTTTTCGCTGCGAACATGCTTGTGTGCGGCAAAGCAAGCGACTATGTCAAATTGATTAGTGAGGTAAAGTTTTTCAAATATTTTCCCTCCAAAATCGAAAGGATAGGTAATGTATTCTTTTGGAATATATAAATCTTGGCTACGCAAATCTCTAGTCAGTTCCGTCAATCCATTTTCGCTATAATCAACAACGATCAATTTATTAGGTTGGAAAGGTAAAATCGCTTTAATAAAAGAAGACCCAATCGTTCCTGCACCTCCAATGACCAGTACTGATTTCCCTTCAATTTCTGCCTGTAAACGCTCTTTGTTTTGAGCAATATCTGCTGCAAAGAAGCTCTCGTTTCGTTTGGTGATGTATTTGCTAATGAACTGTTCTAGCTCGAAGA
>JBCDFY010000132.1:0-20919 GCA_039176995.1 Bacteroidota bacterium
TACAAAAATGGCTTAGCGATTTCGTACGAAAAATTAGGGCAAACGCAAGCAGATTTAGGCAATTTGGAAAAAGCACGCTCTTTCTTTGAGCAGTACAATCAATTAGAAAAAGAACTCTATGAAAGCTATCCACAAAGCGTTTTGTACAAAAATAACTTAGCGATTTCGTACGCAAAATTAGGACAACTCCATCAGAAACAAGAAAATACGAGAAAATCTCATGCTTTTTTTCAACAAGCAGAACAATTATGGGAAGCGTTAGTAAATGATTTTCCGTCCTACGCAGAATTTTCGAAGAATTTAGAGATCGTTCAAGAAATACTAAAAGAATTGGAAACATAAAAAATCTGTCCACTATCCGTCAAATCTGTCTAATCCGCGTTCCCATTACTTCTAAATCCTCTGTATCTGCTAAAAGCACTCCAAATCTATTGCTTCAAGCCCCCGCATTCTCCGCAATATATTCGTCCAAAATTTCTTCCAAATTTGGCTTTGGAATCAAACCTTGAAAACGCTCCACGATCTGTCCTTTATTGACAAACATAATGGTCGGAATGGACTTGATTTTGAAGTGCTGACTCAAGCGCGGATTCGCTTCGGTATTCACTTTTGCCACCAAAGCTCTGCCTTCGTATTCTTCCGCCAATTCATCAATAAAAGGTTCGAGTATTTTGCAAGGACCACACCAGTCTGCGTAGAAATCCAAAAGCACAGGTACTTCCGGTTTTCCGACTAATTCGTTGAAATTGCTGTCGGTGATTTGCGTAGTAGGATATTTAGGTTTCTTTTTCCAGAACATAATTGTTGTTTTTGATTTACCACATAGCCATAGAGTGTTTTCACATAGCACATATTAATCTTTGGCTCTTAAAAAAACCCTCATTAAAGTTATTTGATAAACGATTATTTTTTGTGGAGAGAACAACTATAACGCTCAAGAAAGTCGAATGAGAAGAGTGGATTTTTTGTCGTCCATTTTGCAAAAGTATAGTGTGTGCCGTTAGGAAACGGCTAGGATATTTGTGTCAAGTTAGGAAACTTAACACATCGTAAATCTGACAGCGTAGTGGATCTGACAGTTACAAACGGTCTCGCCTCTCTCAATACTCATACTTCTCCTTCCAAAACGCCTTCATCCTCTGCCGAATTTTCTCTTCGGAAGGATTGTTCTGCGGCTCAAACAGTTTTGTATTCTGAATCTCTTCGGGCAAAAACTCTTGCTCCACAAAGTTCTGCTGATGATTGTGCGCGTATTTGTAATTTTTACCGTAATCCAAATTTTTCATCAGTTTGGTTGGTGCATTTCGTAAGTGCAATGGAACAGCCAAGTTACCTGTTTCGCGCACTTTTTGTTGGGCTTCTCCAATAGCTAAGTAAGTAGAATTGCTCTTCGGCGACGTTGCTAAATAAACCGCTGCTTGAGACAAAATAATGCGTGCTTCGGGCATTCCAATCATCTGAACGGCTTGAAAGCAAGTCGTTGCCATCAGCAGCGCGTTCGGATTTGCGAGTCCAACATCTTCCGATGCGGCGATGACCATTCTGCGTGCAATGAATTTTACATCTTCTCCTCCTTCAATCATTCTCGCTAACCAATAAACCGTCGCATTTGGATCGCTGCCACGAATAGATTTGATAAAAGCCGAAGCAATATCGTAGTGCTGTTCACCACCTTTATCATAAACCGCCAAGTTTTGCTGAATGGCAGAAAGCACTGCTTCATTATTGATGATAACTTCCTCTTGATCAGATAATTTATTCACGACCAACTCCAAGGCGTTGTACAACTTTCGAGCATCGCCTCCCGATATCCGCAGCAAAGCATCGTATTCTTCTATTTGGATACTCTTCCGCTTCAAAAACTCATCTTCTGCGATGGCTTTATCAACTAAATTGATGAGTTGCTCCTTAGTCAGTGGCTTTAAAATATAAACTTGCGAGCGCGAAAGCAAGGCAGGAATGACTTCAAAGGAAGGATTTTCGGTGGTTGCGCCAATGAGTGTAATCACGCCTTTTTCCACTGCGCCCAGTAGCGCATCTTGCTGCGATTTGCTAAAGCGATGAATTTCATCAATGAATAAGATGGGATTGGGACGCGAGAAAAAATGCTGCTTTTTGGCTTTTTCAATGACTTCGCGAATGTCTTTTACGCCAGAGTTGATTGCACTCAACTGAAAAAATGGACGATCTAGTTGCGAAGCGATAATCGTCGCCAAAGTCGTTTTTCCGATGCCTGGCGAACCCCACAGAATGAAAGAGGGAATTTGGTTGTTGTTGATGGATTGACGCAAAATAGCGCGTTCGCCTACTAGGTGTTCTTGACCAATGTAGTCGTCCAGATTTTTGGGGCGCATTCTTTCTGCGAGTGGTTGCATTTTGGTAAAATTAAAGGAGGAGCAAAGAAAAAATAAATTTTTTCTTTGCTCCTCCTTTGTCTCTTTTGAGCGAGAGCAGAAAAATTGTACAGTTTTTCTGCTCTCGCTTAGAATTTAAGTCGTCGCTTTCTTCAAACGATGCGCGAATTTCTTACGAAACTTACTCACTTTAGGCGTGATGACAAAAGTGCAATAAGAATTTCGGTCGCCTACTTTGGCATAATAGTTATGATGATAGGCTTCTGCCTCGTAGAAGTCTTCAAATTCAATCAATTCCGTTACGATTGGCGCATCCCAAACTTGAGTGGCTACATTGGCGATGGAGTCTTCTGCGATTTGTTTCTGCTCTTCATTGTGATAAAAAATCGCCGAACGATATTGCGGACCAACGTCATTTCCTTGCCGATTGGGTATTGTTGGATCGTGCGCCGTCCAAAACATTTCTAGCAATTCCGCATAACTGATGACGGACGAGTCAAATTTGATCTGTACCACTTCCACATGATCGGTGGTCTTGCTGCAAACGGCTTCGTAATTCGCGGTCTCTTCCGTTCCACCCGAATAGCCAGAAGTTGCACTAATCACGCCTTCCACGGAATCATAAACTGCTTCGACACACCAAAAACAACCGCCACCAAGCGTTGCAATTTCTATATTTGAATTCATTTCTTTATTGTTTATGAGTTTTTACCACATAGCTCATGCAGCGTTTTCACATAGACCACACAACATTGAAAGCTGTCATAGAAAATAGACTATAAGTCCACTTTGAGCTCTATAATTTGTGTAAAATAAATACTTACCAAGAGCGACTTTTTTGGATTTGGACGGACGTCGAGTCCATCCAAATCCATCGAGGTTTCCAAAGGATAAAAAATCGGCTTATTGCCGATTTTTTATCCTTTGGAAACCTCGATCAACTCACGGTGACTCGATGCCGCCACGAGTTGAAAAAAGCAGAGATCAGAGTTTTAATACCTCTAATTTTCTGTAAGTGTGCATTTATATGAAACTAACCATTGTGACTACTGTGGTAAAAACTACTATTGTTTTACTAATTTTCTTCCTAAAGTTCCAGTCATTGCTGCCAGACCTCCTAATACTGCACCTAACATCGCCGTCGTATAAACCAAGTAGATGCGACTCATACCTCCAAATAACTCTCCAACTCGATTTGCCAGCACTTGATTTTCAGCACCGCTGGATAACCACACTGAACTCAATAGCCACAGTAAACCAACGGCTAGAAAACCTGCCAAAAAGCTCACTGCACCATATTTATAACTAAAAAAGAGTCCTACAACGGCAGCAACTATAACCAAACTCCACCAAGGCAAAAACAGTTGAACGAGGAGCGTTAATATTAAAGTCAAAAGAAATTGTATCAAGAAATTTTTCATATTAATTATTGACAAAAAATAAACTTTCGACTTTGAGGTCAGCCATTGTTTTCAACACGTTTAAAATGAATCACTTAGTTAAAAAAATAACTGACAGATCGAAAGATTGTATTTTTTGTGTTATTTAGTCGTTTTTCAAATCAACAAATCAGCAGTTCATCAAATCAACATTCCTTACGGTTGCAACCGCTGTTCAAATAACCACGGCTGCCGATTATCGTCCATATCTTTCATAAAGAACAGTTTGTTGTACTTGCCTTCCACCCAATCATCAATCATATTCTCATAGTAGGGACTGCCTGGATTGCCAGATTGTCCACCAGGATAGATGCCAAAAGCGTTCATTTCTTCTCCTAATTCTACGACCATGCGCCAAGAAGGTCCAGCAACTTTGCTCACAGCATTGGGCGCAAGCCGATAGCCATTAGTTGGTAAATCGTAGCGACCAAAGGGTTCTAAAGTGCGTGATAAATGCGCAATATAGCTACCACGTCGCTCTTCCCAACTGTAATCTTCATCCGCTAATTGTTCGTTGATATTTTCGTACATCTTTCCAAAGGCTTGTGTCACAATCATTTCAGGTGTCTCGCGTTCGGGCGTTTCTGGTACATCCCAAAAAACGTTGAGCGGATGTTTTTCCAGCATTTCGATGGTCTTGAATTGCTCCACTTGTAGCACTTGAATCGAATCTTGATACACTAAAACTTCATCCCAAAGCAGTTCATACATCTGATCGTACCACTCCAAAAAGATGACAGGTGCAGTTTCGTCTATGTCAAAGTGATAATTCCAATCTTCCAATATTTTTACTAAGCCCAATTGCACCGCAGGCAATTCTTGACGATCTAAGTTTTCTAACATCAAAGGCAGTGCCTCTTCCGCGAAAATGCTATAACTGCTCAATTGCAATTGCATCATATCGTCAATGGTAATGTTACTCATGCTATCCAGTTCACGATTGATGAAGCGACCACGGAAGTCATCGAAACTTTCCGTATTGTAGTAGTAAGGATAGGTTTCGTCGGTCGTTCTTTGATTGGCAGAAGCGACAAAATTGCGCGGCGGATTTTTCACGACTGGCATTTCCTGAAACGGGATAAAACCGCTCCATTCATTGCTTTGCTTGCTACCATCTAGCACAAATCGCCCTTGCTCTTGTCGCTTCATAGGCAATTTTCCAGCAATACGGAGAGCTATATCTCCATCTTTTGCAGCAAAAACTAAGTTTTGTGCAGGCGTTTCGTAAGTTTTTAATGCACTGGTATATTGATCGTAATTTTTCGCTTTATTTAAGTGAGAAAAAGTAGCAATTTCATTCGGATTTGGTGTGTCCAAAGACAACCAGTGCATTGCCAAATCGTGGTAGCCTTCTTCCTCGGACTGATAGACAACTGGTCCTAAATGTGTATAGCGAATCGAATCAATTATAGGTTCTTTTTTGCCTTTCACTTTGATTTCTTCTACTACGAATTCCACAGGTCGCTCTTTGCCGTTGAAACGATAAAGCATCTTCTCTTTATCCAACCAATCCATCGCAAACCAATCCGTTACATCATGTCCAACATTGGTAATACCCCAAGCAATATCTTCATTAAAACCAATAATGATGTCAGGAATGCCGGGTAAAGAAACACCATAAACATTGCGCTCGGGCGTATGAATTTGCAACTCGTACCAAATGGAAGGCAGCGTCAATTGCAAGTGTGGATCATTGCACAGAATTGGATTGCCATTTACGGTTTTCGCGCCTGCCACTGCCCAATTATTACTTCCGATTCCAGGTTGCGATTTTGGTAGTTCTGGATAATCAAATAAGCCACCAATCAAGATATTCGTCGTATCTAAATCTAGGATGCGCGTGCTATCCGCTGTCCAAACTGTTCCTTTTGGAATGATGGGCGATTGCTTTGGATTGAGTTCTGGATAAAGAAAATCGAAGGCTTCTCGACCGAAGAGCGTCAAACTGTTGGTGGCTGCTAAATCCTGGTAGCGAAAATTAAGACTTAGCGCCATATTTTTTTGAAAAAGCGCAGTTCTTAGCGGCGTCCAAGCTGTTGGTTCGTAGCCAATGAGCTTAAATTCGATTGGATACTCTTTGGCGGAAAGTGAATTAATGTAAGCATTTACACCATCTGCATAGGCTTCAATCAGATCATATTGTTCTCCTTTTTTCCAACTTTCCACGGTGCGTTCTGCTGCATTTAAAACACCTCTTCTTCTTTGCAATTTATCGTAGTCCAACGTCCGTTCTCCGAAAACTTCCGATAACATTCCACCCGCTGCTCGCGTCGAAATATCCATTTGCCACAAACGATGTTTTGCCGTCACATAACCTTGCGCATACATCGCATCTTGTTCATTATTCGCAAAAATATGCGGCACCAGTCGCTCGTCATAAATCACTTTCACTTCGTCTTGCAAGCCTTTCAATTTCAGCTTTTTATAATCCGATTCGGATTCTGCTTGTGTATTTTGCCAAAAACCATGAAATGGACTCAACAATGGACCAAGCGCAGGAGCTTCTGTACCGAAAGGTTGCGATGTATTGAGTAAGAAGGTCAAACCGAGCGTCAAGAGGAGCGTCAACAAGAAAGGGACGTACTTCATTGTGTTTCGTTGTTTTGATGTAGAAGAGTAAAGGTAAGTGTTTTGTTCTGATGTTATATAAACATCTGTGAAGATTACACTTTTACCTAGGATAAGCAGAAATAGAAACTCAAATCTTTGCGTATTTCAAGTCATGGCGGCATCAGCCTGAGGCAAACGTGGTCGAACCACCATGACTTGATCAGGGTTTAACAAGGAGACAAAAGTGGCTTAATTGCCGCTTTTGTCTCCTTGTTAAACCCTGATGGGATGGGATGGACTCGACGTCCATCCTATCCCGCAACAAGTCACTCTAGTAAGTGTTACCAATTATTTGTGTAGCTTTTTATATGGGTACAATACGAATTCAAATTTCAATCACTTTCTAATGAAAAAAGCATCTTTCTTACTATTCTTTTCCTTATTCCTCCTCATCTGCTGCAATCAAAAAATGGTAGAAACCAAAGAAGTTGAAATTTTCTTGACCGAACAGCAAGAAAAACGCGCTGCCAAAAACTATCAAAAATGGTGTGCGGATTGTCATGGCAAGCAATTGGAGCATTTTGTGAATCGAAAGTGGCAGTACGGCGATACGCAAAGCGAGGTCGCAAAAATCATTAAGGTGGGAAATGAAGATGCAGGAATGCCTGCTTACGAGGAAACTTTTTCAAAAGAAGAAATTCAAGAATTGGCGGCTTATATTTTAAATGCAAGCCAAGAAGATCGCTACGATTTCAAGGGCAATCAAGTACAATCAGATACCTTTCGTGCGATCAATCAAATTGTGGAATTGGATACAGTTGTTGCTAATGTTGGCAATCCTTGGGGAATGGTATTTTTACCGAGTGGAGAGTTTTTATTGACCATTCAATCGGGAGAAATGTATCGCGTCAATCAGCAAGGCGATAAGCGACGAATTCAAGGTGTTCCCAAAGTATTACACAAAGGACAAGGTGGTTTATTGGATGTAGAGATTCATCCCAATTTTGAGCAAAATAACTTTATCTATCTCTCTTATTCTAAGCCCAATCCAAGCAACGATGGCGAAGCAACAACTGCCGTTTTTAGAGCCAAACTAGATGGAAATCGCTTATCAGATGGTAAAGATATTTTCATTGCTAAGCCTTATGTTTCCACGCGCCACCACTATGGCAGTCGCATCGAATTTGATCGTGAAGGTTATTTATATTTCTCCGTAGGCGATCGAGGACGAAGAGACGATCATCCACAATATTTGACGAATGATTGTGGCAAAATTCATCGCTTGAAAGACGATGGAAGTGTACCCGAAGATAACCCATTTATCAATGATAAAAACGCTCAACCTTCCATCTACTCTTACGGACATCGCAATCCACAAGGCGTCGCGATGAACCCAATGAACGGACAAATTTGGACACATGAACACGGACCCAAAGGTGGTGATGAAATCAACATTGTTCAAGCAGGTAATAACTACGGCTGGCCCGTAATCTCCTACGGCATCAATTACAGCGGCACGCGTTTCACCGATTTGACCAAAAAGGAAGGCATGAAACAACCACTCACCTACTGGGTGCCATCCATCGCTCCTTGCGGCATGACCTTTGTCACCAGCGACCGCTACCCAGCTTGGCAAAACGATCTACTTGTCGGCTCTCTAAAATTCGATTATCTCGAACTCTGCGAAGTAAAAGGCAATGAAATCATCAGTCAAGAACCCATTTTGAAAAACATCGGTCGCGTTCGCAATGTCGCGATGAGTCAAGATGGCTATATTTATGTAGCGGTGGAAAGTCCAAGTTTTGTTTTTCGGTTAATGCCGGTGGAATAGTTAAAGTGTAATTATTTACCACAGTAGTCACAATAGTTAGTTTCACATAGATCATAGTAATTGCTTTCTGTTTCTGAAACAAAAATCGGGTTTTCGAGCAACTTCTATGATAAAATAGGGCTATTCTCCTACAACTTGAGCAGGTTTAGAAACTATGTGAGCTCTATGAAAATACTATATGAGCTATGTGGTAAACAATTACGTTAAAGTAATTTCCTATCTGCTTCGTCTTACCAATCAATGAATATTCTAATTGCTGAAAAAATTGAAGAAGCAGTACAACAACATGAGGCGGAACTCACTGCTTTTCTGCGCGCTAGAGTAGCTAATAAAGTAGTGGCGGAAGATTTGCTGCAAGAAGTATGGTATCAATTGAGTCGGCAGGTGGAAAAGGAACAACCAAAGCATTTACGCGCGTGGTTGTTTCAAGTGGCGCGCAATAGAGTAATAGATCACTATCGAAAAAAAGCACCAGATTGGCTAGAAGATTATCTGTTTGAGGAAGAAGACCAAACTAATCAGCAATGGCTAACCGATCATTTCACACCAGAAGAATACTATTGGCAAGAGCAGTTTTGGGAAGCCTTCTATGAGGCAGTAGATGCCTTACCCCAAAAGCAGCGTTGGGTTTTCTTGCAAAATGAATTGGAAGGCATTACGTTGCGTGAACTCGCCGAGCAATCCAACGAGAAATTAAAAACCATCATTTCCAGAAAAGGCTACGCAGTACGCCGCTTGAGAGATTTGCTGGAAGATTGGTACGAAGATATCAACGGCATTTAGAGTAATTCTTTGAGTGCTTCGTCTTCAGGAGTAGATTCAATAATCAAAAAAGAAAATTATGAGTTATCGAAAATTTAGAAAAGCGGGCTATCGTCGTCCGAAATATAATGTGCCCGTCAATATCATCGAAGAAGAAAGCTATTTCGAGGCTTGGGTATATTGCTTGTCCTTCAAAAAAGAAGAAGTCAAGATTTGGGTCAGCGAAAACACCTTATATATAACAGGAAAACGAACACCCAAAGACGATAAGCCCAATTTTATGTTACAAGAGTATCCCATCAAATCCTTCGAACGCATCTTTGAATTGAGTCATAAAGCCGATCAAGCAAAGATCGAGGCACGTTTTGAAGAGGGAATTTTAAAGATTAAAGTTCCTAAATTGATGGAGGCAGAACCAGAAATGCAAGAAGTGGAAATTGCTTAGATTGGTTTAGAAATGCTTTTATTTAAGAGGTTTAGTTGACGGTTTCCTCTGGTGTGAGACCGTCAATTTTATAAAATTAAAAGATGTACGTACAATCGTAAAAGAAGAAACTCACTTTTATCTATTGAAGAAGTTATTCAGACTGGAAACTCTTTCAAACTCATGGCTGTTCTGATCTAAATGAGCAATAAATGCCAGTTATTGGGAAAATAAATGCAATTATACTTCGTATGTATTACGAAGATCATGCACCACCACACTTTCATGCAGTTAATAATGAAACCGCGGGCTTGTTTACAATAAGCAGTGGAGAAATGTGGAGAGGAGATATAAATAGGAAAGATCAAAAAACGATTAAGAAGTGGGCACAAGCTCGAAAAGAAGTTTTGCAAGAAATGTGGGACACCCAAGATATTTATAAAATTGATTAAGTGATGAATTATCCAACTATCAAATATGTTTATCCATTGACCAACTATCGTCTGTTTCTCATTTTTGATAATGGAGATATTAAAATCTATGATTTTAAAAATCGGTTACAACGCTCTCCTTTTCAAGCACTTGCTGATGAGCAACTCTTTCAAAGTGTCCATATAGAGACAGGTGGTTATGGCGTAGTTTGGAACGACGATCTGGATTTGAGTGAATATGAACTTTGGAAAAATGGAGTGAATTTTTCTTCGGTAGAACGATTAGTAGAAAAAGGTGTAGTGTAATCCAGTTTTTTGAGTACGAATTGTTTTTAGAAGATAGAATTCTAATGATCTAGCCAATTTTCGTCTCCAAAATTCAAACATTCAAAGAAAAAACAAAGTGATTAGTCGTGTTTTGATGTTACCACAATCAATTAAGTCGTAAATTTGAATCCTCTCAACAATAGATTGAAAATGGTTCAACACATCAAAATAGGCGGCTTATTTCTCATATTATTTGCCTTCAACGCCTGCAAGCAAGAACCCGAATACGTCAAACCGAGTCTCGCACCAATCGTGGAAGCAGTTTATGCGACTGCGAATATCTTACCTGAAGAAATGTACACGATTTATTCTTCCGCAGCGGGTATTATTGAGCAAAAATTAGTGGAAGAAGGCGATACCATTAAAGTGGGCGAAATATTGTTCAAAATTCAAAATACGGCAAGTGAATTGAATATCGAGAATGCGCGCCTGAACTACGAACTAATCGAATCCAATTATCAAGGCAATGCCAATGTGTTGAAAGACATTGAGAAGAAACTAGAAATTGCGCGTTTGAAGCTACAAAATGATTCTTCTTTGTTGGTGAAACAGCAAAATTTGTGGAAAAAAGGTATTGGTTCGGAAAATGAGTTGCAAGCTCGAAAATTAGCTTATGAAGTGGCGCAACGTGAAGTCAATTCGCTTGAAAATCAATATCAACGAACTCAAACGGAACTGACCAATCAACTGCGAATTTCCAAAAATCAAATCAATCGTGCCGCCGCCAGCAATCAAGATTTTACCATCAAGAGTCAGATGAATGGCATACTGTTTGAATTAAATAAAGAAATTGGAGAATCGGTCACACCACAGCAACCGCTTGGAACAATTGGAAGCACCAGCGATTTCAAAATCGAACTTTTGGTGGATGAAGATGATATTGCGAGTATTACTTTAGGACAGAAAATCTTGATACGCCTAGAAGCCTATTCCAACCAGGTCTTTGAAGCCAAAATCACCAAAATTGCGCCCAAAATGGACACGCGCGCACAAACCTTTCTTGTGGAAGCGAAATTCGTGGAACATCCATCGCGCCTCTACATGGGACTTTCTGGAGAAGCGAATGTCATCATCGAAGAACGCGAAAATGCAATGGTGATTCCACTCGAATATCTAAGTGATGACAATACCGTAACCACCAGCGAAGGAGAAATTGCTGTAAAAATAGGATTGAAGAGTTTGGATAAAGTAGAGATTATTTCGGGTATTGATACTTCAACTCTACTGCAAAGACCGCTTCGCTGACAGAAGCCAGATTGTGCCGAGTACTCGACACTGTCAGAAGTCAGATGAACTACATCGAACCATTTCAAACAACTATCAAACCATTTCAAACTAAACAAATGCTATGAAACTCGCCGTCCTACTCAATATCTCCAAAACGCATTTGCTTTCGCGCATCAAACAGTCCGCTATTGCGGCTTTAGGTGTCACTTTTGGTATTGGCACATTCGTGACGATGATGAGTTTTATGACGGGTTTGAATAAGATGCTAGATAATTTGGTACTAGATCGCACGCCGCATATTCGATTATATAATGAAATACAACCTTCTGAAAAACAGCCACTCGACTTATATGATGCCACGAACAATGCGCTGAAAGTCGTGCATTCCATAAAGCCTTTTCAAGCCAAAGCAGAAATCAAAAATGCACTCCCAATCTTAGAAAATCTAAAAAATCATCCTGAAGTCTTGGGTGCAACGCCACAGGTGAAAGCGCAAGCCTTTTACGTCTCGGGTGCAATTGAACTGAATGGGATTATTAATGGTGTTGACCCTTTGGAAGAAGATCGTTTGTTCAATTTGAGCAACTACATCACGGAAGGTTCGCTGCGAGATTTGGCGAATAATTCCAATGGCATCATTTTGGGAGCAGGCGCAGCAAAAAAGATGTCTTTGAAGTTAGGTGATCGTATTCAATTGGCAACGCCGCGCGGTGATTTTTTCTCCCTCAAAATTGTCGGTTTATACCAAAGTGGCTTGGCAGAAATTGATAATGCTCAAAGCTATACCAATCTCAATATCGCGCAACGCTTGCAAGAAAAAAGCAGCAACTTCATTACTGATATTAGCATCAAACTCCACGATTTGGAACGTGCCGTACCACTAACCACAGTTTTTGCAGAACAATATGAAGTAAACGGCGTGGATATCAAAACCGCCAACGCCCAATTTGAAGTCGGAACGACTATTCGTAATATGATTACTTATGCCGTTTCGATTACGTTGTTGATTGTCGCAGGTTTTGGAATTTACAACATCTTGAATATGCTGATCTATGAAAAAATGAACGACATCGCCATCTTGAAAGCGACGGGTTTCACAGGACGAGATGTACGTTGGATTTTCATTAGTCAAGCCATGTTGATTGGTTTGGTTGGTGGTGCGTTAGGTTTATTGATCGGCTTAGGTTTATCTACACTCATTAGTACGTTGCCTTTTGAAACAGAAGCTCTACCAACCATCAAAACCTTTCCCGTCAATTTCAATCCAGCGTTCTACATCATTGGTATCGTCTTTGCATTAGTGGCTACTTTTTTTGCGGGTTATTTGCCTGCTAGGAAAGCACAACGGATTGATCCTGTGGAGATTATCAGGGGGCAATGAACTTAGTTTGAAATTGTTTGATGGCTTCCCTGTTCGAGCTAGTTCGATACGCTTATTCAACACTGACTTATGATTTTACAAGCAAAAAAGATCAATAAATACTTTCGACAACCTGTGAATTTTCAGGTATTGAAAGATATTTCTTTTCAAGTGAAAAAAGGAGAATTTGTGTCCATTATGGGAAAATCGGGTTGTGGAAAATCTACGCTGCTGTATATTCTTTCTACGATGGATACAGATTATGAAGGTGAGTTATATGTGAATAATCAATTGCTAACGGGACAAGCGAAGAATAATTTAGCGAGTGTTCGGAATGCGAATATTGGTTTTGTCTTTCAGTTTCATTATCTGCTACCTGAATTTACGGTACTAGAAAATGTGATGTTGCCAGCAAAGAAATTGGGACGTAAATCACATCAAGAGATCGAGGCGGATGCGATGGAGAAGTTGCGCTTGTTAGGCATCGAAGAGCAAGCCTTGAAAAAGTCCTCTCGCATTTCTGGTGGACAAAAACAGCGCGTGGCAATCGCCAGAGCGTTAATCAATGATCCTGATATCATCATGGGCGATGAACCAACTGGAAATTTGGATAGCAAAAATTCAGAAAATGTGTTCAATATTTTTCAGCAATTGGTGGAAGAGCGGGATTTGTCTTTGTTGATTGTAACGCACGATACGGATTTTGCGGAGAAGACAGATCGGATTATTGAAATGGCGGATGGGCGGATTGTGAAGTAATGGGAACACGGATTTAGACAAATACGATAGGTTGAGGACGGACTTTTCATATGTATTCCCAATCCGCTATTGAAATGGTACATTTTTTCTATGATGACGGTGCACTTAGAAGTCTATCAACCTCCCACAAATATTTACATCTCCAAAAATTCCGCTAGGGATGTACTATGGGTAGAAAAAATACTAAAAATGTTATCAAGTGTCGTAAGTACGTACTATGACCCTGTTACAGTTCGTACCTACGGCACTTAGATCAAGAGAATTTGGATAGTCTACCCATAGTTCGCCTCTACGAGGCTTTAGAATTAAGGATTTTGGACTTGTGGGGTGTCAGTAGACTTAGAAGTGCCTGTCATTTGTGAGGTTCAGATGACAAGCATTTCCAAATGCTCGCCATCAAGAAGTACCAATCTTTTCATGAAGTAGAAATAAATCAAGAGCTAGAGCGCAGTGATTTTTATCAAACCGTAGAAAAGTTCTAAAACAAATTCACAAATTTGTTTTAAAATTAAAAACATTTTGTTTTAATTTGTGATGTAATTGAAGTTTTTAAAACAAATTCGTCATGAAAACAAGACAACTACAACAATGGGAAATGGCTAAAAAGCACCTAATTTCTATCAAAGGCTTATTCATTATCATTGCCGTTTTGTTCTTTACTTTGAAGGATGTGTCCATCGAAGTAGGAATGCAAAACGCAGAAAACGAGGCAATTGCGTCTTTGGAAGAAATGCCCGTTGTTGAACAAGTAACTCAGTTGGCAAAGAATGTTTCTAATCATGCCAGTTCAAAAGTGCATATTCCAACGAACTATGAAAGTAAGCCAAAATCTTCTTCTAAAATCAGTTCTTCGCTAGCGAATACGTATTCTAATTTGACGTACAGCGACCCTAAATTAGGCAAAAAAGAGAACAGTGCAGCGCGTGCGGCGAAGCGAAAGAAACAAGAAGATTACATCGAACGCTTTTCCAAAGTAGCGATCAAAGAAATGAAGCAATACGGTATTCCTGCGAGTATCACTTTGGCGCAAGGTTTGATTGAAAGTAATTGTGGCGAAAGTCGTTTGGCAAAGCGCAACAATAATCATTTTGGCATCAAATGCTTCTCCAGAACTTGTAAAAAAGGACATTGCAGCAACTTCACGGACGATACGCACAAAGACTTTTTCCGCATCTACAAATCCTCTTGGGACAGCTATCGTTCACATAGTCAATTGTTGCAAAAAACACGTTATAAAAAGCTCTACAAAATACCAAAAAGCAACTATAAGGCTTGGGCAAGAGGTTTAAAATCAGCAGGTTATGCAACTGATCCTTTGTATGCGGATAAGTTGATTAATTTGATTGAGAATTTAGATTTGACTAGGTTTGATAAGTAGATTGGTGAGATATTGAGAAAGCGAGAGCATGAGAAATTAAGATGTTGCGCGAGTGCTAGGTCTTTGGACGATGAATGATTACTTTGAATTGCCCTGCTTCTTTGTCATTGACAAAATCAATATTTGGATAGGTATGCAAAGATCGTAAAATACCACTTCCAATCCCGCGATAATTGAGCAAATGTGGAGCAAAAGAATCTAGGATATTATTTCGTTTTCTTCGGATACCTCGGCGAATTTGTTGTACTGTTAAGCTGTTTGGTAGTTTTCCTGGGCTAAGGATTTCTATTCGATTTTGGAACACAAATAATTTGATCGAATCTTTGATAAAATAATCACGATGCACCAAGGCGTTGACCAATAATTCTTGAAGAACGACCTCTGGAATTTCAGGAATGCCAATACTATTGAATGATTGTCCAGCTTGTATTTTCTGCAATTTAGAAAAAACGAAATCAAACGCCTTTTGAAATTGATCTTGTAGTGTTCCAGTTAAATTTTCGCTACTTCGATAATCATTGGCGTATACTTTATCACCCCAAAACCAAATTGCCGTAATAAAAAAGCCAGTGATATTTTTTTCAGGGTAGCTTGTGAATAAAAGCGCGCCTGCCAAATTAAGTTTCCCATTTTTACCCAATCGGAGGTTTGGCAAGTAGCGATCTAGCTGCTCTTTCTCACAATTTTCGCGATAGGTCTTTTCGTAAAAGGCTTTGAATTTTTCCCAGTTAAGGTCTTCGTAAGTGCTTTGTTGTAAAAGTTGTTCTTCGGCAGACAGGTTACCACTACTCTGTAAAAGACGAGAAAGTTCTTCATTGCTAGTTACTTTACGTTTCGCAGAGCCATTTTTTACAAAAATGAATCCATCTTTGTCTTTGTATGGCTTGTCTGTCCCTTCGACTACATTTATAATCAACACTTTCTTAAAATCAACATCTATTACTTCTGTACTAACAACAATTGGGCTTTTCACGTGACTTTGAGCAGCAGTACTAATTAAAGAATCAAGTCGCCTCAAATCATCTGCTTGCAAACCAGTAATTTCCCAATTTTTATCATTGACTCCAATTAAAATCTGCCCGCCTTTGCTATTAGAGAGCGCAACCATTTCCTGTGCAATAGAAATCTCATTGCGCACATTCTCTTTGAACTGCACTTTACTCGTTTCCCCGTTGCTGATTAACTGCTGTAATTCTGCTGCAGTCATGTAAGTTTATCTATTTAAGAGGAGGAATTTTATCTATATAGCCTTATACTGCAAAACCGAATATCGCTGCTTCAACAACTCATAGCCACCAAACAATACTGCTGCGAAAATCAAATTACTCAGGAGCGTATTCCAAAAGAAAGGAATCGCTGCTCCGTAGCACAGTAGCAAGCCACTTGCCGTTTTAGGATACATCATTCCACTTGCCCAAACGCCAAAATTAGTGATGAGGAAGAAAGCGATTGCAGTAGTGATGCTTGCCAGAGCGACATTCTTGAAACTGACCTTTTTCAATAGCAAAAATCCTACAACTACCGTCAAAGCAAATGCACCATAAACCCACCAAGAGACACCCCAAGCAAATGCGCCGTCGTAATATTCAGGAAACAATCTTGGATAAACCATATTGTTGATTATCAAATCGCTCATCCACATAGCAGCGAGTGGGATCAAGAATGCCAAATATTTTTTGCTGAAATATGCTGCGCCAAATAGGGCAATTGCCCCGATTGGAGAGAAGTTAGGAATCATTACAAACAGCAAACGACTCAATGCTGCCACGATGATGATTGCCGAAATAACGCCTAGCCTTAAATTCTTTTGCTGATTTATCATTGGAACTTTAAATTTCTTTTTTACTGAAAACTAAACACAAAGATACGAGGATTTCGTTCAAAATACTATTGGTTTTCGTTGAAAATAAAGCAGTCTCATGTCTAAATCTTTACCATCCGACATTCTATTCATTTCATTCTCCACGCTTCTTGGAGGTATCATCGGTATACTTACTTCTAAATATTTGGTGCCCAAAGATGATGGATTGGCAGCAGGTGCAATTGTTTTGTTTTACGGCGCGATTAGACTTGCGGTAGGCTTGATTTTGGCTTTAATATTGAGAAAACGGATCAGCGATGCTTAGAAAAATCGCTTGAATATGGCTTTTGGTATTTTAAGTCTTGCTTTTGGTATTTGGGTTTGTAGCAACATTCAAAAACGGAAAAAAGAAAGGGAAGCTCAACCTGTCGTTCCTTTGCAACCTTCTGCTCCAGCAGTAGATTGGGAAGAAGATCAAAAAAATTAGGGCAATGCGCAAACCACATTACCCTGAAATTTATTCTTTGTTTCTCTGACAGTCAAAGAAGATATGACAGTGAAACGATCTAGTTTCTGTCTTTTATAAATCCATTTTGTTATAAACATCAATCACCGCTTGAACGTGCTCCGCAGAAGTATTCAACAATTCCTTCTCTCCTTCATTCAATTTCAATTCCAATACTTCACCGATGCCTGATTTATTCAACTTCACAGGAACACCCAAGAACAAGTCATTTAAGCCATATTCTCCCTCCAATTTCGCACAAACTGGAAAAATACGATTTTCATCTTTCAAGATGGCTTCTACCATTTGAGCTGCCGCTGCACCTGGCGCATACCAAGCAGAAGTACCCATCAATTTTACTAACTCTCCTCCACCCTTCTTTGTGCGCTCGACGATCGCATCTAAAGTTTCGTCATCAATCATTTCTGTCACTGGAATTCCAGCAACCGTGGTGTAGCGAGGAAGTGGTACCATCGTATCTCCATGTCCACCCATTAAAACCGCTTGAATGTCTTTAGGCGAAACATCCAGTGCCATAGACAAGAAGGCACGGTAGCGCGCCGTATCCAAAATACCTGCCATACCGAACACTTGAGTCTTTGACAAACCAGAGGCTTGATGCGCCGCAAAAGTCATCACATCCAAAGGATTGGAAACGACAATGATGATTGGATTGTCAGAATGTTTCATAATGGATTCCGTCACCATTTTCACGATCTTCGCATTGGTAGAAATTAAGTCGTCTCTACTCATGCCTGGCTTTCTTGGGATACCCGCTGTAATAACTACAATATCAGAACCTGCCGTATCCGCATAATCTGCTGTTCCTGTCAAGCGCGTGCTGTAATAGTCAATCGGTGCTTGCTGAAAACTATCCAATGCTTTGCCTTTTGCCAAATCTCCTTTAATATCTAAAAGGATTACCTCTTTTACAATGTCTTTGTGGGCAAGTACATTGGCGCAAGTCGCTCCTACATTTCCTGCTCCTACAACGGTTACTTTACTCATAACTCCTTGTCTTTTAATTTATTAGTAATAGTCTAAGTGCTAATTTTTTTGCTGCTTAACACTCACTTATTTCCATTGTTTTTAAAAAAATTATTTGGGGTCTAAAAATCGTCGCAAATGTAGTTATTTTCTTCATTCTTTAGTAAAAGTGTCGACTGTCTTCCAAACAATTGTTGGTAAAAATTGCGTTTTATAAGTCAGAATATTGGCTCTTCGAGTATTTTCATTGAATCTGTGAAGAGATATTTGTAATTTTATCTTTTAGTCTCGGCGGAAACATCAAGTTTTGTTTCTGCTTATCTACATCAAATAATACCGACATGAGAAGTGCGTTTACTTTTTTGGGCTTACTTTTGGCAAGTACTTTGCTTGCTCAAAATACTTTTTCCTGCGGTATGACTAAAGCTGATACGAAGATCCTTGAAAAGCGACTACTCCGATACAAAGTACAGCTTAAAAATGGTTTGGTCGAATCCAGAACAGAAACATCTTTCATTCCCATTGTTTTCTATTTAATCGCTAATGATAAAGGACTTGGACGCGTTAAGGAATCAGAAGTATTGGATCAGCTGTGTCAACTCAATGAGGATTTTATTAGTCAGAATATTCAGTTTTTCATCAAAAATCTAAAGTATATTGATGATGGTACCTTGTACGAAAATCATTATGATGGTCGAGATCGTTTGCGCCAAGAGCGAGATAATGGTGCCTTAAACATCTTCATTGTCAAAGATGCTAACAATGACAGTAGCTTGGAAGATGGTACGACTTTGGGATATTACGATCCACAGCGTGATTGGCTGGTGATTCGGAAAGATCAGGTCAATGGAGACTCCATCGTTTTGACACATGAGATTGGGCACTTTTTTGGTTTATTGCACCCTTACAATGGTTGGGACTTCGAACCTTGGAAAGAGGCAGTTCATGGCAATCCTGCTCCTACACGTTCGCCAAGCGGCGTTGCAACAGAGTTAATGGATGGTTCCAATTGCGAACGATCAGGTGACTTTCTGTGTGATACGCCTCCAGATTATTTCTTTTCCTTCGGCTCAGAAGATTGCAACCATACTACTAACGTACTTGATCCAGTAGGCGTGCAAGTTGATCCAGACGAATTGAATTATATGGCAAACTTTCTGAATGGATGCGAACGAAATGATTACTTTTTCAGTGGAGAACAAATTGAGATCATGTCAATGAATGTGCAAGATCCTGATAGAAGTTATTTGCGTAATGATTTCACACCAACTGATTCAGGCGTTCCCAAAATTCCTATTTTAGAAACGCCCAGCAATGAATCTACAGTGGCTACTTTTAATTTAGTATCCTTTGAGTGGTCAGAAATTGAAGGTGCAACGCAATATCTTTTTGAGATAGATCGCGTGCGTAGTTTTAACGTGCAACCGATTCGCAAAGTGACCGAAGACCCATTTTTAGAATTGAGCAACTTGGAAGCAAAAAGACAATACTATTGGCGCGTACGTTCATTTAATGCTTACGAAACTTGTACCGAATTTTCATCTCCAGTCTCTTTTAGGACAGGCGAGCGTCTGGATACCACTCAGTTTCAACAAATTGAACAATTAAAGATTTTTCCAAATCCGACAAGTGCGCAAAACACACTGACTGTTGAGTTAGCAACCCAACGCAACTTCAGTGCAACCATCCTGATCTACGATATCGTTGGACGCTTGGTTTTAGAATACGAAACGCTTATTT
Source organism: Bacteroidota bacterium (assembly GCA_039176995.1). Taxonomy (GTDB): domain Bacteria; phylum Bacteroidota; class Bacteroidia; order Chitinophagales; family Saprospiraceae; genus JAAUTG01. The sequence goes on from JBCDFY010000132.1 coordinate 19,876, forward strand.
CTCCTGCAGAACGTTTTATTGAATTGGATATAAATCGTTTATCTACAGGGATTTATATAATCAAAGCAATCACGGAAGAGCAAGAAGTCGTGAAGCAATTTGTAGTGGCGGATTAGAGCAATTGATTCTTATTTCTCCATTTTAATTCAGAAAAAAAACCGAAAAACGTTTATTCTTGCAGTCTAATTTGCAATCAAATATTACCTGTAATCATGCAAGAAAAACTCGCTGCTTTCCAACGCCTACTAACCATCATGGATGAACTGCGGGAACAATGCCCTTGGGATCGCAAACAAACCTTTCAAAGTCTTCGCAATTTGACAATTGAAGAAACTTACGAATTGGCAGACGCACTTTTGGAGGAAGACTTGAATGAAATAAAAGAAGAAATTGGTGATATTTTACTGCACATGGTCTTCTATGCAAAAATTGCAGATGAGAAAAAAGCGTTTGATATTGCTGATGCTTTGAATGCGGTTTGCGACAAATTGATTCAGCGACATCCACATATTTATGGTGACGTGGAAGTGAAGGATGAAGAAGAAGTGAAGCAAAATTGGGAACAATTGAAACTGAAAGAAGGTAAGAAATCGGTGCTGGGTGGAGTTCCTAAATCCTTACCTGCAATGGTAAAAGCCTATCGAATGCAGGAAAAAACCAAGCAAGTAGGCTTCGAGTGGGAAAACAAAGAGCAAGTCTGGGAAAAGGTGGGAGAGGAGCTAGGGGAGTTCAAGGAAGCGATGGATAGTAGTGCACCACAATTGGAGAAAGAGCTAGAATTTGGAGATGTCTTATTTTCTCTAATCAATTATGCGCGCTTCAATAACATTGATCCAGAAACGGCACTGGAACGTGTCAATCGTAAATTTAAGCGGCGGTTTGAATACATCGAAAAACATAGTCCTAAAATGCTAACAGAAATGTCCCTAGAAGAAATGGATGCACTTTGGAATGAAAGCAAAAATTTAGAATAAAGGTTTTACTTCTGAATTTATTAGCTTGATAACGAGCGACTTATAGATAATTCAGGTTATTGAATCAATA
>JBCDFY010000133.1:0-20840 GCA_039176995.1 Bacteroidota bacterium
ACCTTGATCAACTCATGGCGGTTCGATGCCGCCATGAGTTGAAATAAGCAGGGACTAAAACTTCTATTCCCTTCTCATTTTGATAGAAGTACAATTTGTGATACACACCAAATTATTCAACATCACCTTAATTAATATGCCAATTAATATACTCAAATATAATATAAGTTTAACGTATTGGATAGTATCTAATACATTCTTCTGCTGCCTATTTTCACCTTTCTATTTCTTTGCACAAGACTACAATTTACAAATCACTTGCTTCGATCAACCTACTGTTTTTCAAACACTTGACTTAGAATTTCCTTCCAAAATTGAAAACATCGCCGCCCTTTATCCAGTGCTTGAAAACAGCCTTACTGATCTTCAAAATCAGGGCTATTTGGCGGCTTCTGTGGATAGCATTTATTTCTACGAAAATACTTATTTAGCGAAGCTGTATTTAGGAGCAAAACACGAATGGCTTTCGCTCGGGAAAGGTAATGTAGAAGAAGCATATCTATCCAAAATTGGGTTTCGAGAACGCTTGTATCGCAATCAGCCGTTGCAAGTGAAAAAGCTGCGGCAACTACAAGAAAACTTGCTGCAAGAATTGGAAAATAATGGCTATCCTTTTGCGCGAATTGGTTTGGATAGCGTTCAGATTGAGCAAGGGAAAGTAAAAGCGCAATTGGCATTGGAGGAGGGAATATTTGTGACCATAGACAGCTTGATTATTCATGGCAAAGTTGATATTTCTAATGCTTATTTGAACAATTATTTAGGTATCGAAAATGGAAGCGCGTACAATAAATCGAAAGTCCTTCAGCTCAAAGATCGCATTCAAGAATTGCCGTTTGTGGAAGAAGAAAAGGATGCCAAAATTGATTTTTATGGTAGCCAAGCGATTCTTCATTTGTACCTAAAACCTAAAAAAGCAAGCCGCTTTGATTTCATCGTTGGTGTGCTACCGACCACCCAAACCGTGAATGCAGAAACAACCACAGATTTTACCATCACTGGCGAATTGAAAGGTGAATTATACAATGCGCTAGGTTTTGGAGAACGCATTTTTGCGCAAATTGAACAGTTGCGCCCCGCCACACCGCGCATGGATTTGCAAGTCAATTATCCTTATGTGTTGAACTTGCCTTTTGGCTTGGATGCGCAATTGGATTTTTACAAACAAGATTCTGTCTTTCTAAATGTAGAATTTGATTTTGGTGTGCAATACTTAATGTCGGGCGGCAATTATTTGAAAGTTTTCTGGAATAATCAAAGCTCTTCTTTGCTAAGCGTAGACGAAAATCGCTTGCTACGAGAGCGAGCTTTGCCTGAACAATTAGATTTGAGCAACCGCAGTTTCGGCTTGGCGTATTTATATCAAAAACTGGACTATCGCTTCAATCCACGTAAAGGTTGGAGCGCTTTTTTGAGCGGAAGTGCAGGCGTCAAGACCATCTCGCCCAATAACAAAATTTTGGCACTGACCAATGAAGAATTCAACTTCCAAAGTCTTTATGATAGTTTGGAGTTGCGCAGTTTCCAGTATCAACTGCAAGTGCAGTTAGAAACCTTTCTGCCTTTAGGTAAACGGGGGACTTTAAAGCTTAGCAATCGCAGTAGTTTTATCTTTTCCAACCAAGTCGTCTTCCAAAATGAACAGTTTCGCATCGGCGGCAACCGCTTGCTCCGCGGTTTTGACGAACAGTCCATTTTCGCCACAAAGTACAGTTTGTTCACACTCGAACCACGCCTTTTACTAACTACCAATTCCTATTTCTATGCCTTCTTCGACTACGCTTGGCTAGAAGATCGCACCAATCGCAGCAACAGAATAGATCGCCCTTACAGTCTTGGCGCAGGCATTACTTTAGAAACCGCAGTGGGCTTATTTGGTATGAGCTTGGCAGTGGGTAGTCAGCGCAAAAGTGGCTTAGATTTTCGTTCACCCAAGGTGCATTTGGGATATGTGAGTTTGTTTTAGAATTTGTATATTGGCTGTAAAAATAAACCATGAAAGGAACTGCTTACTTACTACAAGCTACATTAATCTCCCTTTGGTGGATAGGCTTGTTACTGAATCAGGAGTTCTACGAGGCCTTTCAATTCCCAGGGATTGGAAGCAATGCTTTTAATTCCTTTATGCTTCCAGATTTAATTGTAGTTGCACTTCTTTCGATAGTGAGAGCATACAAGAAAAGAAAGGAATTAGATTATGTGATTCTCGGTGGCTTTGGATTTGCGACCTTGTACTGTGTAAACGCATCAATATTAACTGGCGGCGGATTTTTATCTACAACTGTAATGATACTTGGATTATGCTACAATTTATTTCTAATAAGTGGGCAACAAGCCTTCAGAAAAGCAACTACAGATAATATGCTTGCCAATTCAATAAAAACGATTTTTCAAATTGTCTGTGTCTGGCTAATTACCTTATTCGTTTTTCCAGTTCTAATTATAGAATCCTTTGAAATAAACTCGCTACCATCTAAGGAAACCATATCAATGGCAATTTCTCTATTTGTGTTTTTTAGCACAATTGGGCTTTACAGTGCATATGTAATGGTGAAAATTGGTCAAGGAACGCCTTTACCTTTAGACCAAACTCAAAAACTTGTAACAAAAGGTCCTTACAAATATGTTAGAAACCCAATGGCTATCGCTGGAATCGGACAGGGACTTTCTGTTAGTATTTTGTTTTGGTCAATCCACATTTTGATTTACACTATGATTGGAGCAATTCTTTGGCAATTTGTAGTGAGACCATTAGAAGAAAGAGATATGATAGAAAGGTTTGGGGAAGATTATTTGGAATATAAAAGTAGAGTGAAGTGTTGGATACCAAAAATAAATTGAAGATGCTTCTCTAAAACAGTAAAAATCTTACTCCAAATGAATACGTTCTAAAAACAAAATCACCTCCCAACAATGAAGTACAAAAGCTATTCCGCTTACGATGACGAAGATTTTTTTGAGCAATACCGTCAAAAACGAAGTAGAGAGCATTCGCCTAACGAGTTGATTGAACAACCGATAATGGATGAATTGTTGGGAGAGTTGGAGGGTCAAAAAGTCTTAGATTTAGGTTGTGGAGATGGTAAGTACGGAATTGCACTGCTTAAAAGAGGGATTGAGTCTTATCATGGAATTGAAGGTTCAAAGAGAATGGCAGATTTAGCAGTAGAAAACCTAGCTCACACTAATTCAACGATTGAAATTGGAGATATTGAGGAACTGCAGTTTGGAGCAACAAAATACGATATAGTTGTTTCAAGACTTGTGCTTCATTACGTTGAAGATTTAGCAACTTTAATGAAGAAGGTAAATGTATGTTTGAAGGAACAAGGAGTATTTGTCTTTTCTGTAGAACACCCTGTGATTACGAGTTCCTACGAAGCCTACCATCAAAAAGCGAAGCGAGGAAATTGGATCGTAGATGATTATTTCAACAGCGGCGAAAGGGTAAATGTATGGCTAGGCAAAGAAGTAATCAAGTTTCATAGGACACTTGAGGAGTACTGGAGAATAATTAGAGATTCAAATTTTGAAGTTATAGAAATCAGAGAATCTAAACCTGAAAAGTCAAAATTTACCAACATAGAAGAATACGAGAGAAGAAATAGAATACCTTTATTTTTATTTTTTAAATTGAGGAAGAAGCAGGTTCACAATAAGTTAGCATTGAAATCCTAGATCTTCAGCAGCTCTACCAATTCATCCTAAAAACTATTTTCAAGCAAAATGCGCTTTAATTAAACGATCCGCTAGCTCACTCAACTCTTTATAAAATGAGTGTTACCAATTTAGTACAAGCTTTAACGACGCTAAAACAAGAAGAGCAGCGGCTTTTCTTGGATAGTGTTGTATCCTACATCAAAGAAAAGGCGATCTTAGAAGAAGATTTATCTCCTGTTTGGAAAGCAGAAATTAACCGTCGTTGGAAGACGATTGAGGATGGAACTGCTCAGCTTGTTAGCTTGCGAGATATGCAAAATAGGATCAATAAAAAATACGGCATCAATGTTAATCTTCCATAGTGAAGTCAATGAAGATTTTGACGGAGTATCATGCTAACTATTCGCTAGAGAAAGCAGTGGAATTTAACTTGCATTTCAATCATATAATCAAAAGAATAGAAGATAGTCCAAAACAATTTCCAGTCTTCGATACTGATTTCAGAAAAGCATTGCTAGGAAAACCTTCCCGTTATAAAGTCATTTTCAGAATTTTTGACAACGATATTTACATTATCGCTTTAGTACATGACAAGCGACATCCTGAATATTGGAAGAAACGTTTAGAGATTCGATCATAGAATATACATTTCGTGTAGTGTGTATAAGAAATTGCATAAATACCGAAAGTGCTTCTAAAAGCGACTTGTTTTGGATTTGGATGGACATCGAGTCCATCCAAATCCATCGAGGTTTATTAAGGACAAAAATGGCTTTTTAGCCATTTTTGTCCTTAAGAAACCTCGATCAAATCATGGCGGTTCAATGCCGCCATGATTTGAAAAAAGCAGAGATCAGGGCTTCTACTACTCCAAATCTTACATAAAAGTGCAATTTGTTATGAACACCTTCGCTCATACCTCAATAGTCTTTACCTTTGCTTCAAAAAATGCAATCCACCAAACAAAAAATACAAGATGCTGCTGCTCGCCTTTTCCGCAAAAAAGGCTATAATGGAACGTCCATGAAAGACATTGCTCAAGCAGTAGACATCAAGGCGGCGAGTATTTATAATCACTTTTCTTCTAAGCAGGAGTTGCTACAAAATTTGCTATTCGACATGGCAAATTTCTTCGTCAAAGGCATGAAAGAAATAACGACTTCTACTTTGAATACAGAGCAGCAATTAGAGCAATTGATTACGCTACATATTCGTGCCACCGTTGAACATACGAATGCAGTAGCACTGATCGCAGGAGAATGGATTCATTTGGAAGAAGTAACGAAAATGGAATACATTCAATTGCGCGATCAATACGAAAACGAATTCGAGGCACTTATCAACAAAGGAAAAGAAGAAGGAAAATTCGTTGACGTAGATACGGAAATCATCCTTTTTTCTACGCTCTCTACTTTGCGTTGGTTATATTCTTGGTACAGTAAAAATCGAGATTATAACTTCATCGAACTAGAGCGACAGATGAAAATCTGCTTAATAGAGGGAATAAAAAGGTAAATTTTTTTGCATTTTAAACTAATGATCGTTAGTTTTGTATTAATGTTAGTTAGTTTTACTAAATATGGCAACACAATTCTATCCAATACTGATCAAATCCATTGAAAAGACAACGGACGAATGTTCGTTGATTTCTTTTGAGGTGTCTGAAGATTTGAAATCTACTTTTGATTTCAAACAAGGACAATATTTGACTTTGAAAGCAAACATCAATGAAGAAGACGTAAGACGTTCTTACTCTTTGTGTTCTTCGCCATTGGATCAAGAATGGCAAGTTGCCGTGAAAAAAATAGAAGGTGGTCGCTTTTCTACTTTTGCGAATGAGCAATTGAAAGCAGGCGACACCTTGGAAGTGATGCCACCTGCTGGGCGTTTCTTTGTAGAAGCTCAGCCAAATAAATCCAAACACTATTTAGCCTTTGCCGCAGGCAGTGGCATCACGCCCATTTTGTCCATCATCAAAACGCATCTTCAACTAGAACCTGAAAGTACTTTCAAGCTCTTTTATATCAATCAAGCCGTTTCTACCATTATTCTAAAAGAAGAATTGGAAGGACTCAAAAACCTATATTTGGATCGTTTTGAAATTTTTCACTTCTTGACTAAAGAAGAGCGCAGCGCCCCTTTATTCAACGGAAGAATTGATGAAGCTAAGATGGATGTTATCTTTAAAACGCTTGTGAATAAGGAACAAGTAGATGATGTATTTATTTGTGGACCAAATGCCATGATCTTTTTAATTCAAGACTATTTGACTCAATTAGGATTGGATAAAAAACAAATCCATTTTGAGTTATTCAATACTGATGGTATTGCCAAAAAGCAACCAAAGAAAAAAGCTAAAATTGATACAAGTATTTTATCAGAAGTTGCCATTTTAGAAGGAGGCAAGCAATTCAAATTTAGCATTCCAAGAGGTTCGGATAATATTTTGGATGCGGCATTGAAGCGAAATGCAGATTTGCCTTATGCTTGCAAAGGTGGTGTTTGTTGCACTTGTCGCGCCAAATTGGTAAAAGGTGAAGTAGATGTAATTGTCAATTATGGGCTAGAGCAAGAAGAAATAGATGCAGGTTATATTTTGACTTGTCAGGCTATTCCAACCTCCGAGAAGGTAGTGGTCGATTTTGACTCTTCCATAGCGAATTAGAGCTTATTTACAATTTTTTTGTGGAAAATCACTATTAAAATTATCATCGTCATGGAAGAAGAAAATTGGCTAAAAATAGGAAGCCAAGCACTAAAAAAAGCAGCGCTAAATGAAGAAGCGAAAACCTATTTGTTGAGCCACCCAAAATTGTTTAACTTATTGAAAAAAGCAGCGAATAGGTACATCGGTGGTGAACAGCTAGAAGAGGCAATTGCTTCTATTAAAAAGTTAAATGAAGCAGGATTTGTAGTTACAACAGACTTCATGGGGGAAAGCATAAGAAGCGAAAAAGATGCGAACGAAGCAACGGAAGAGTTTTTTAGATTTTCAAAATCAGTCAAAAAATACAAGGTCAATTCTTCGATCTCTTTAGATCTATCACACATTGGTTTGTTAGTATCCGAGGATTTGGTGAAAAGAAACCTTGAAGCCATATGCAAAGAAGCCTCTAAAAATGAGCAAGAGGTAATTATAAGTATGGAAGGAATTGATAGGACGGATGCTATCATCGAAATATACAAGAATACAATAAAAAGATTCACTAATCTCGGAATAACCTTACAAGCCTATCTTTACCGAACCAAAGATGATTTTCAAGAAATCGTGGAGCTTCCTGGAAGCATTAGAATAGTGAAAGGAGCTTATGAAGTTCCTAAAAACATTGCGATGGAAAGAGGAGATAAATTAGATGAAGTTTATTTGGGCTATGTGGAGGAGTTACTTTCAAAAAATAAGAGATGTTCCATCGCTTCGCATCACGAGAAAATTCATAGAGAAGCCTCCAAGCTAGTCGATCAATATAGTCCTAAAAACTACGTATTTGAAAGATTACTTGGAATAAGAAATGAGGAACTCAAAGCATATAGGAGTAAGGGGTACAATTGCAGAATTTACGTGGTTTACGGAAAAGAATGGTACTTGTACTTGTGTAATAGATGGGCAGAATACCCATTAAATTTGTTTAGAGGTTTAGCAGACATTGTTGAATAGACTGTATGCAGCCTACAAAAATCCGTTTCATTCGTTAAATCCATGTCCAAAAAAAGTAGAATATGAATAATCAAGAATTAGAAAAGCAATTTCAAAACAGAATCGACCGAGGCGAAGTGATTGAGCCAAGAGATTGGATGCCTGAAAAATATCGCAAAACGCATATTCGACAAATTTCTCAGCACGCACATTCTGAAATCGTCGGAATGCTGCCCGAAGGGAATTGGATTACACGCGCACCTTCCTTGCGTAGAAAAGTAGCCTTGTTGGCAAAAGTGCAAGACGAAGCAGGGCATGGTCTATATTTATACAGCGCAGCGGAAACTTTGGGTATTAGTCGCGATGAATTATTCGAGCAATTGCATACTGGAAAAGCGAAATATTCCAGCATTTTCAATTATCCAACCTTGTCTTGGGCAGATGTGGGCGCGATTGGTTGGTTGGTAGATGGGGCAGCCATTATCAATCAAGTGATGTTGACGCGTACGTCTTACGGTCCTTATGCCAGAGCGATGGTGCGCATCTGTAAAGAAGAAAGTTTTCACCAAAGACAAGGCTACGAAATTATGCTAACACTTTGCAAGGGAACGGAAGTGCAAAAGCAGATGGCGCAAGATGCCTTGAATCGTTGGTGGTGGCCGTCGCTGATGATGTTTGGTCCGCCAGATGCAGAATCTACGCACACTGAACAATCCATGAAATGGAAAATCAAGCTCAAAACCAATGATGAGTTGCGCCAGCAAATGGTGGATGTGACTGTGGAGCAAGCGAAAGTATTGGGTTTGACGATCCCTGACCCAGATTTGAAGTGGAATGAAGAACGTGGACATTACGACTTCGGTGAAATTGATTGGGATGAATTTTGGCAAGTCGTGAAAGGACATGGCCCTTGTAATAAAGAACGCCTAGCAGCTAGGAATAAAGCATGGGACGATGGTGCTTGGGTGAGGGAAGCAGCGGTGGCTCATGCAGAAAAGAAAGCTGCGAAAGCAGTAACGATAGAAAGTTAAGATCGTCCAAGTCTCCAGACTTGGATGCAATATTACTCGGACTTGATCCGAAAGAAACTGTAGTTCTCAACACATCTTAAAATCTAAGCAATGAACAAAGAGTGGCCAATTTGGGAAGTTTTTATTCGAAGCAAAAACGGTTTAGAACATCGTCATGCGGGTAGCTTACACGCAGCAGATAGCACTATGGCAATCGAAAATGCGAGAGATGTTTACACTCGTCGGCAAGAAGGCGTGAGCATTTGGGTAGTGGAATCTAAACACATTGCTGCCTCCAATCCTAAAAATAGCGACGCGCTTTTTGATCCCGCAGAAGATAAAACTTATCGCCATCCGACTTTCTATGATTTGCCAGACGAAGTGAAGCATATGTAAGTGAAGATGTTGATTCGTTGAACTGTTTATTTGTTGATCTGATCTGCATCAAAACTCATTACCTCTAAACTCAAAACTGTAAAAAGAAATGAAAGATAAAATATACGAATACATCCTAATGTTAGGCGATAATTCTATGATACTAGGGCATCGCCTATCAGAGCTGTGTGGACATGGCCCGACTTTGGAAACGGATATTGCATTAACCAATATCTCCTTAGACCTTTTTGGGCAAGTGCGAAACTACTTTCAATACGCCGCTGAGCTAAAAGGTGAAGAAAAAACGGAAGATGATATTGCTTTTTTGCGTTATTCACAAGAGTACAAAAATGCTTTGTTAGCAGAGCAACCAAATACCGATTTTGCGCACATCATCGTTCGTCAATTTTTCTTTGATGCGTATCATTTGCCACTTTTGGAACAATTGACAAAAAGTAATGACAAACATATTGCTGCCATTGCTGCAAAATCAATTAAAGAGGTCAAATACCATTTACAGTTCTCTTCTTCTTGGATGAAACGCTTGGGCGACGGTACAGCAGAAAGTCACGAAAAAATGCAAGCTGCCGTCAATAAATTGTGGGCATTTACTAATGAACTATTTTTAGAATCTGAGATCGAAGCAGAAATGAAGAGTTTTGGGATTGGCGCAGATTTGGAGGAAGTGAGAGCGGCTTTTGGTACAACGGTTTATCGAGTAGCAGAAGAAGCGACACTTCAAATTCCTGATGCGAAATGGTTTCAGAAAGGAGGGAAGAAGGGTATTCATAGTGAGCACTTTGGTTATATTCTAGCGGATTTGCAGTATATGCAGCGGGCGTATCCGAATATGCAATGGTAACCGAAATTTGATAAGGAAAAATTGATAATCATGCGAGGAGCACCAAAAATAAACGAAATTTTAAGAACGGTATCCGATCCAGAAATTCCCGTGCTTAGCATTATGGATATGGGCGTAGTACGCGAAGTGGAAGCCAATGGTAAGAAAGTTTTAGTGAAAATTACGCCAACGTATTCGGGCTGCCCTGCTATGGATATGATTGCGACAGAAATCAGATTTGCATTAGATCAAGCGGGCTATGAAACCAAAGTAGAATTAGTACTCTCTCCTGCCTGGACAACGGATTGGATTACCGAAAATGGACGGCAAAAGCTAGAAGAATATGGTATTGCTGCGCCGCTAGAAGAAAGTGCAGATAAGCTGGCGTTGATGGGTGAAAGTCGCTTGGTGAAATGTACAAATTGTGGTTCTACGAATACAGAAATGTTGAGTCAGTTTGGCTCAACGGCTTGCAAAGCATTATTCAGATGTAAGGATTGTTTGGAGCCCTTTGACTACTTCAAATGTCTTAAATAAACTTTACAGATATGTCATATTTACTTTAGCTAATGTTCAGAACTTAAGCTATTGATAAAACAGATTCTAAGATGAAATATGATATCTCTCACCCTTCAATTTTCAATTAAATGATCGTCGGAATTATCGGCTCTGGAGCAATGGGCAGCGGAATTGCGCAAGTCGCAGCTACTGCGGGTTGTCAAGTCCTAGTATATGATGTATCAGCAAAAGCGATTGAAAAAAGTCAGCAAAGGCTGGTAAAAATCATGAATCGCTTAGTGGAAAAAGAGCGAATTACAGCAGAAAAGGCAAAACAAATTCAATCCAATATTTTCTACATTTCTGAATTACAAGACTTTAAAGACTGTAATCTTATTATAGAAGCTGTAATTGAAGACTTAGCAATCAAAAAGCAAATCTTCTATCAATTAGAACCACTCATTTACGATGATTGCATCATTGCTTCCAATACCTCTTCCCTTTCGATCACTTCCTTAGCAGCTTCCCTAGAAAAAGCAGAGCGTTTCATCGGTATCCATTTTTTCAATCCTGCGCCTCTGATGAAATTGGTGGAAATCATTCCTGCCATTCAGACCGAAGAAAAGATTACTCAAAAAGCAAAAGAAATTATTGATGATTGGGGAAAGCTGACAGTCTTAGCGAAAGATACGCCTGGCTTCATCGTCAACAAAGTAGCGCGTCCTTTTTACAGCGAAGCTTTACGCATTTACGAAGAAGGCATCGCGGATATTGCAGCAATTGATTGGGCAATGACTGAACTCGGTGGCTTCCGAATGGGACCATTCACCTTGATGGATTTCATTGGACATGATGTTAACTACATTGTTACAGAAACGGTCTTCAAAGCCTTCTATTACGATGGTCGCTACAAACCTTCTTTCACTCAAAAACGCTTGGTGGAAGCAGGTTTCAATGGTCGAAAGACAGGGCGAGGATTTTATAATTATGTAAAAGATGCGACCAATCCAATTCCTCGAAAAGATAAAATTGAAGGACAAAAAATAGTAGATCGAATCGTTGCAATGCTCATCAATGAAGCTGCGGATACTTTAAATTATGATATCGCTACTGCTGAAGCCATTGATTTGGCAATGACCAAAGGAGTCAATTATCCAAAAGGCTTGCTGGCTTGGGCAGATGAAATTGGTATTGAAGAATGTGTCCGTAGAATGGACATACTTTTCGACGAATATCATGAAGAGCGGTATCGGTGCAGTCCGTTGCTGCGGAAAATGGCAAAGCAAAAAGAGACATTTTTTAATTGAAAATGGCGCCCTAAAATAATCAGTAGCTAGTGATGACTCTTAAAGTTAGCTACTGATTTGTTTTAGCAACAGATTATTAGATTGTCCAAGTCTGCGACTTGGGTATAATATTTCTCGGTCTTAGACCGAATTATATCACATCTAAATTAGGAGACTTAGGCTATCAAAGCAATTGCTAATTAATGGAAGAAAATATAGTTGAAGACAAAAATTTACTAGCAAAAAGCGTTTATAACAAAATGATGGAAAAAGATCATTGCACACAATGGTTAGGTGCGACGTTAATTTCCATCCAAGGAGGCTATTGCAAACTCCAGATGACCGTCCGAAAAGAAATGCTCAACGGCCATGGTATTCTGCATGGCGGCATAGCCTTCACCTTCGCAGATAGTGCTTTTGCCTTCGCTTCCAATTCCTATGGACGCATTGCGGTTTCTATCAATGGCAATATGATTTACTCCAAATCCGCCAAAGAAAACGAAGTCCTTTTTGCAGAAGCGAAAGCCTTGAACGTGACTCATAAAACCGCAGATTTTGATGTGAATGTGATGAACGAAGCAGGAGAGGTTTACTACTATTTTCGAGGAACAGTTTATCGAAGTAGTAAGCTGGTTTTGGAGCAATAAAGACCTCTGCCTTTGTGTTCAAATCGGTATTTTCTAAGCCTAAAAAGTCAGATAAATCGGTACAATACGTACAAAAGATTCGTTTGATCTATTCAATCCGTATCAAAAAAAAATTGTGCGCGCCTAAAAAGAATACATGAAAGAAGCATACATAATTGACGGCATCCGAACCCCAATCGGAAAATTTACAGGCATTTTATCGCCCATTCGTACCGATGACTTAGGTGCATTGGTCATCAAAGAAATCGTAGAAAGAAATCCAAACATCCCAAAAGATGCCTACGACGATGTCATCCTAGGTTGCGCCAACCAAGCAGGAGAAGACAATCGCAATGTGGCGCGAATGTGCTTGTTGCTGGCAGGTTTGCCCTGGTCTGTTCCAGGTGAAACGGTGAACCGTTTGTGTTCCTCTGGTTTATCGGCGATGATTCATGCCAATCGAGCCATCAAAGCTGGCGACGGAGATTTGTTTATCGCAGGCGGCGTAGAACATATGACGCGAGGACCTTGGGTCATTTCTAAAGTTTCCAAACCTTTCGGACGCGATGCTCAAATGCACGATAGTAGTTTTGGATGGCGATTCATTAATCCAAAAATGGAAGAACTCTATGGCACAGATGGCATGGGGACAACTGCTGAAAATTTAGTGGATAAATACAACATCAGCCGCGAAGATCAAGATCGTTTTGCCTATTGGTCGCAAATGAAAGCCGCCGAAGCACAACGCAAAGGTCGCCTAGCCAAAGAGATTATTTCAGTAAGCATTCCACAACGAAAGAAAGATCCAATCGTCTTTGACCAAGATGAATTTATCAAACCAAATACCACTTTAGAAGTGCTCGCCAAACTTCGCCCCGCCTTCCGCAAAGCAGAAAATGGAGGAACGGTCACCGCAGGAAATGCTTCGGGACTCAATGACGGCGCAGCAGCAACCATCATTGCTTCCAAAAAAGCCGTCCAGCAATATAATCTTAAACCTATCGCCAAAATTGTCAGTTCCGCAGTGGTTGGCGTAGAACCAAGAATTATGGGCATCGGCCCAGTCAGTGCTTCCAATAAAGCAATCCAAAAAGCAGGTCTAACGATGGATGACATGGATATCATTGAACTCAACGAAGCTTTCGCTGCACAAGCTCTAGCTTGTACACGCGCTTGGGGCTTGAAAGACAATGACCCGCGCTTGAATCCAAATGGTGGTGCAATTGCTATAGGTCATCCACTAGGTGTAACTGGAACTCGAATTGCGTATTCGGCTGCTTTGGAATTGCAACTCACTGGGAAAAAATATGCTTTGGTGACGATGTGTGTCGGGGTTGGGCAGGGATATGCGACCATCATAGAGCGTGTCTGAACCACAAAGGAACAAAGGGCACAAAAGAAAAATCAAAGGAGAAATTACTTCAAAATTGCAGAATATGAAAATCACTAAAAACTATCTAAAGGAGCTAACTTATGAAATAAATGGTGCGGCAATTGAAGTGCACAAGGCTTTAGATCCAGGATTACTAGAGAGTGTTTATCATGAATGTATGATGCACGAACTAGAGTTGAGAGGAATTCCTTATGAAACCGAAATGATTGCTCCAGTTAACTACAAAGGATTGAAGACTCAAGGCAGATTACGCTGTGATCTATTTATCGAAAATAGCATTGCAGTAGAATTAAAAGCAGTAAAGAAATTTGAACCCATTTTCGACGCTGAACTGATGACCTACATGAAACTACTCAAAGCACCAAAAGGCATATTGTATAATTTCAATGTCATCAACCTATTTCGAGAAGGACAAAAAACATTCGTAAACGAACTCTTCAGAGATTTACCAGACTAGCTCTACCTGAACCACAAAGTCAACAAAGATCACAAAAGCAATACAAAAAATCTTTTGTGTCCCTTTTGTCCCTTTGTGGTTCAAAAAACACGTAATCTCATTTTTACAACCATATAAAAAACACAAAGTCGCTCAAGCAAAAAATCTTTGTGTTCCTTTGGCCCCTTTCTGGTTCAAAAAGCAAGCATGAAAAAAATACCACACTACGTTTCAGGTCAATGGCAAGAAGGCAAAGAAGATGGCGCACCTATTTATGATGCCGTCACAGGAGAATTGATCTACACCACTGCCATCGAAGGCTTAGATATTCCTTCCATTTTAGAATATGGAAGAACGAAAGGTGGCGAAGTTATCCGTAAAATGACCTTTCAAGAGCGAGGGAATATGCTCAAGAAATTGGCGTTGTATTTGACGAAGCGCAAAGAACAATTTTATGAGTTGAGCTACCGAACGGGCGCAACGCGAACAGACAGTTGGATTGATATTGAAGGTGGTTTTGGCAATCTATTTGCCAATGCTTCCTTGCGTCGAAAATTTCCCAATCAGTCTTATCATGTGGAAGGCGAACCGATAGATTTATCACGAGGTGGACGATTTATGGCACATCACATCATGGTGCCCAAACGTGGAGTAGCCGTTCACGTCAACGCTTTCAATTTTCCAGTTTGGGGAATGCTGGAAAAATGTGCCGTCAATTGGATGGCGGGTGTTCCAGCAGTAGTACTGCCGGCGCCAAGCTCCGCTTATTTGGCAGAAGCAGTCGCTCGCGAAATCGTTAATTCAAGCATACTCCCAGAAGGTGCATTGCAAATCATTAACGGAACAGTCAAAAACATTTTAGATACGGTTGAATCACAAGATGTAGTAACGTTCACAGGTTCAGCCGCAACGGGACGTTTGCTAAAAGCGCATCCTCGTTTGATTGAAAAGTCTGTGCCGTTCAATATGGAAGCGGATTCTTTGAATGCCTCTATCTTGGGAGAAGATGCCGTGCCTGGCACTCCTGAATTCAACTTCTTTATTAAGGAAGTGCGCAAAGAAATGACTGTAAAAGCAGGACAAAAATGTACCGCGATTCGTCGGATTATTGTTCCTGAAAATTTGGTGGAAGACGTACAGATTGCATTGGGGAAAGCATTAGGAAAAGTGACCATTGGTGATCCTCGATTGAAAGAAGTGCGCATGGGATCATTGGTGAGCAAGAAACAAGTAGAAGCAGTACGAAATTCAGTGCAAGACATTGCAAAAGAAGCAGAGATCGTTTATGGCAATTTGGAACAATTGGAGGTGCTTGGTGCGGATGCTCAAAAAGGTGCGTTTATCAGTCCAATCCTATTGCGAACGGATAATCCAATGCAAAATATTGCCGTCCACGAGCGAGAAGCATTTGGACCAGTGAGTACCATCATGCCGTATAAAAACTTAGAAGAAGCTGTGCAACTGGCGCAAATGGGAAAAGGCTCGTTGGTGTCTTCCATTGCGACTTTTGATGATAAAATTGCTAGAGAGTATGTAGTGAATGCCGCTTCGCATCATGGTCGAATTTTGGTCTTGAATAGAGAAAATGCGAAACAAAGTACAGGACATGGTTCGCCACTGCCGTACTTAGTGCATGGTGGTCCAGGACGCGCAGGTGGTGGTGAAGAAATGGGTGGAATGCGCGGCATCAAGCATTATTTACAACGATGCGCCATACAAGGAACTCCAACTACAATTACCTCAATTACAGGTATTTACCAAGCAGGTGCAAAGGTTACTGAAGCCCCAAAACATCCATTCCGCTATCATTTTGAAGACATCGAAGCAGGAATGTCCATCTTGACGCATAAACGAACGATTACAGATAGTGATATCCAAAATTTTGCCAATTTAACTTGGGATGTGTTCTATGCGCATACCGATATTACTTCTTTAGAAGGAACAATTTTTGAGAAACGCGCAGCACACGGCTACTTCCTTTTAGCAGCAGCAGCAGGTCTATTTGTCAGTCCAGCAAAAGGACCAGTTGGTGCCAATTATGGCTTAGATGAATGCCGATTTGTGCGCCCAATCTACCATAATGATACGATTCAAGTACGTTTGACTTGCAAAGAAAAAGTAGAAAGAGATAGTCGAGGTAAGGAGCATCCTTCGGGCGTGGTGAAGTGGTATGTTGAGTTATTCGATCAAGATATGGAGTTAGTTGCTTTTGCTACGATTTTGACATTGGTGCAGAAAAAATCACCTTTTTATCCATATAGTATTGAAAAGGTAGAAGAATTGCTGCTTGGTTTGACGGAGGAGACAAAACCTGAATGGGGCATTATGTCACCGCAACATATGGTAGAGCATTTGGAGTATTTCAATCAAGTAGCTCTGGGTAGAATTGCTTGTGAATTAATTACGCCAACTGAGCGATTGGAAAAATATCTGGATAGCCTATATAATTACCGTAGAATGCCCAAAAATCATCAACTCGCTGTCTTA
Organism: Bacteroidota bacterium; assembly: GCA_039176995.1. Lineage (GTDB taxonomy): Bacteria > Bacteroidota > Bacteroidia > Chitinophagales > Saprospiraceae > JAAUTG01. The sequence goes on from JBCDFY010000133.1 coordinate 16,247, forward strand.
AAGAAAGGCAAAAGGGAAGATTTGCGTTTTGATTCTTTGGAAGAAGCTAAAGTTGCATTGATTAAAAGCCTAGAAGAAGTCAAAGAAAAATACAAAACTGACCCTAATTTCATGGCATTCAATCCAACTTTTGGCGATCTAAACGCTTATGAATGGAAACTTTATTGCCAAAAACATTTTCAGCATCATTTTGAGCAATTCAACTTGATCTAGTTAAAAATTGAAAATGGAGAATTGAAAATGAATAGGACACTCAATTTTCCATTTTTAACTTTCAATTTTCAATTAAAACATGGAAGGTTACGTCAAAACCACAACGATAAAAGAAGGATTACTTGAAATTGAATTTTTTCATCCAAAACATAATTCTTTACCAAGTCCACTGTTAAAGCAATTAGCAGCAGCAATTACGGACGCAGGAAAAAACGAGGAAGTGCAAGTCATCATTCTTAAAAGTGGCGGCAATCGCACGTTCTGCGCAGGGGCAAGTTTTGATGAATTAATTGCGATCAATGACTTTGATACGGGCAAGCAATTTTTCATGGGTTTCGCCAATGTCATTAATGCTTGTCGGAAATGTCCGAAGTTTATTATTGGTCAAGTGCAAGGGAAAGCAGTTGGTGGTGGCGTTGGTTTAGCATCGGCGGTTGATTATTGTTTGGCGACTAAGTTTTCGGCGATCAAATTAAGTGAATTGAATGTAGGAATTGGTCCTTTTGTAGTCGGTCCAGCAGTGGAGCGCAAAGTTGGATTATCTGCCATGACACAACTGACGATCAATGCCAATGAATTTCAATCGGCAACTTGGGCAAAAACAAAAGGTTTGTACACAGACGTGTTTGAAAGTGCCGAAGAATTGGAAGCAGGCGTGATGAAACTAGCCGATTATTTGCTTTCTACCAATCCTGAAGCACAATCTATGTTGAAAGGTATCTTTTGGGAGAATTGTAAAAATTGGGACGAGTTGTTAGAAAAACGTGCTGCTATGAGTGGAAAATTAGTGCTTTCCGAATTCACAAAAAAAGCCTTGGCAGCTTATGCCTAAACTTGACATCATCAAAGAAACCAAGCATTGGTTGGCGATCAACAAGCAAGCAGGACTGATCGTAGAACGCAGTCCCTACGAGACGCCAACTATTGAAACTTTAGTAGAGGAATATCTTTCTCAACAATATCGCAATCCTTACATTGGAATCGTTCATCGCTTAGACCGAGTGACTTCTGGCGTATTGATTGTTGCGAAAAAGAAAAGTGTGCTTCGTAAACTGAATGAGCAGTTTCGAGAAAGAAGCGTACAAAAAATTTACTTTGCTATTGTTGAAAATGAGCCAGCACAACAAGAAGCGACTTTGAAGCATTGGCTAGAAAAAGATCAAAAGAATAAGCGGGCGATTATTCACGAAGAGCAAGTTGGCAATAGTAGTGAAGTGGAATTGACTTATCAAGTAAAGGAAAAACTAGAATTAGGCTATTTGTTGGAAATTAAGCCCAAAACAGGAAAATTTCATCAAATTCGAGCGCAGTTAGCTGCGATTGGTTGTCCGATTTTAGGAGATGAAAAATATGGAGCAAAGACAAATTACATAAATAAAGCGATCGCCCTTCATGCTCGAAAGCTCACCATTGAGGATACTTCAACTGAAGAAAAAATTGAACTAATAGCTGATTTTCCAGACGATACTTTTTGGAAAAGCTACTAGAATCCGACTCTCGCCTGTTCCAATCCTGAACTTTCGTATCATTTAAAAAGAGACAAAATGGCAGTCAGGAAGCGTCAAGCTGTCGCACCACTGCCAGAAATTCCGCTCGGAACAACTGGTTTATTTTTGACTAATTTCAATAATTCTTGGTGAGAATGCAAAAGGTTGTGTGTAATCTCATAAAGCTGCTCGAAGTTGCTTACCAACACTTGCGTGTCCTTATCTTTTACTTCAATATTCTTAATTTTGAAGCAATGACAGTTGTATAAACTACTCACAACAGTCTGCAATTCTTCTGCTTTATTCAAGTAGTTTTCAAGCGCCGTATAATCCATGCCTGCATGACCATTCAATGGATATTTGCCATGCCCATTGATAATAGAACTCAAATTTTTTTCCGTCAAATCTCGCAAAGAAACCCCAAGAACAGTCGCCAATTTCAATAAATTACAAATCTTAGGTTCTGCCGTTCCTTTCTCGTAAGAAGCGATATTTCCTCGGTTCAAACCGACCTTTGAAGCCAATTCTTCTTGACTCAATTGATGCTTCTTTCTGAGAAAGCGTATGTTCTGTGGCAAATAGATTGGTTGAGTTTCAAGCATGATTTGCTGCTTAATTTCGACTAACAATTTAAGATGTTCGACTAACGGAGTTTTTCTACCGTTAAAATCAGAAACACACAATAAACAGCTCTCAACCGCTAATAGTTTTTACAAATTCATTTTTTCTGCAATTCAAGAATGTCATTGGAACAACATTTTTTAAAAAACAAACAAATACTAATCCGAAATGCTTGCTTTTTTTACATTTTGCCTGTATTTTTGTAAATATTATTTACATTACAACAAGGAATAAAACATTTCTCCAGAAAATTGGAATGATTTTTGACTTATTATAAGTGAAGCCAATCCATGGAAAAGCTAACGACTGGGTAAAATGATAAAGTTATTTACATTGACAGCTCGTTAACAGACTTAAGGATTGCTTCGTACAACATTTTTGTCGAGATTGTAATCTGTTAGAAACAGTCCAAAAATAAATTTGAAATATTAATTTATCATTGAACTCAAATTTAAAGATTACCAGAAAGACAACTCATTTTAAAATTACTTGACTTATGACACTTACACTTCTTCAAGGGCAAATTTACAACCAACTGCAAGGTATAAGTCAGTCATTACGTGCATTCTCTTTGAAGCTGACAGGAAATAGCGTAGATGCAGAGGATTTATATCAGGATACCGCTTTAAGGATCATCAATAATGCTGATAAATATAGACCAAATACGAATTTCAAAGCATGGGCAGTAACTATCATGCGGAATATTTTCATCAATAACTATCGTAAGAAAGTTCGTCGTGGTGTGTTGTTAGACCAGACCCCTAACAACTACTACATCAACTCTGGTGAAAATACCGTAGATAATGACGGCGAGCATAATGTCTCCTACAAGGAATTGCTGAAAATGGTAGAAGCTCTACCCGACGATTTCAGGATTCCGTTTTGGATGGCGTATGAGGGTTTCAAATACGATGAAATTGCTGACCAGTTGGAAGCACCACTAGGAACGATCAAAAGTCGTATTTTCTTCGCAAGAAAGAAATTGCAGAAGATGTATAATGATCGTCACCGCGAACGTGCTTAATTTAACACAAATTATATTAATGCTAGTTTAAGCAAAAGCCAGTTTGAGTGTTCAGACTGGCTTTTTTTATTCTTACTTTCATTGAACCAAAAATATGCAAGATCAGATCAGGAATTGAATTCAATAAACTGTGTGTAATTATCAGGAGAAACGACCATTGTTTCTACATTTGGGTAATTATTTACAAAGGTTTTCGGAAAGGATACCTTTTTAGTCGGAGACCACTTGAATTCAAAAGCAAACAGTTTTCCTTCCCGCTCTTCAATGTAATCAATTTCTTGTTGGCGCGTTGTTCTCCAAAAATAACGATTGCTGTAATGCTGGTGATTATGGATGTATTTTAGTCGTTCGCTGACCAAGAAGTTTTCCCATAATGCTCCTACGTCCGATCGCGTAGATAAAGATTGAAAACTGTTAACCAAGGCATTCCTAATTCCATTATCGTAAAAATATATTTTCCTACTTTTTTTCAGCTCATTGCGAAGATTTCTACTGAAAGCAGTTAGGCGGAAGACAACGTAAGCCTTTTCAAGCAAGTCAATATATCTTTGCACAGTAGCTTGGTCGCTACCAACTAATTGAGATAACTCATGAAAATTTACTTCACTACCAATTTGTAGAGCCAATGCTCTCAATAATTTTTCTACAATCTCAGGTTTTCGCACATCGTGAAAAGTGAAAATATCTTTGTACAAGTAGCTACTGCTTAACTGCTGAAGGAGTGCTTGCTCTTTCCCTAATCTATTGATAACTTCGGGGTAAAATCCATAAATCATTCGATGCTCAAGTAAGCGCCGCTCCTCCATTTCACCCTGATGATTAACCATTTCCTCTGTTGAAATAGGTAGTAATGTAAACTCCCATTTTCTTCCCGTCAATGGTTCATTGATCTCATTAGCCAAATCCAAAGAAGACGAACCTGTTACTATAACTTTAATCTTCTTGATTTTATCTGTAAATAATTTTAGTGTCAAACCGATATTCTTAACTCTTTGTGCTTCATCAATTATAACCAATTGAGCATTTCCAATCCAAGCCTTCAAATCTGTAGATGTGGCATTGGTTAAGCGCTCTCGCACGTCTGGTTCATCACAATCCAACCAAATTTTCTTACCTTTAAATCGCTCTGAAATCTTTTCTAGTATAGTTGTTTTTCCAACTTGTCTTGGCCCAATTAGAAGAACTATTTTCCCCTGTTCTAAATGAGACTGTAAGTGAGGAAATAGAATACGGTCAATCAGCATGATAT
>JBCDFY010000134.1:0-20799 GCA_039176995.1 Bacteroidota bacterium
GAGTAGGAGAGCATTCCAAATTAGAAGAGGACTGCGACATTTCTTCTCGTTCATGTTTTTAAAATTGATAAAAGTAGGAGAGCATTCCAAATTAGAAGAGGACTGCGACAACGTAATTACCATCTTTTTTTAGATAGGCTACTAAGTAGGAGAGCATTCCAAATTAGAAGAGGACTGCGACCATTAGGCTTAGTTTTTTTAGCCTTTTGGGATTGTAGGAGAGCATTCCAAATTAGAAGTGGACTGCGACCTGATACTGCTCTCATTATTAAAAGTTTAGTAGGTAGGAGAGCATTCCAAATTAGAAGTGGACTGCGACAATTTACCGCAAATGTCACAGTTAGATACCCACGTAGGAGAGCATTCCAAATTAGAAGAATGAACGAAGAGCAATTCCGACGAGTCGGAATCGAACACTAATTGTGTTCGTCGGAGTGAACCGCGAGAGCGGACAGGTAGGCAAACTACTTTCCAATTAACGAGGATATTACAGCTACCCACCCGCTGGCACGGTTCACTCTATTGGATACACTCAGTATCCATTTTGAGCAAGCTCAAAAATCGTTCGTTCATAAATTAGAAGAATGAACGAAATGTAGTTTTGCTCGCAAAACCAAACACTAAGTGTGTTTGATGGAGTGAACCGCAAAGCGGATGGGAAGGAGCAATTTCGATGAGTCGGAATCGAACACTAATTGTGTTCGTCGGAGTGGACCGCGAGAGCGGACAGGAGGCAAAACCACATTTCCAATTAACGAGGATATCACAGCCACCTACCTTCTATAGAGGTTCTCTCATCTTGGCTGAACGTAGCGCAATTTTCTGCTAAGACAATCAAGTCTCAATAAGACTTGGCGGAGAGAACCGCAAAGCGGATGGGAAAGAAAAACCACTTTCCAATTAACGAGGCTATTACCGTCACTCGTACCAAGTTATACTCTCCTCCTACTCCCCTATTGCGCAAGCAAAATTTTTCTCGTAGTATTGTGACCTCACTAAAACGCTTTTCCAAATATGAAATGGCTGTTCGGTTTCTTATTGTTGAGTACTTCCCTTTTTGCGCAAAATGATTACTTTCAACAAGAAGTCAATTATAAAATTGATGTGCAACTCAATGATGAGGAGCATTTGTTGCAAGGGACAATTAAAATAGAATACGTCAATAACTCACCTGATGAATTGACAGAAATCTATATGCACCTTTGGCCAAATGCATATTCAACAAAAGAAACTGCCTTTGCGAAGCAAGCCTTAAAAAATAGAAGTACCAAATTCTATTATGCGAAGCAAAAAGACCTAGGTGGTTTATCGAAACTTGATTTTCTAGTAAATGGAAATGGTGTGAAGTGGAATTTGGACGAGCAGCATCCTGATATAGCAATCTTGCGTTTAGAAGAACCCTTACCTTCGGGCGGACGCATCACGATTAGCACACCTTTCACTTTGGATATCCCTGCCTCTTTCTCGCGCCTCGGCCATGTCGGGCAATCGTATCAAATGACCCAATGGTATCCCAAACCTGCGGTTTATGATCGAAAAGGTTGGCATCCAATGCCTTACTTGGATAAAGGAGAGTTTTTCTCTGAATTCGGCAATTTTGAGGTATCCATTACTTTGCCCAAAAACTATGTAGTCGGTGCAACGGGAGTTTTACAGACGCAAAGTGAGGTTGAATTTTTAGATAAACAAATCTCCAAAACTAAGGCCTATTTAAATGGTCAAAACAGCCTTTTTCCAGAAAATAATGCCTTCTCTAAATCGAGTAAAAACAACAAAACTTTGCGCTATACCGCAGAAAAGGTACACGATTTTGCTTGGTTTGCGGATAAGCGTTTCCGAGTGCTCAAGGATGAAGTTACGCTCGAATCGGGTAAGAAAGTAGATACTTGGGTGATGTTCACGGAGAAGGAAGAAGAATTGTGGAAAGATGCAGTGGAATATGTCAATCGCTCGGTTCTGTTTTATTCCGATAAAGTGGGCGAGTACCCTTATCCGCACGCAACGGCGGTGCAAAGTGCATTGAGTGCAGGCGCGGGCATGGAGTACCCAATGATTACCGTGATTGGTTTAGCGAGTACAGCAAAAGCACTGGATGAAGTGATTACGCACGAAGTTGGACACAATTGGTTCTATGGTATTTTGGCTTCCGATGAGCGTGTCCATCCTTGGATGGATGAAGGCTTGAATTCTTATTATCAATATCGCTATATGCGTCAAAACTATGATAGCGAAACTGCTTCTGTGGATATGATTCCAGCTTTCTTAATGGGGAAATCCGATATGAGATTTTTGGAAGCCAGCTACTTAATTAATGCTCGCCGAAATCTTGACCAAGCCGCGGATACCCATTCCAACGAATCTACTTTGATTAATTACGGCGTTGGTTCTTACACCAAACCTGCCATGGTGCTCGATCATTTAGAAGCCTATTTAGGAACGGAGGAAATAGATATAGTAATGCAAAATTACTATCAGGAATGGAAATTCAAGCATCCTTATCCAGAGGACTTCAAGGCAAGTTTGGAGGCAAGCACGGGCAAAGATTTGAGTTGGGTGTTTGATGATTTGTTGTTTTCTAGCAAGAAGCTGGATTATGCCTTAAAAGGTGTGACAAAATCAGGTGATGATCTGCAACTAACCATAAAAAATAAAGGAGAAATTAATGCCCCTTTTCCCGTTTCAGCAGTTAAAGACGGAGAAGTGGTTGCGACACAGTGGTACGAAGGAATTGAAGATGAAGAAACTATTAATTTCCAAGCAGTAGATTACGATGATCTGGTAATTGACGTAGAACGCATCACTTTGGAAATAGATCGAACCGACAATCGAAAGCGTGCTAATTCGCTCAATGTCAATTTTTTAGCGCAAATTGAAAATGATAAAAAACGCTCTTTTTCCATTTTTCCTGTTTTGAGTTATAATGCTTACGACCAATTTATGCTAGGCATCGGTGTACACAACAAAAGTCTTCCTTTTCGTAATTTGGAGTTTGCCGCCACGCCGATGTACGGTTTCTCTTCGGGTCGTCTGACGGGCGTTGGAGGTTTGCGTTATAATTTGTATCCAAAAGGCAAAAGCATTGAGCGTATTTCCTTGCAATTGAATGGACGAACGTTCAGCTATGCACACAATGAAGACTTCGATTTCCATAACTATTTCACCAAAATCGCACCCAAAATTGAGTTGACTTTTGGTAGAAAAGCACCTACAAGCGATTGGCAACAACACCTTTCCTATCGCTACATTGATATCAATCAAAACTTTGGTCGTAGAAATCCAGATACGGAAGAAATTAGCAGAAATGAGCGCAGTTACGGCGTGAATGAATTGCAGTATCGTCTCGAAAACAGCAATGTATTAAGTCCATCTAATCTAAATGTGACACTCGAAAATAATGACGCCTTCACCAAAGTTTTTGCGCGTTATCAGCAACGTTTTCCGTATCAAGAGAAGAAAAAAGGCTTGACTTTACGTTTGTTCGCAGGGCAGTTTTTGCAATATGATCCAACGCGTTCTGCCGAGTTGGGCGTTCGTCCTGCTTTTCTTCTAACAGGCAACACGACAGGTACTTTCCAGCAAGATTATTTGTACGATGCCGTGCTTTTTGGAAGAAGCGAAGCCAGCATCACGGAGCGCAGTCTTTTCCAACATCAAATTTTTGAGAAGGACGCAGGGTTTAAGACTTTGACTAGCGTCGGTGCAAGCACATCGGGACTATATAGCGCAGGTTTTCGTTCCACTTTGCCAGGTGCATTGCCACTAGATATTTTTGCGGATGGTGCTTACTCGGGTTTGGGCAATGCAAAAGGGCAATTTTTTTATAGCGCAGGTTTAGTATTACCAATTATCAGAAATGTATTTGAGATTTATATTCCTGTCCTAGAGAGCAATGAAATCAAAGCAAATCATAACGCTACGGGCAGACAAGGTTTGCTAGAACGCTTGACGTTTAGGATTGATTTTTCTAAGCTGAATTTGTTGGAGGTGGAGGAACTGATTGATTTTAATTGAAACTCTTCCATTTTAGATGAATTTCCTTGCCTTGGAAACCTACGGCAACTTCAATTCGCTTGATAATTTGGTGAGCTTCTAGTTCCTGCGCATATGCTCGTTCTCGAATTTGTTCTAACGCATCTTCAAGTGCAATTTTAATTTCTTTATCGCTACTTTTAGTATCGAGCTGCTTTAATTCAAAAATGACGCCGTACTTATTACTGGTTCGAGGAAGAAGCAAAATATCGTATCGCCCTTTACCTGCTTCACGGTTAGATTTTATGATATAATCGTCACTCATAATGCCGAGCAACCCCAATAAGTAGGCTTGATAGACGCGTTCAGGCTCAGTGTGAATATCAAAATAACTAAAAGTATCAGACATAATTTGTCGAAAATATCGCTCAAATTCTTCCATTTGATTACTCACTAAACAGCGCGTCATTGATTTTAGGGTCATCTGCCTAATTTTGATGACTTTTTTGAACCAATCCATAACAATACTCTTGAAGAGTATCTTAATCTCAAAATTAGGAATTTTGAGTTCAAATTCGTTGTAGCCATGCTTTTTCACAGGACTCAAATAGCCTGCAAAAACAAGCAACGACCAAAACAATTCGCTGTCCTCATGAAAGTCTGAAAAGGTAATATTTTCGTGTATGAATTCTCGAAAGACTTCGCCTTTTATTAGTTTTTCAACACCTTCGCGAAGTGATTCACTTTCTTTAGCCAACAAGCGACTTTTAATCAACTCATCTGCGCTCGTATTCACCCAATAGGTTTTGAAGCCATCTTCCCGTAACGCAATATAATTGACGATTGACCATGGATTATAAATATGTTGCGCCTTTCCGAAAGTGTAGCCATCGTACCACTTCTTCACTTCCTCATAATCTTCTATCATTTCAAAATTAGTCAACAATTCTTTAACTTCCGATGTGGTGAAACCAAATTTATCTTCAAAAGTCGTGCTGAGTAAGGTGAAAATTCCAGGATTATTAAGGTCAGAGAAGATGCTTTCCTTTGCAATGCGAAGAATGCCTGTGATGACGCCTTTTTGTAGATAGATATTGTCTTTGAAGGTATTGCCCATTAGAGATTGCATCAGGGCAATCATTTCGGGATAGAAACCGTGATTGAAGGCAGCGTGAATGGGAGCGTCGTACTCGTCAAATAAGATATAAACCTTCTCTCCAAAGTACCTAAAAAGAAAATCTGATAGAGTTTTTAGGGCTGCTTCATAGTCTTTAGATGTAGCAATTTTACCCAGAATTGCATTGAATTGTTCTTTCTCTGCTTTATCTAAATGATCCTCTTCTTGAAGCCAAGCATATTCTCTGTAAACGTCTATTATCGCTTTGTAAATCCCATCTCTTCCATCTTCAAAATTAAGCGCTTTTCCATTTTTTAAGCTGATGTGAATCACTGGGAATTTTCCTCTTTCCCCTTTATATTTTGTTCCTGATTGCCATATCTTATAATCTTTGAATAGATTATCTTTCCCTCGAATATCAAAATAATACTTTAGCATTGAAAGATTCAAAGACTTTCCGAAGCGACGCGGACGAGGAATTACCAACACCTGAAAGGGTGCATCTATTACTTCTTGAATAAGTAAGGTCTTATCCACAAAATAACCATTCGCCTCCACAAAACTTTTAAAATCGGAATGCCCTATTTGAAGTTGTTTTTTTTGCTGCATATTTCAATTTTGCACTGCAAAGTACAAAAAATTGCACTAATGCTACTCCAAAATTCCTTTCTGTGAATCTGCCTTTAATACCATTAATTCCTTATCATTCCTTGCGACGATATAGTGTACTTCGCCCTGAATACTGATCGATTGAATCTGCCGCACTTCTCCCTCAATGTTGAGTTGCGTAGGTACAATTGCCATTTTCCCATCTGCCTCAATTTCAAGGACTTGTCCGTAACTAGCGTCATACCAACCCATTTCAATATTGGATTGTGCGGAATTACCAGCGAGTAAAAATTGATTGGAATTCTTCAAAGGTGCAATGGCGTGAAGTGTTGAAAATTGCGCTTCGTCGGGTAACGCATGCATGACGAAGTCCTTTCCGTCACCTTGATTCTCGAAAAAGATGCTCTGGAAGGTGTTGGCTTCGTAAACAATAGAGGTATTCAGTTTCTCTTGACCAAATAAATCGCCCAAACTCGCGGCAGCAAAGTCTTTAGCATAGAGAAATTGCTTCTTCAATTGGACGAGTTGCTTGGTCAATTCTGCATAAGTCGCAAAGGGTATTTCGCGATCTTCGATGTGATAAGTTAGAATTTGCTCAATTTGATCATTGTCATCAAAGTCATTGACGAATAGCCGAATAGGTTGATCCTTACTTGGTTTTAGTTTGGTATTTTCTCCCGAGTTTCCAGCCATTAAATCCATGTCGCCATCGCCATCAAAATCGCCTGAAATAACTGTATTCCACCAACCGCTTGCATCATTTATTTCTGTCTTATTCAATTGTCCATTTTCATTCTCAAAAATCAAAATCGGCTGCCATTCTGCGGCGATAATCAAGTCTAAGTCACCATCTTTATCTATATCGCTCCAAGTTCCATCCTTCACCAAACCTGCTTTTTTCAACGCATCTGGTGTTTTTTCCTCAAAAGTACCGTCGCCTTGATTGATAAAAAGATAAGATTCAGGCACAACGCCGTATTGCCATGGTACTGCTCTTCCGCCAAAGAATAAATCTATATTTCCATCACCATTCACATCAGCAGGTAAGACACAAGAAGCAGTCATGAAAGTATTAGGAAAAAGGTCTTTACGTTCGAAGTTTCCATTGCCATTATTAAGGTAAACGCGTTGTTTCAGCGCTTCGTGTTTGCCTCGAAATTCATTACCACCGCTGGCTACGATTAAGTCCAAATCACCATCTTTTTCGATATCCACGAAAATGGCATTTACATCTTCGGCTATGCTGTCTTGCAAGATTGAATTGGGTGTTTTTTGCTGAAATTTACCATTGGATTGCTGCAAAAATAAAGCTGCCGTTTTTCGTTTTGCACCACCCACGAAAACGTCTTCCAAACCATCGCCATTTACATCACCAACTGCCAAAGCTGGGCCTTCTGCGGAAGTAGTATGTGGAATCAAAGCTTCGCGATGGAACTCCACAAATGGATTTTCATCATGCTTGTGATTTAATCCAATATTTGCTGCAATATCTTCGTATTCAGTAGTTTGCGCCTTTGAACTTACTAATTTTTGAAAGTCAAATTGAGGTAAATTGGCTTTCCAAACTATACTCAAAGTAGTATCATATTGATTGGGCGTAATGTTTTGATAAGTACGATCTGCCCAAACTAATACAATGGAATCTACCTGCTCTTTTTGACCAATGCCAAGATGCAGATCGGTGAGCGCACTCGATTGATAACCTCTGGTTGGAAAATACTCGACAGTATAACGTTCATCTCCTTTGAAGACGATTGCTTTTGCGCCAATGGCGTTTGGATTCTGAGCAGTTCCAGTGAGTCGCAAATTCAAGTAATGCACATCTGCTTTTTGCTGTTCAATTTGTAGATTTTTATAGACAAATGGCTCATCATCAATGTTGTTGACGACGATTTCTAGGTCACCATCATTATCCAAATCTGCGTAGATCGCACTGCTAGAGTAAGTGACGGTATTATTGTCAATTTGGGCTTTAATATCTTGAAAACGAATGGATTGTGTATTTTTAAAGAATTTATTTTCAAGCTTAATTTCGGGCATTTTTTCGATATACGTCAAGTCCGTATCTTCCAATTGATCAAACTGATTTTTGTAGCGCAAATCGTCATTCGTTTTAAAATTGACGTAATCAATATCGTTCATTCTTCTTGGAATGCCATTGCTGATAAACAAGTCTTTGTAACCATCGTGGTCAAAATCGAAAAAGAGCGGCGACCACGACCAATCTGTCGCATGAATACCTGCAAATATTCCAATTTCACTGAAAGTACCATTACCATTGTTTAGTTGCAAATTGTTGCGCGCAAATTGCGGATTGTAGCCGTAGCCCAATTTGAATTTAAAAATGTCTAAACCATCTTCTCCCAATGAACTTTTCAGAATGAATGGATCGTAAGGGTGCATATCCAAGGAGACAATTTCATTCCAACCATCGTTGTTGATGTCGCTCATATCTACGCCCATCGAAAAGCGACTGGTGTGCCGAATTTGCTCGGTCAGTACTTCGGAAAAAGTACCGTTTTGATTGTTTAGATAGAGATAGTCGTTTTCATGAAAATCGTTGCCAATGTAGATGTCTGGCCAACCGTCGTTATTCACGTCGCCCGTTGTAATACCTAGCCCATAACCAATTGCACTGCTGTAAATTCCTGCCCTCGCAGAAACATCTGTAAATTTATCTCCATCGTTGCGCCAAAGACGATCACCCGCCAAAGGATGCGGATCATTTTCAAAGGTTTTGCGCTTACCAAAAGTCCCATTTCGATGCAGTGAATGATTCAGTTGATACATATCCAAATCGCCATCCAAATCATAATCGAAGAAAGCCGCTTGCGTCCCAAATCCTTCTAAATCTAAGCCATATTCTGCCGCTTCATCTTTGAAAATTGGAATACCGTTTTCTATACTTTGACAAACGTAGAGTTGATTTTTGCCTTTAATATTTTGAAAACCACTCATCTGCGTCACGTAAATATCCAACATTCCATCATTGTTAATGTCCACGATACTTGCGCCCGTTGTCCAACCTTCAATTCCTTGTAAACCAGCTGTTTCTGTTGCTTCTTCAAAGCGCAAATCTCCTTGATTGAGGTAAAGTTTATTCTCGCTCATGTTGGCGGTAAAGTATAAATCCACTAAACCATCTTTATTGAAATCGCCTGCTGCTAATCCACCTCCGTTGTAAAAGTACATATAGTTGAAGACGTTGAAGTCAGCATTTTGGGTGAGAACGTTTTGGAAATCTAAGCCTGTTTGTTCTTGGCGGAGCAGCTCAAATTGGGCAGGAGAAGCATCTTTTTGATCTTGCTCGCACGCAAGAGTGAGTCCTGCAAGAAGGAGTAAGATGATATGTGTTTGGAATCTATTTTTCATTGCTATTTCTTCTCAATTTTTGCGCACGCAAACAGCCTGAAGCGGTCAAGAGATGCGAAGGCGTAAAGTTTTTCACTTACTGTATGATTCAAAGTAAAAGGAACATTCAATTTTCCTCTCTTGAGAAAACTTCTGATAAATCAATTTTCAAATCTGGGAAAACAGTAGATTTTAATACATCTTCATCTGTCAAGTAAGGCAAGACTGTCTTAAATTTTCCCTCTTCTAAAGTATGCCTGATAACTGAACGATGTATAGGATCAATCACCCAATATTCAAGTACTCCTGCTTCCTCATACAAATCAAATTTTTCTCGCATTTCTTTTTTGGAATTTCCAGGTGATAGTATCTCTATTACCAAATCGGGTGCCCCAACGCAACCTTGCTTTTCTATCTTTGATAGATCACAAATCACACATAAATCAGGCTGTACAACAGTATCAATACTATTTACATTTCGCTTATCCTGAGGCAATGGTAGTCTCACATCAAAAGGAGCAGCAAAAGCACGACAGTTTTTCTTTTTTAGATGTAACCACAATATGCCCGTCAGATTATAGGAAATGCTCTGGTGCTCTGCGTTTGGAGCAGCCATTCGAGATAATTTTCCCTTGAATAACTCAACCCTTTCCTGAAACTTCCAAAGCACATAATCAGAATAAGTGTATCGCTTGTTGAAGTCTAGTTGCTCTATCGATGTTACCATATTGACTGTTTTAGTACAAGAAAACGATACTATACAATTTTAGGTTTATCTTTTCGTGTAGAGTACAGGTCGCTTATTATTCAAAGTAGCGATCAAATACTCTTTCTCTCCCAGCTGAATTGCTTGCAAACTCTTCAAATCACCACGCACAAAAAAGCCGCTTTCTTTGTTGGAAATTCGTTTGAATGTACCGTTGTTTTGGTTAATTAAAACGTGTCCAAAACTGGCGTCTAGTTTGGAAAACTGCGGACGAAAACCTGCGTCATTTCCTCCTAGCACTAAGTCTTTTGCACCATCACCATTCAAGTCTGTGCAATGGATATCGCAAACACAAGAGAATTGGACTTCCTTAGGTAGAGGCTTCATATCAAATTTACCGTTGCCTTGGTTGATGGCAACTGCAGACTTAAAATAGTTAGCTTCGATAACATAGGCGCGTTTTAGGTTTTGGTTGTCGAATAAGTCGTCAATGGCTTTATTAGAATAGGCTTCGTGGCGTAAGTTTTGCTTTTTCAAACTCACGACTTGCTCGCTCAATTCAGCTTTCATCGCGATGGGCATATCGCGCCCATCTATACTTTGGGTCATCACTTTTTCAGTCGTTCCATTGTCATCAAAGTCGTGTAGCCAAAGCTTTGCAGGACGTTTTTTATCAGCTGTGAAATAGAAATTTTCGCCTCTATTACCTAAAATCAAATCTTCTTGGCCATCTCCATCTAAATCACTGGTTTCTAGCGCGTACCACCAACCTTTGTAGTCATTCAAATCGGTTTTCACTTCTTCAAACTGTCCATTTTCTAAAGCAAAAACTCTTGGTGACATCCACTCCCCTACTACGATCAGTTCTTCTTTCTCGTTTCCCAGAATATTCAACCACTTGGCATCCGTAATCATGCCTAAAATGCCATTTTGCGGCAGCAGTTCTTTGGTTTTATCTGTGAATTTTCCGCTTCCGTTGTTCTCAAAAATATAGCTTGCCACGGGCGTTCCATAATTGCCTGGCATACTTCTTGAACCAACGAAAATGTCTAAATCACCATCGTTGTCATAGTCAAAAGGAAGCGCAACACTAGTATTTCTTCCAAGTTGAGGTAAGGCTTCTGGAACAAAGCGAAATGTACCGTCGTCATTCAAAAACAGCTTATCCTGCTTGTAGGGCGTATTAGGTTTCGCAAAATTGCCACCCGAACCTGCATAGATGTCCAAATAGCCATCGCCGTCTGCATCGAAAAGTGCAATGGCGGTATCTTCGGTCTCCGCAACTCGACGAAAGTCATCTTGTTCAGCTTGAACGAGACTATCATTTTGCTGAAAATAAACTTGCATCGGCTGTCCTTTCGCACCTCCGATTACTAAGTCTTCTAAGCCATCGCCATTCAAATCTCCAACGGCAGATTTTGGTCCTTCTTGCGCTAAAGATCGCATGACTAAACCTTCGTTATAAAAGTCGGAAAATTGTTCTTCTTGATGACTTTGAAATTGAATATCTGACTTTGCAAAAAGCTGATTGTCAGTAGTTTGATCTTTATTTTCTTTTCCTAACTCTACTCTCTCGCTTTGGTTGTAATCAATTTGTAAAACAGTGTCCGTTGGTATATTTTGAAGCAAAGTTTTGGTACGATCTGTCCAAAAAATGACAAGTGAATCCACATTAGCATTGTCGCCCAGTCCAAAAAGCATTTTGTAATCACAACTCGACTGAAATCCTCGACTCGGAATGAGTTCTGCATTCAAAATTTGATCGTTTTGATAGGCTTGCACTTTTGCTCCAATGGCAAAATGATTTGCTTCAGTTCCTATTAATTTTATGCCTAAATAATGATATCCTAGACGCTCCGCGCGATTTTGATAGACAAAAACTTCTTGATTGACATTGTTGACGATCAAATCTAAATCACCATCATTGTCCAAATCGCCATAGGCTGCACCATTGGAAAAAGAAGGTGTAGCGATGCCCCAATCCTCGCTTTTGTCTTGAAAAGTGAGGTCTTGATTGTTTTGAAAAAACTTATTGGACAAAGGCGTGGAAGGCATTTTATTAATGACTTCTTCAATTTCGCGTTTTTTGCCCGTCAATGCCATTTCTTGTACTACGTCATTCGCAAAAAAGTCAATGAAATCTTGATTGGTTACATCGTGATAAATGCCATTGCAAACGTAAATGTCCCGAAAACCATCGTTGTCCGCGTCCAGCATTAGCGCACCCCAGCTCCAATCGGAAGCGGCCACACCGCTGTAATATGCAATTTCGCTAAAGGATTGATCTTGGTTGTTGAGGTGCAAGGTGTTTTGCATATACTGATGATAGAAATCGCGTTCTTGCTTGAGTTGATAGATGTTGTAGTTCTCGAAGCGCGTCGTTTCCTTACGTCTTTTGTCTTTTTCGGGAAGCATTTCGGTAACGAAAATTTCAGGATACGCATCGTTGTTGATGTCCGCCATATCTGCGCCCATTGAAGCAAGACTAATGTGTTCCATTCGATCTTTGATAGATTCTTTGAACGTGCCATCTTGCTGATTGATGTATAAATAATCGCGCTCAAAAAAGTCATTAGAAATGTAGAGATCAGGATAGTGATCGTTGTTCAAATCGCCAACCGTGATGCCCAAACCAAAACCAATCAGACTACCATAAATATTGGCTTCGCGGCTAACATCTACAAATTGCCCCTTGTCATTGCGCAGCAATTTGTCGCCGCCACCTCTTAGGAAATCTTTCACTGGCCAATCTTCTGCGTAAAGCTCTCTTTTGTTGCTGTAATTCAGAGTGTTGACAGGCATAAAACTGTTATTCAGAATATACGCATCTAAATCGCCGTCTAGATCATAATCGAAGAAAGCTGCGTGTGTTGTATAGCCATTTTCATCTAAACCATATTGCGCTGCGGCTTCCTGAAAAGTGCCATCTTGTTGATTGATGAAAAGCGCATTTTTCTGATCGCTGCCTTTGCTGTAACCTGCATTACACACATAAATATCAAGCCATCCATCGTTATTGATATCTACCATTACGACTCCTGTGCTCCATTTATCAGTTTGCTGAATACCTGCTTGTTCGGAAATATCTTGGAATTGCCAGTTACCTTGATTGAGGTAAAGTTTGTTGCTGCCCATGTTAGCAGTAAGAAAAATGTCGGATAGTCCATCATTATTGATGTCACCGATGGCTACGCCACCGCCATTGTAGAAGTTGCGGTAGTTGAAGATGTTGAAGCCTTCCGCGTTTTTCACTTCGTTGTTGAAGCTAATAGCAGTGGTTTTGCTGCTCATTTGCTCGAAGAGTGGAGCTTGTTTTTGCTTTTGACAACTGCTTAAAATGTAAAGCAGTGAAAGTAGAAACAGCTTTGTTGCTCTTGTATTCAAGCATTCTATGCTTAGGGATTTCCAAAGACTTAGTTTTGGCATATAATTAGAAGATTTTTTGAACCATAAAGAAACAAAAGAGCACAAAAAATTAAATACTACGAAGACCTCCTTGTTTATCAACATAGAAAGAGCGAGAAGCTGGGCTTCTCGCTCTTTAAATCATAATTTCTATCAAAAAGATTTATGAAATCGTGAAGATTTCACAAATCAAGTATTCAATTAGTTTCCATATCCTGGATTCTGCATCAAGTTTGGATTTGAAGCCAAAGATGGAGCTGGAATAGGGAACAGTAAACGCTCTGAACCAGAAGCTGGTTTTTCTTCCCAAGCATCCAGGAACTTACCGAAGCGCAACAAGTCCGTTCTTCTGTGTCCTTCCCAATATAATTCGCGTCCACGCTCTGCTAATAATGCATCCTCATTGATGGAAGATAATTCATCTGTTCCACGAATCGTACGGATTTGGTTAACAATATCTAATGCAGTAGCGTCATCGCCTGTTCTTAGAGCTGCTTCTGCCTTCATCAACATCACATCTGCGTAACGATAATAAACGTAATCATTGTTAGCATTGTCACCGCCCGCGTAATCAATTGGATATTTTATAACTCTTACTCCTGTTACTTCTAAGTTATCATTTCTTTCTGTCAAAGAAACCTCTGGAGTAAACGATAACGGATTTCCTTTTCTATCTTCCAAAGCTTTTCCAGCAGCATCAAATTGTTGTCCTGCTAAAAAACCTGCTGTCACACCTGAAACTTCAGTCATTCCTTCATACTCGCTTCCTCTTCTAATATCAGATTCATCAAAAGAAGCGTAAAAGTCACCTAAAGTAGCAAAACCGTTCCAGCCAGAAGGGTTTTGATTGTAATGCAAAGTACAGTACCATCTGGAACGTACATTACCAGAGTTCGAGCCACCTATGTTCTCTGCCGTCCAAATATTTTCCGTAGATATTTGATCATTGTTTGGTGCAAAGTTATCAAAGTAGTTAGTCGCTAGACTATATTTACCGCTTCCGATAATCTGATCAGCCAAGGAAGCTACTTCGTTTAAATCTCCAGAATCAAACGATGGGTTCTCTCTATTAAGATACATTCCTCTATTCAAGAGTACCTTCATCTTCAGTACTTTTGCTGCATCTTTATTTGCTTTATTGGTAGGACCGTCAGGAAGATCGTTCATGATTTCGTCAAGCTCAGTCAATATGAAATCAATAGCTACCTCCCCTGTTAAGACCTCTGCGTCTTCTAACAGACTTGTCCCATCTCTTCTGAAGGGAACTTGCCCCCATCCATCGAAGACAGTCCATACCACATAAGCTCTCAAAAATCTGGCTTCTGCTGCTTGCTGCGGCGTTGGATTGTTCTTTAACATATCCGAAGTGAAGAACACTACTTGGAGCAGTTGGCTAAACGTATTAGCTAAGAACTGATGGTCTGCATCCCATGTGTGGTTGTGTAGCACTCTCCATACACCATTATCATCCCAGTCTGGCCCACGGGTTGGTCCAAGACACTCATCACTGGTGTGCTCTTGAGAAGCCCAAACTAGAGCTTGATCTTGATAAGGTCCGCGCATGGCATCGTAGGATGCTACTAACTGTGCAGCAGGATCTGGAGTAGCTGCTTCTGATAAATCTTCTCTCAGCTCTTCCTCTAAGTCTGTACAGGAAGCAAACGCGAAGATCGCTAATAGTACTATAAATAAGTTTTTCATATTATTTTGTATTAAGTATACTTTAATGAAACAATGGTTCATTGGAAACACAACGCAAACGAAATAATTTTGCAATCCTTGGTAAAAAAAATGCAATATTCATGTGTTTTACCATATTATTTCGCTAGCTATTCCATCTCAGGTGCATTATTTTGAATTCTGAAATTATGTCATCAAAATCCAATGCACTACTAGAAATGGGTTGGATTAAACTTGCCAACAACTCTTGTTGACAAGTCTAATTCAAGGTATTCCTAGAATGAAGTATTTACTCCAAGTAAAACTGTTCTAGCAGATGGATATGGGATATACTCAATACCAGAAGATGGTACACCATTACGTAAGTTAACCGTGTTAATTTCTGGATCGAATCCACTGTAGTTTGTGAATATCAACAAGTTCTGTCCTGTTAAAGAAATAGTCAAATTCTTCAACTGCCCAACGTCACCAAAACTGTAAGAAAGTGTTGTATTTGCTAATTTCAAGAAGTCTCCATCTTCCAAATATCTAGTAGAAGAGGCAATTGGATTAGCGATACTTTCTTGGACGTCTCCACCGATCAGAGCAGCATCTATGTTTCTACTTCCTAAGTTACCAATTGGAATAACACTCATAGCGGTGTTATTAAATAATTGGTGACCAAAAGCTCCGTTCCAGTTCATACCGAAGTTGAGATTTCCAGCTGATAAACTAAGTGTGATACCTGCAATTACATCAGCGTTAGGATCTGCCTCTAGCAATACAGGGCTTCCTTCATTGTTGAATTGGCTAGTACCATCCGCACCAAGACCTGTATATTCTCTAAGGAAGTAAGTATTAAGAGGATTTTCATTGATGTGTTTTTGAACAAAAGCTCCACTAGATCCCTGTCCAAACAAATTACCAGTTAGAATATCTGGACCAAAATAGTCTCTAAATTCATTTTGTAGGAAGGCAACGTTACCACCAATATTGAACGTAAAATTACTATTCTCTACTAAGAATACATTCAATGCAACTTCAACTCCTGTATTTACCAATTCTCCTTCTATATTTCTCCAAGCTCTAACTGGAGGTCCTGGCTCTTGGATGAATGGATCTAGCAGTAGGTCGGTTGTTGTTCTGTTGTAATATTCAACTGTACCAGATACTTTGTAGTCAAAGAAAGCGAAATCCACGCCCACGTTCAAAGTAGATGACTGCTCCCAACGCAAATCTGGGTTACCTGCATTTTCAACATTTTGCCCGCCGTTTGCTCTCAAACCAACTCTGTCAATAGAAGAACCAGCAGGAAACTCTTGATTTCCAGTAAGCCCCCAACCTGCTCTCACGCGTAGGTCATCAAAGAAGCCTCCTTTTATTCCATCTAAGCCAGCTAAATTGTACGCTGCTGCAAAGGATGGAAAAATTCCGTACTTATTGTTTTCTCCAAATTTACTAGAACCATCTGCTCTAACCGTACCTGTTATCGTGAAATTTTCTCCAAGCCCAACAATTGCTCTTGCAAAGTAAGATTGTAGTTCCACGAGAGGATCAGCAAAAGAAAATACATTTCTTGCTCCATTAAAAGAGTTCGATAAGCTATTTCCAAAGTCAAAACCATCTTCTACTTTATCAAAGCCTCTAGCAGAAAGTCCGCTACCGCTGAAATCGAATCGCTGATATTCATATCCAGCCAAAAGATTCAAATCTAACGCATTGCCAACATTAGGCGTAAAGTTTAAAGTGTGCGTGTGTAGAGTGGTGACTAAACGATTATTGAACCTTCCCGCCAAACCAAATCTTTGATCGCCTGCTGCTACTTCAAATGGATTGATTCCCTCTATGTTCACGTTCTGACCAATACGCCCTCTAGTGGTTCCAACTCCGTAATTTACAGCTAGACGATAACGATACTGTAGATTGCTAGTGATGTTCCAGTAAGGTGAAATACTTCCCAATATGTTGGTAGTACTTGCTCTCTCATCATATTCTGATAAGAACTGAAGCGGATTGATTGTTGTATTTCCAACCAAAGGATTATTCAGTGCAGTTGTGAATTCCCCATTAGTCATTAAAGGAACTGTTGGATTCCATTGTAATGCTTGCCCTACTAAGTTACCCGTAAAACCTGCATCAGTAGTAACAGGAGCAATCTCCTCATCTGTTTGAGAAGATACAACGAATACATCGAAACCAATTCTATCATCCAACATTTTGTATTGAGCGTTTAAGGTTGCATTATATCTTTGCAAACCACTCTCCTTAACAATTCCCTGTACATCTTGATAACCTACTGAAAATCGAACTCTAGCATTGTCGCTTCCTGTACCTACTGACAAATTGTAATTTTGTGCTGTTCCATTTCTAAGTATTTCATCAAAGGCGTCTACAGAAGAACCACCATCGCCTGAAAGTCCGTATTGACTAAGTGCACTTCTGTATTCATCACCTGTAAGCACGTCATACTTTTTAAGTATGGAACTTGTACCAACGCTTGCATTCAGGTTGACATCTAATTTCCCTGGCAATGCTCTCTTTGTTGTAATCAAGATTACACCATTTGCGGCCCTTGCCCCATAGATCGCAGCAGAAGAAGCATCTTTCAGTACTTCAATAGAAGCAATATCAGATGGATTCAAGAAATTCAATGGATTAGAATTTTCAATATTCCCAAAGTCGCCAAAACTTGCCTTTGCGGTACGTCCATCCAAAGGAACACCATCTACTACGTAAAGTGGATCTGCACCAGAACGAATCGAGTTGTTTCCACGAATCTTCACAGTTGCTGCACCACCTGGCTGACCACTGTTGTTCACAATATTTACTCCAGCTACTCGACCTTGAAGTAATTGGTCGGAAGAAATCACAACTCCCTGATTAAAGTCCTCTTCTTTCAAAGAAGCTACAGAACCCGTCACATCTCTTCTTTTCACTGTACCGTAACCTACTACAACGACTTCATCTAAAGCCGTTCCCTCCGACATTTCAATATTGAAAGTCGTTCCGTTAGCAACATCTACATCTTGCTCTGCATAACCAGTGTAAGAGATACGAATAGCAGTTGCCTCAGCGGGCAGCTCCAACTGATAGTTACCATCGAAGTCGGTGATGGTGCCTATACTGGTTCCCACGACCAAAATGTTGGCACCAATGAGTGGCTCTCCTGATTCAGCATCAGTGATTACCCCAGAAATGGTGCGCTGTGCCATTGCAAATCCTACTGTAGTGAGCAGTAATAGTAGCACAGTACTACATCTTGACCAAAAGTCAAATTTAAGTTTCATACACTATTTAATTTTAATTAGGAAAATTAGTATTAACTCGCATAACCCTTCCTTTCGCTTAATGGTATGCGATCTAATGTTTTATGAATGTTTATAGATTATTTTCGTCTATCTTGAACGATTGACCTGAAAGACGTTTTACGTATTATATGTTACTTGAATTAAAGAGTATTTGATTATTAAGCTTCTACTGGAGCAGCAAATAGCAAAATTTCACTAAATTTTGATATGACTACATACGATCTTCAAAAATCACACATCATTTGCTCAAGTTTTCAAATACCCATTTTAATTTGATAATATGCAAAAAAAGGAAATTTTTTTCTGAATTAAAAACATAGAGCTGTCCTAAAGCAACCAAAGTTCTTCCGCAACCGTTTGCACAAACGGTTGTTGTGTAAAACTTTTGTTAATTTTAGGTTTTTCCTCTTTAAGAGAGAGTAATAGTATGAAAACTGAAATTTCTCTTCTGTGAATTTGATTTTCAACAAATGAAAAGAGTAACGATAAAGGACATTGCAAAAATGCTGAAAATCGCGCCTTCTACGGTATCGCGCTCACTTGCCGATCATCCAGACATCAGCGAAGCAACTAAGCTAAAAGTACGAACTTTAGCAGAGGAATTAGGCTACAAACCTAACCATTTCGCAGTGAATTTCAGAAGGCAGCACAGTGGTCTCATTGCTCTGATCTTACCAGAGATTACAATGTTCTTCTTTCCACAAGTAATCCGAGCAGTGGAAGAAGTAGTGAAAAGCAAAGGTTTCAGTTTGATTGTTCTGCATTCTCAAAATTCTTTAGAGTTGGAGAAAGAAAATCTAGAGTTGTGTATGCAGTTTTCTGTGGACGGCATTCTGCTCTCCCTAAGTAAGGAAACTACTGATTTAGAACATATCAAAGCCCTCACTAACTTTGACCTACCTATTGTACTTTTTGATCGGATTTTGCCTAGCAATTTTCTTTCTACGCTAACTATTGACGATCGTAAAGTAGCTTATCAAGCGGTAGAATTACTCATCAAAAAGGGACATCGTAAAATTTGTGGGATGTTTGGCTATGAAAATCTTTACATCTCCAAAGAGCGTCATCAGGGTTTTTTGGATGCAATGCAAAAATATGACCTGACAGTAAGAGCAGATTGGGTGCTAAATACACATAATGTCAATACGATTATGAATGAATTGACCCTTGTAATGGCAGGTGAAAATCGTCCTACTGCTGTTTTGCCATGTCGGATGAGTTGCTGATTGGCATCTATCAGGTGATGGCGCAACTTAACCTAAAAATTCCAGAAGACGTTGCGGTCATTTGCATCAGCGAAGGTTATATTCCCAATTTCTTTTTTCCAAAGGTAACCTACGTGAGACATTCAGGTTACGAAGTAGGTAGCAAAGCAAGTGAATTGTTGCTAGAAATAATGAGCAATTCTACCTCTCCTCTTTTGCACAAGCAAATCTTTCCCCAATTGGTGATACAGCATTCAGTATAGCTTTTACGTTATTAAAAGGTGGTTGTGTGAGGAGAAGGGAAAATAAGAATAATTGTATCAGACGATGATATTCTAATTGCTAGTCCTGAAAAAACACTAACCAAATACGCTATGAAATCTTTCGTTCACATATTACTGTTGCTGACGCTGACGTTTAGCGCGAGTTTTGGGCAAAGGATTTCTACGGATGCGCCAGAACATCCTTTTGGTTTGAGTTCTTTGAATCGAAACCAATCTATTTATTGGGAAGGTTGGAAGAAAGTAGAATTACCTTTTCAATACATTAACAATCTCATTATCGTAAAAGTCTATCTAAACGATTCTGCTTTTCCTTTAAATTTTATTTTCGATACAGGTGCGGAACACACCATACTCACTAAGATGGACATTGCTAACTTATTGGGAATGCGCTACACTCGGAAATTTACAATCATGGGTGCAGACATGAAGACAGAACTATACGCCTATTTGATACAAGACGTGAATATCAAAGTAGATAAACTTTATTCTCCAAGAGAATCTATCTTAGTTCTGGAAGAGGACTATTTCAGATTTGAAGAACTGGCAGGCGTACAAATTCATGGCATTTTGGGTGCAAATTTTTTTAGGCGGTTTGTTGTTGAGCTTGATTATTTGAATGAAAAAGTCACTTTCATTAAGCCTAAGCACTTTGGAAAAAAGCAAAAGCGATACGAAAGTTTTGATATAGAAATTTTCAAGAATAAACCTTATTTATATGCAGACATGAATATGATCGGGGATTCGAGCCAACAAATCAAGCTCCTAGTAGATACTGGAGCGGGTCTACCCCTCCTAATTTACACAGACACAGACAGCAGTCTAACTGTTCCTGTCAATGCGGTTCCAGGTAATGTGGGAAGAGGGCTAGGTGGATTTCTTTCTGGCTACCGAGGGCGCGTACGCTCGCTTGAATTTTCAGAATTTGAGTTGGGAAATGTGGTCACCAGCTTTCAAGAATCGGATAGTATTAGTACTAAAGCTATCATCAATGATCGCAACGGTATTCTTGGTAATCAGATTTTAAGTCGCTTCGGAATCATTATCCACTATTGGGACGAAAAAATGTACCTTCGACCCAATAAACGCTACAAGGAGAAATTCAAATATGATCGGAGTGGTTTAGTCGTTCTAGCATCGGGTTCAGAACTGAACAATTTTACCATTCAACATGTACTTAAAAATTCCC
>JBCDFY010000135.1:0-20740 GCA_039176995.1 Bacteroidota bacterium
TATTTTTTTTTCATTCTTTTATTTTATCTGTTTATTTATTTATTTTTATTATTAATCCTTTATTTTTTAATATTCCTACTCTTCTCTTTTTCTTTTTTGGCCCGATTTTACCCCCCGCCCCCACAACTTCAACTACGATTCCTCCTTCAAACTCCCCAAAAATGCCACCACATCTCGAATCTCGTGCTTACTCAAAAGCGTACTCATATTCGGCATACTCGATGGCACACTTTGGCGATTGGTGATGTTTGTTTTGCTGATATTTTGGGTCTCATTTTGCCCAACACCAATAGTAAGCGTTGCATCATCTTCTTTTTGCACAATACCCGAAAGACTTTCGCCATCTTTCATTTCCAAAATGACGACTTCGTATCCCAAAGCATAAGTCGCACTTGGCGCAACCAACGACTCCAATATTTTTTCATTTGATAAGCGATCGCCAACGCCTGCCAAACCTGGACCGGCATTGCCGCCATGTTCAAAAACGGCGTGACAGCGAACGCATTGTGCAGCCTCGTTGCGATAGAAAATATCACGTCCTTTCCAAGCAGTTCCGCCTGCTAGTGCTTCTTGATAAGCTGCAATTGGATTATCTTTTGGCTTACTTGTTTGATAAAGTTTTAGTTGTTCTAATAAATCTGTATTTCCTTGATTTTCAATGGCTTCGATTAAATCTAAGTGAATGGCAAGAGGAATCGCATTGCGTCGTAATTTAGTCAGCATCACTCCTAGAAGTGTAGTTGCACTTTCTCCTTTCAAAGTACCTAGTGCAGTCAGTGCAGATTGTTGCTCTTTGACCGTTCCATTATCTAAGATTTTTTCAAAAAGGGCGACCGATTTTTCTTCTTCTAAACCCGATTCAGGCACAATTTCTAAAGCTAAAGCACGCACCTCGCTATCTTTGTCACTCAGTGCAACTTCCAATGCATCATTTAGTTGTTCCGATTTTAAATCCGTTAAGGCTTGCAAGGCTGCTTGTTTGACTTCTGTTTTTGCATTTTTGACTAATGCAAATAAGGTAGGAGCAGTATTAGTCAACTCAAACTTGGCAGCAGCTTTAGTAGCTGCAATTTGCATAGCACTTTGATTACTTTTGAGCAGTGGTTCAATCATTGTCTGTAGAGCAGCTTTCACAGGTGCAGCTTCTCTGGTGACTTCGCCACGATAACGACCATCCACGCGATCTAGCACCGAAGGTTTTGCCCAAGTACTCAAGGCTGCTAATGCTTCTGCTTTCATATCTGGTGGCGCACTGGGTCGCTGGATGAAATTGAGCAAATTATTCATGTTTTCTTCCTTGCCCATTCGCAAATTTACATTGATGGCACGACGCAACAAGGCTTCGTTCGTGAATCTTGGATTATTCAATAAATTTGCCAAGGCTGGAAATGCACCTTCAATTGAGAAATCATCATTGATGCCTCTTGCGGCTTCCGTTACAATTAGTTCATCTGGGTCTTGCAGAAAAGCAGCAATTTCAAGACTTTGCATTCTGCGCAAGGCAACTACGGCAGCCATACGTAAGGCGCGGGAATCGTGGTTTTTTAGAGCAGCTAACCTAGCTCCACTACCAACTCTTGACAATGCAATCATACCTGCGTGACGCAACCACATATCATCATCATCATTATCTATTATCATTTGCATGATTTGAGGCATACCTTCGCCTAGTCTTCCTAATGCTTCCGTCACCATTAAACGAACACGAGGAGACTCATGGGCAATTAAGTTCAAATTTAGACTTCGAAGTAATTTAGCCGCAGATTTATCTCTTATATCTCCCATGATCCTTACTGCTTGAGCAATGATTTCAGGATCTTCGTCTCTAACAAATCGGGATAAGCTCCAAGCATATTTTTCATCTCGCTGACTCAATTGCCCAATTCCCCAAATACCATGAATACGCGCCAATTGATTATCGCTTTTCATAGCAGTATTAAATAATGCCTCATAACCTTCCTCTCCTCTTTTGACCAATTCAAACTGCGCTTTTTGCCGCACACGCATATCTTGATGTGCTAATAAATCACTCAATTCAGCAATCTCTTTGGCTGCAAAATCAGCTTGAATCAATTGCTTCGTTTGCTGTCGAATCTCAGAGTTTTTGCCTTCTTCCACATCTAATTTCCAAATTCTTCCATTCTGCTGAGGATTCCAACCTTCTATCCAATCGCCAAAATAGAGCGCGCCGTCTGCTCCAAAATCTAGTCCAGTTGGTAGCATTCCTTTGGCAATGATTTGTGTTTGATCGAGTGCAAAACCTGCGCCATCGGGTTTCAAAGTAAAGGCATGAATTGGAGAATTGGCAGGCGTTCCGCGAAATTCTGCGACGAAAAAATGATCGTTCCATTCTTCACCTAATGCCGTGCCAGGATTATAGACAAAACCAGTTGGACCATTCACATAATTGATGATTGGAGGTAAGATATAAGCAGCTTGTTCCTCCCAGCGAGGAATATGCAAACCTTCGTCCATCCAAACTTTGTAGTCATTGTTATCAGGATCGGTGTATTTTCCAAATTGCCAATTGATGCGCCAGCCACAGTCTGAACCATTAATCAAATAAACCAAGCGTTCACGCTCTCCTTGGTGATCGCCGTCGTTATCTTCAGTAATGAGATTGCCGTATTTATCGAAAGTAAATTCGTGCGTATTGCGTAGACCAGCCGAATAGATTTCAAAATTACTGCCGTCAGGTTCGCAGCGTGCAATGACGCCTTGATTGGGATATTTCCATTGCTTGCCGTCTTGATCTGTCACATTCGCGCCAATATCGCCAATGCCCCACCAAATGCGTCCATCAGGTCCGAATTTCGGTCCAGAAAGTCCATGCGCACCAAAGCCGATATGAATGGCAAAACCTCTAGCCAAAGACATCACTTCATCCGAAACGCCATCATTGTCGGTATCGGTAGCTTTCCAAAGATCGGGCGCACAAGTAACATAGACATCCCCATCGTGAAACTCAACACCATTTGCCAAATCGGATATTTCTTCATCAAAATCCCTCAAAAACAACTGCGTTCGATCAGCGACGCCATCGCCTGAAGCATCTTCTACGAACCAAATTTCTTCTTTCTCTACGGTGAGGTCTTTCCAATTTAATACACCGTCTTCATTGAGGTCTTCCAAGTATTTTTGAGAGGCTTCGCTATCATCTGTAAAGGTTTCCCGAAGAAATTTTCTACGATCTTCAATGCTTTGAAAAGAAATGGAGGCGGTCATCCAATCGCGATGGCCACGAATATCAAATTCTGAATGGGTTTGTCGATGTGCACTGGTATAAAAAATACGCCCATCAGGCGCAATACTGATCGAGACGGGGTCATGGACCAAAGTATCAGAAGCCCAAAGGGAGAGTTCTAAGCCGTCGGCAAGTTCTGCAGCAACTTCTTTGCGGATTTTTTGAGCGAGTGTTGCAGCGCGTTCGGGCTCTAGAGTGATGATTTCGGGTTTTGTAGCTTCTAATTCTTTGGCTTTTTTTTCCTGGCAAGAAAGAAGAAGAGACAGAGAAAATAGTAAAAGTAATGGGAGATTTTGTTTCATCGTTTTGTTTGTTTTAGTCAACAGACAAGATAATAGAAAATTAGTTCTGAACAAAAGTAGGCTTGTAATCCTTCCATCATTAATTACAAATGATGTTCAAAAATTAGATCGACATTTAAGGATAGGTTTCGTTTTCAAAACGCGTAGAAAGTTTTTTCCAAGTAGAAAATCTTTTTGCTTCGGGAATTTTAAAGGGTAAAAGCATCAAAAAATTCTGATTTTTGACGCTTTTCACCCTTTGTAAACCTTTGGCGCAACCAAAACCCCACCTTTGAAGATTTTTGAGTTACGACTCTGTGAATGCCGATTTTATTTTTTCTAATTGCAACGTTTTGCTGTGAAACGAAAAAACACTAAAAATAAGCAACATAAGGTGTCTTGTGTACCCGTACGGGCGAAAATTCTTTTGGGGAGAGGAATCGGCGGTTTCACCGCCGATTCCTCTCTCTGCTGAAGTTCCCTTCACTACATTAGCAGCGAAGTGTAGTGAACTTCAGTACTTATGAGATTCCATGTTGTAATTTATTAATCACAGCAATCCGTTATAATCAGTATTTTTTTACTGGTACTAAAAGAATAAAACATACTAATTTTTCAAAGAGAAATCATGGAACAGTTCATAAATGATATTTGGAGCAACCTACAAACTTACTATGACAGCATTGTTGCGCTGCTGCCCAAAATCCTCATTGCCACTTTGGTATTTTCTATCTTATTTTTCCTAGCGAATCAAGGAAAGAGTTTTGTGACCAAGAGATTAAGTAGCAGAATGGATGATCCTCTGCTGGCAAAGTTTTTGGGTAGAATAGTAAAGACTTTAGGCGTTGTCATTGCACTAATGATCGTATTGAAAATTCTGGGACTTGGGGACATTGCTGCAGGTATTTTTGCAGGGGCTAGTTTTAGTGCAGTCGTGATTGGTTTTGCCTTCAAGGATATTGGAGAAAACTTTCTCGCAGGGATAATTTTAGCGTTTAATCGTCCATTTCGGGTGGGAGATACCGTCGAATTGGATGATGTGCAAGGCGTGGTCGTTACGCTCAACATCAGAAATACCCAGATCAAAACCTTTGATGGAAAAGATGTATACATTCCCAACGCCAATGTCATCAAGAATCCAGTAGTCAATTACACAATTGATGGTTTTTTACGCCAAGAATTTGTCGTAGGTTTGGATTATGGCTCGAATGTAAATCATGCGATGGAGCTAATTTTGAAGGAGTTAGACCAAATAGATGGCATTTTGCGAGAAACTAAAAAACCAAACGTCTTCATCAGCGATCTTAATACGAGCACTTTAGACTTGAAAGTTCAATATTGGTTGGATACGTTTGATAAGAAATATTCTGGTTTAACTTTGAAAACGCAGGCGATTAATCGAGTGCTTTCTACACTGGATGATGCTGGATTTTATCTGCCGGGTAATGTGCTGGAATTGAAAAATTATAATAAAGACAAGATCAGAATGGGAGATAGTAGTAAAGAGATGAAAAGAGCTTGAGATTTTATTGAACGAGTATTACCTTAATGTCCATCAGCATATGATCATTTCTTATCTTTGCGTAGCCCGAAATTAAAGCATAATAAATTTCATGCGAATAGACATCATCAGTGTTCAACCTATATTATTAGAAAGTCCTTTACAGCATTCCATTATGAAACGTGCGCAGCAAAAAGGCTTGCTGGAAGTACAAATTCACAATTTACGCGACTTTGGCTTGGGAAAACACCAGCAAGTGGACGACTACCAATATGGAGGTGGCGCAGGAATGGTAATGATGGTCGAACCAATGGCAAATTGTATTGAGCAATTGCAAGCAGAACGCACTTACGATGAGATTATCTACATGACACCCGATGGTGAACGCTACAATCAATCTACTGCTAATCAACTATCGCTCAGGGGCAATTTGATGATTATTTGCGGACATTACAAGGGTCTGGACGAGCGCATTCGTGAACATTATGTCACCTTAGATATCTCCATAGGAGATTATGTACTTTCGGGTGGTGAACTACCCGCAGCAGTTTTGGTCGATAGCATTGGTCGACTGCTTCCAGGCGTCTTGAACGACGAAACCTCCGCACTTTTTGATTCTTTTCAAGATGATCTGCTAGCCCCTCCAGTTTACACGCGTCCTTCTAATTACAACGGTTGGCAAGTACCCAACATCCTGCTTTCTGGTAACGATGGTGCGATTGAAGAGTGGAGATACGAGCAATCTTTGCAACGTACGAAGGAGCGAAGACCAGATTTGTTGGAAGATTAACGGATTATCACAAACCATGCAACACTTAAACTCCAAATGGCTTCAAACGACAGTGCTTTCTAAAGATAATCGAACGGCAAATTATCAAATAAACTCAAACAATGAAAATCACACTAAAAAGAATAGACGACGCTTTCCATATGGAAGCAACCAATGATACTGGAAATACCTTGCGCTTAGATGGCTCTCCCACAGTAGGCGGTACAAACCAAAGTATGCGTCCAATGCAAGCTGTGATTGCAGCTTTAGGAGGTTGTAGTTCCATAGATGTCATTAGCATTTTGAAAAAACAACGCCAGCCTTTGGATGACCTCGAAATTGAGATAGATGCCGAGCGCGAAGAAGGCGCGATACCTTCTTTATTCACCAAAATTCATGTGCATTATAAAT
This sequence comes from Bacteroidota bacterium, assembly GCA_039176995.1. Taxonomy (GTDB): domain Bacteria; phylum Bacteroidota; class Bacteroidia; order Chitinophagales; family Saprospiraceae; genus JAAUTG01. Next base: position 6,207 of record JBCDFY010000135.1, read on the forward strand.
TACACGGCGATTTGAAGGAAGAAAAAGTGAAGCAAGCCGTAGATTTATCTATGGAAAAGTACTGCTCAGTCGTAAAGATTTTGGAAAAAGTAGCGACAGTAAGTTGGGGGTATGAGATCGTTCTTGCAAAATAATTCTAATAAAAAAGGCTCAATCTGCTAGAAATTGAGCTTTTTCATTTGATAGTTAGAGCTTGTCTAAAAATTTATTAACTGATGGTCAATAGGTTGTGGTTCACGCCTGAGGCGGATACATCTGCCTAAGAAAGAATTTATGAGTTTAGCTCCCGATAGCTATCGGGAAATGAATTAATTATTTCAACGGCAGGTTCATAAGATATTGGCTATCAGAACGATAAAATTTAGACATGCTCTTACTCTCTACCTTCGCTAATTTCATTTAGCAATCGCTCCGTATCTCTCAACAGTTCCTTCATCTCACTATTGAGCTTCTCTTTTTCTTCGTCTGTCAGCAAGTTATTCTGCTCTTTTTCTTCTACTTCTACCGCCAAATCTTTGCGTCTACGCTCTAGCCTATTTAGACGATCCATCGCATCAGGACTAATTTTTTCTACGCCATTTTTCACTTTTTCAAAAAGCCCACCGATTTTATCCAATGTGTTGTCGTATTTTCCTTCGTCCAGTTTTTCCTTTTCCGAAGCCAACAAATCTTTCACCGCTACTCCAACGTCCTTCAATTCCCGAACAATTTTCTGACCACTTTCCTTTTCTTCTGTCGTACCAAAAAAGAAATTATAAGCCAGTATTCCAACGACCAAAACAATCAATAAACGGAATGCGAATTTTATCATAGTTTTAATTTTTCATCAAAAATAGCAAGAATTTCGGGTATAGGTTTATCACGACTCAACCGCGTGTGTGTCCTAAATTGCACTTTTACTGAAAAATAAATAAGATCATGCACTTATCTCTTTGCTTTTTTCAAATCAATCGGGCGTCGAACCTGATTGATTTGATCAGGGTTTACAAGGGTGAAAAAAAGGCTAAATAGCCATTTTTTCACCCTTGTAAACCCTGATGGATTTGGATGGACGTCGAGTCCATCCAAATCCAAATTACGCACTTTTAGATAAAGCACTATTCTAACAAATTTAAGATTTGTGCAATTTAGTACACGCACCTCAACTGCTTCTCAGTAAGCCAACTCAAATTGAAAAAAATCAAATACAAATAAAATATCTTTAGATGAAGTCCCATCTTTTATCTATTGAACACAAATTTTACTTTATTTGCGGCGGTTTACATAACTTTATGTGTTTTTATGATCTCCTTGATCGTAAAATTTAGTGCTTTTTATTCATAGTCCAACAATACTAATAATGAGCAAGATCAAAATTCTGATCGTTGACGATGAGCCAGATATTCTAGAAATTTTACAATTCAATTTGGAAAAAGAAGGCTTCGAAGTCACTACTGCTGCTAACGGCGAAGAAGGAATTGAACTGGCAGAAAAATTAGCACCCAACCTAGTCATACTCGACATTATGATGCCAGAAATGGATGGCGTGGAGGTTTGTCGCTATCTGCGTCAGAACAAAAAATTTAATCAAACATTGATCGCTTTTTTGACTGCTCGCGAGGAGGACTATTCACAAATTGCTGCGCTGGATGTAGGAGGCGATGATTACATCACCAAACCCATTCGCCCAAGGGTTTTAATTAGTAGAATTAAAGCATTGCTGCGTCGCTCCAGACAGTCCGAATCAGCTATGGAGGAAACCGTCATCACATTAGGAAATCTGATTATTGATAAAGAAAGGATTTCAGTGAAAAAAGAAGACAAAGAAATTGAATTGGCGAAAAAAGAGTTTGAATTGCTTAGTTTGCTAGTCTCCAAGCCTGGCAAGGTTTTTTCGCGTGATGAAATATTCAATAAAGTCTGGGGAACGGATGTTATCGTAGGCAATAGAACAATTGATGTTCACATTAGAAAACTCAGAGAAAAGATTGGCGATGAGTGCATTAAAACCATCAAAGGAATCGGGTATAAATTTGAATTTTAACCCGCTCCAAATTCAAAAAAATTACACACCAAGACAAATTGCGCTGTTTTCTGCATTTTGGATTACTATAATAGCAGCAGCCATTTTTATGCCTCTAATGCTGTTCCCGACTTTGAATAAAGACGTCCGCTGGCTTTCTTACCTCATTTCTATAGCAGTTTTCTTTCTATCTACTTACACCATAGTCCTTTTTGCTCTCAAAAAATATATTTATCGAAGAATTAAATTGGTCTACAAAACCATTCATCAACGCAAATTATTAGCGCAAGAAAAAAAAGACATTGTAGATTCAGATGCGAATGTCTTTGAAGAAGTAGAAAAAGAAGTGGAAGAATGGGCACGACAGCAAGAAGTCGAGTTGGAAAAGTACAAGGAATGGGCAGAGTATCGGCGACACTTTGTGGGAGATATTTCACATGAATTGAAGACGCCTATTTTTGTCATTCAAAGTTATTTGGATACGCTGCTAGAAGGTGCATGGAAAGAACCTGATCGCTTATTGCGCTACTTAAAAAAGGCTTCTAAGAGTACTGATCGTCTAAATACTATTGTTCAAGACCTAGAAGCCATTGCAAAGCTAGAAGCAGGCGACTTGATGCTGGATATTCGCAATTTTGACATTCGTAAACTAGCAAGAGATGTCTTCGAGGATCTAGAACTCAAAGCACAACAGCACGATATTGATTTGATTCTAAAAGAAGGTGCTGCCACTCCTTATCAAGTCACTGCCGACGAAGAATTAATTCGCCAAGTACTCACCAATCTCATTAGCAATTCCATCAAATACGGCAAAGAAGGCGGACAAACCAAAGTCAGCTTCTACGATATGGATCAAAATATTTTAGTGGAAGTTTCTGATGATGGCATTGGTATCGAAAAAGAGCACCTTCCTCACGTTTTTGATCGTTTCTATCGCGTGGATAAAAGTCGCTCCAGAGAAAGAGGAGGTTCAGGATTGGGACTTTCCATTGTAAAACACATCATCGAAGGACATGACCAAACTATAAATGTGAGAAGTACGCAGCAGTTGGGTTCTACTTTTGGATTCACCTTGCAAAAGGCTGTTTGATACCTCAATTCTTCCTCTCTTTTTACTAGCTTTGCGCGCAATTATTCATCACTCAAACTTCCTTGTTCGATACTTGATTTCCTATGATTACCGCATCTAATATCTATATACAATACGGCGATAGAATTCTACTTAACAATGTCAATTTGGTCATTCAAGAGCGAGACAAAGTTGGACTCGTAGGTCGAAATGGTGCAGGTAAATCCACCATGCTCAAAATTATAGCGGGTGATATTTCGCCTCAAGCAGGTAATGTTGCTCGTTCAGGGGGAAGTACCTTAGGTTTTTTGCACCAAGAAATGAATTTACCCAAGGGGAAAACAGTAATGCAGGAAACCCTGACTGCGTTCGATGATATGAAGCAAATGGAGCAGCGGATTGAGGAAATGAACGATGAAATTGCTAATCGAACGGATTACGAAAGCGATTCTTATGCCAAATTGTTGAATGATTTTGCGGATTTGAACGATCGTTTTCAGTTATTGGGTGGAGAAGCAATGGAAGCCGCAGCGGAAAAAGTATTGAAAGGTCTGGGCTTCAAACAAAAAGACTTTTCGCGTCTGACAGATGAATTCAGCGGCGGCTGGCAAATGCGAATCGAGCTCGCCAAAATGCTCCTCCAACAACCTGATTATTTGCTACTGGATGAGCCGACCAACCATTTAGATATTGAGTCTATTATTTGGCTGGAAAAATTTCTACAAACTTATCCTGGAGCAGTAATCACCATTTCTCACGACAAAGAATTTCTAGATAATACGACCAAGAGAACCGTAGAAATTGAGTTAGGCAAACTTTACGATTATAAAGCCGCCTACAGCAAATATGTCGAACTCAAGCAAGAGCGACACGAGAAAATGCAAGCCACTTACTCCAATCAGCAAAAAGTAATCGCGCAAAGAGAACGCACCATCAATCGCTTTATGGCGAAAGCCACCAAAACCAAAATGGCGCAATCCATGAAAAAGCAATTGGATAAAATGGAGCGCGTAGAAGTCGCAGATTTTGATGTAGCAACCATGAATATCCGCTTTCCTGCTGCGCCGCGTTCTGGGCAAATTGTTGTGGAAGGCAAAGAGGTTGTGAAGCAATATGGCAACTTAATGGTGCTGAATGGTGTGAGCTTCAAAGCAGAACGTGGGGAGCGATTATCCTTTGTGGGTCAAAATGGACAAGGCAAATCTACTCTTGCTAAAATCATCGTTCAAAACCTAACCACAACAGATGGAAATGTGACGCTTGGGCACAATGTAGAAGTAGGCTATTATGCTCAAAATCAATCAGATACGTTACACTCTAAACTAACTCTGCTAGAAACCATGGAGCAGTATTCTCCACCAGAAATGCGTACTAAATTGCGTAATATCTTAGGAGCTTTTATGTTTAGCGGTGAAGATGTAGACAAAAAAGTATCTGTTCTTTCAGGAGGAGAACGCGCGCGTTTAGCCTTAGCTTGCTTATTGTTGAATCCATTTAATTTACTCGTACTTGATGAGCCGACCAACCACTTGGATATGCTTTCCAAAGAAGTGCTCAAACAAGCACTCTTGGAATACGACGGTACGCTCATCGTCGTTTCTCACGACCGCGATTTCTTAGCAGGACTCACTGATCGAACATTGGAATTTAGAGATCAACAACTGCACAGCTATCTTGGCGACATCAATTATTTTCTAGAAAAACGCGCCTTAGATGATATGCGTGCCGTTGAACTTCAAAAAGGTACAAGCAAAACTGGTAGTAACACAAATCTACCTAAAAAAACACTCACTCGCGAAGAGCGCAAACAACTAATGCGCGCTGTCAGTCAGGCGGAGAAAAAGGTGGAGAAATTGGAAGAAAAAGTAGCGAAACTAGAAGCAGAAATGGCAAAAGAAGATTTTTACACGCGTTCCGATATGGAAGAGGTCATGAAAAAACACGCTACACTCAAAACAGAAGTCGAAGCAGCTATGGAAGTTTGGGAAACAGCACAATTGGAGTGGGAAGAGTATGAGTAAAAAATAATACTGATAACTGGGATAGCATCCCAACTTAAGATTTATTTAGGATTTAGATAGATATCAAGTCTATGCAAATCCTAAATAGATCTCTGCGTGAATCACTAAGCCTCCAATACCTCTGGCAACTCCTCCCCTGCTGGAATGAATTTCATCGAAATAGAATTAACACAATGACGTGTGTTTTTCTGAGTCAGTCGCTCCCCGATAAAAACGTGCCCAAGATGCGAGCCACAATGATTGCATAGAATTTCGGTGCGTCTTCCGTCAGCATCGCTTTCTCTTCTCACTGCACCTTCGATTTCATCATCAAAAGATGGCCAGCCACAGCCTGATTTGAATTTATCTGCTGAATTGTACAATGGTGTATTACAACGACGGCAGATGTACGTGCCTGTTTTATAAAAGTTATCGTATTCGCCTGTGAAGGGACGCTCTGTTCCTTTATGGAGGAGCACATATTCTTCTATCTGATTTAATTTATTATATGCCATTTTTTTAATTATAGATGATGAGATTTGAGATTAAAACTTTTGCGTTTGATCTCGGTATAAAAGCGAATAAAATTCCTTTTTGTTCAAATAAAAAAGCAGCAACCAAGACAAAATGATTGCTGCTTTCTTTAATCTTTTGTTGCAAAAATTAAGCACTCGCCATAACTGGGTCTTCTGCGGTCAGTTCCCCTTTCTTTGATTTTCCTCTCATCCAAAAGAAAAGAATAGCAAACATGATGATTAATATTCCTGGGAACATCATCATTGTGGTCAACGTTTCCTGACCTGTATATAATTCTAAGGCATTGTCCGATAGTCCTTGCGCTACTCCTTCTGCCCTGTTTCCATCGATCCAGCGACCAATGACAGGCTGCATAAAGAAAGAAGAAAGCATGCCTACTGCGCCCACCACAGACATTCCTAACGCACCACTCTTTGGAATATATTCCGCTACGAAGCCAATCATATTTGGCCAGAAATAAGCAACTCCTAGTGCAAATACAATTGCTACGCCGTAAACAACTGGTCCAGATAATTGCGTGAATAGGAATAATCCTAATAACGCTAAAACAGCCGATCCTAACAATACACCAGTTGTGTCAAATTTATGCACTGCATCACCACCAAAGTAACGAGCTACTGCCATCGTTCCAGTAATCAACGCCAGTACAAGCATCGGTTGCGCTCCGCTACTTTTCAAAATCAATTCGACCCACTGTGTTGGACCAAACTCCGACTGTGCAGTGAACCACATACAAACCATCATAAATATGAATAACGGCGTCAACATAGAGCTGAAATTGCTGGCAATTGAACCTGCTTGTTCCACTTTTGCTTTCGGCCAAGAAGTTCCCCAAAATAGGACTGCATAAATAATGGTAGGAATCATAATGAACCAAATCTGTGCTTGCCAGCTTGCTCCTGCTTTAGTCATAAAGAAGGAAACCAAACTACCAATCACGATACCGCCCGGAAACCACATATGAAAACGGTTCATCATCTTGCTCATTTTGTTGCCTTCATAAGTATCTGCGATCATTGGATTACAAGCTGCTTCTGTACAACCATTCCCCAAACCAATCAAGAAAGTGGAGATCATCAATGTCCAGAAGTCTCCAGCAAAAATCGTCATCAGAATACCGACAGCATGTGCGAAAAAAGCAAAATTCATAATGGCTTTACCGCCAACCTGATGATAGATCAATCCACCTACTACCATGGAAATCGGAAAGCCGAAGAACCACATGGAATTGATTTGCCCGAGTTGTTCTGCGGAAAGACTCAATTCTTCTCCCAATTGCGGAAGAATACCTGCTCTAATGCTGAAAGATAAGGCAGTTGTAATGAGGGCGAAACAACTACCATAAAAAAGTTTCTTTTCGTTTGTCATTGCTTGTAAAGTTTTTTCATTGCTATTCACCACATAGCTCACATAATGTTTTCACATAGTGCATATAAGTTTTTAAAGCTACCTAAATTAGAATCGTTTTGTGATGGGCACTAAAGACCAATTTTTGCTTCAAAAACTAGATAAATCTATTATGACTTATGTGAAACTAACTATCTCAACTGCTGTGGCAAATAATTAAGTTTTTTCATTTTGCATGAATAGTTTCGCAATTACTCCATAAAAGCGATAATTACGATAATCATTCTCTGTGTCAAATGTGCAAAAAAAATTTCATTTATAAGCTACTTTACCACCATAAATTCTGTTCGGCGATTGTTTTGGCGACCCTCCTCGGTTTCATTAGTGGCAATGGGTTGGCTTTCACCAAAGCCTTTGTATTGAAGCCGTTCCTTAGAAATACCATTTTCAATTAGATAATCGTGTACTGCTTTGGCGCGCGCTTCACTCAAGGTAAGGTTATCTTCTTCCGTACCTACATTGTCCGTATGACCGTTAATTTGAATCCGCAAATTTGGATGATCTTCGAGTAAACGTTTCAGGCGCTGCAACTCAATCAAGGATGCTTTCAAAAGTTGAGCCTTACCACTTTTAAAGAAGATGTTTTTAAGTACGATGGGTTTGTTCTCTACAAGTGTTTCTGGTGTTTTCGGAATTGGATTTAAGAAAACATCTAGCTCAAAAGGCTTATCCAAAGAGCGCGCTTCTGTCAATTCAAAATTTTCGGAATGGAACAAATAATCAGGATGACTGACGTTGAGTGCGTAGTTTTCGCCCATTGGTAAAACTGTTAGAAAGTAGCCTTTATGATCGGTTTTTGCTTGAGCGTGAACACTCGCTTTACGGAGTGCTACAAATTCTGCTGCTGCTCCTTTGATTCGTCGTTTGGTAATTGCGTCTCTCACCGTAGCTTTGACGTAAGTAACGGGGTCAGGACGCATTTTCTCGGGCAATTCAAAGGTATAAATATCTTCTCTTCCGCCGTACTCTGGTGGAGCTTGATCGCTGGTATAGTAAGCCGTTTTTCCATCCAAACTGATGAAAAGTGCACCTTGGTTAGCTTTGGTATTAATCGGGTAACCTAAGTTTTCGGGTTCACTCCAACTGCCATCAGTTTGTTTGCGCGTGACGAAAAGATCGAAGCCGCCCATGCCTTGATGAGCATTAGACATGAAGTATAGTGTTCGTCCATCTGCATGAATGAAAGGCGATTTATCAATGCCTTTTGTATTCACTACTTCACCTAAATTCTCTGCTTGTCCCCAGCTGCCATCTGCTTGTCGTTCACTTTTCCAAATGTCACTTTCTCCTTGCCCGCCGCCTCTTTTGCTCTCAAAATAAAGCGTATTGCCATCACCAGAAAGCGTTGGCTGGCGATCCATTGCACCACTATTAATTTTTGTGCCTAAATTAATCGGACGCGTTAACTGACCATCGCGCATTTCGGATAAATACAAGTCAAAGTTACCTACTGTATTTTGTTTGTAGAGTGCTGCAAAAATTATCGTTCTACCATCCGCAGAAATAGTCAACGCACCTTCATTCTCGGGTGTGTTGAGTTGAGCTAGAGATTGAGCAGTTTGCCATTTTCCATCTTCAAACTTGGAGAAATAGAAGTCTTCTTGATGTCCAATTCTTCTTGTGAATAATAGCATCATTCCGTCAGCAGTGATGGCAGGAAGGAATTCGCCAGTTGGCGTATTAATCGCATTGGACAAAGGTTTTGGGTCAAAAGGAACAGGATTAGCCATCATTTTAGCGATGAAGCGTGCTTGCTTGACGTACTTTTTAGCTCGTTCTACCCGCCTTTGATCTCTCGGTTTTTGTGCGATGTACTCCTCGTATTGTTTAGCTGCTGCTTCATAATTTTCCAGATTCATTTCTGCTGTACCTAGCATAAAATAAATCATACTGGAGTATTGCGCATCTAGCTGTAAAGCATGTTGAAAGGCTTTTTTTGCAGCTTCTAATTTTTTTTGATCAAAGAGAATTTGTCCTTTTAATATCCAAGCATTAATGAAAGTGGGGTCGTCTTTGAGGAGTTTATCCGTTATCTTTAGTGCCTCTTCATAATTGATTCTAAAGGCTTCTTCTTTCGCTTCTTTGTATTTTTTTTGCTGCTTATTCGTTGCAGCTTTTGCTGTAGTATAAGACTGGCTGTAAACAAGATGAGAGAAGAAAAATACAAGGAAAAGCAGAATGATTTTATTCATGGATAGTCTGTCGCTTGATGGAGTAGAATAACGAATTTCAGTTGTGGAAAGTTGTGTGGTGCAATCGTGAGAACGCGGAGTTGCGCAGGGGTGATTCTCTCTTCGATGTTTATAGAGGGTATTCAAAAAAGTTTGTCACGCAGAGTTCGAAGAGAACGCAGAGTCAAACATCGAGTTAAAGAAATTTTGCGTCTTTGCACCTTCACATGCCTTAAATCCCTGCGCGTTCCACAATTCGATCAATCTTCTCAATCCAAGCCAAGTCACTCTTGCGATCACAATTTCTGCAAAGATTATTGAATTCATAACCTGTCCAAGTTCTGATGATGTCTTCGGGAGAGTACGCAGTTCCAGCTAACTGTTTAGCTGAAAAAGTAGCTTCTGAGGTACGTTTCCAGTAGCAAATTTGGTGTTTGCGCTCAAATTCAATTGCCGCCGATACTTGTGAACCACCATCGGGGAGACGATTCAGATAATGTGGACTGTAAATGGTATGAATGAACATCCAAAGTGAGGACTTAAAATCTGGAAAAACGGTGAAAGCGCGAGGTTCAGGATCATCTTTCATTACCGTTTCACAAAAATTGAAATCTTCGCAAAACCAATCTTTACTCGCTCGAATCCCGAAGTAGTTTCGCGCTCGATTGGATAAATAAGACGTTCCCCAAAAGGTTTCTCTAGCAGCTTTGCTTACTAATATGCGCCAATCCAATAAGTACTTCCAAGCATAGTATTTGCAGTATTTTTCTACATCATATAAAAACGCAGCGCGTAAATCTTCCAGCAAATTTTCTGGTACTTCATCGTGCGACATGGTTAAGTACCAGCGTTCTGTTTCAGGAATGTAAGCAACTATTTCTAAGTTACCTTGCAGATCTGCTAATTGTTTCAGTAGAATTTGAACACTGTCAGTATTATTCGTGATTGAAGCTGCTTTTGTAGTTGTAAAGTAGCATAAGAAAAATAGTGGTAGCAATAGCTTGATGTACATCTCCTTTAATTTTCAAAACCAGTGAATGTGTCGTAGGTGAGCTAGTGTAGAAGAATGGCGAAGATAAGGAAATTGTTGCAGATCAGTCTTTCTAATAAAACAAAACTGGCGATTCAGCACTATCGCCAAATCGCCAGTTTATCAAATAACCAAATCACTACGTAATCTTACTCCTCTTTCAACTGCTGAATATATTGCTCCACCAAAGACTTATAATAAGGCTTCAAATTAGGAGAAACCGTTTGGTATGGATTGACTTCGGCTTCGCGTTTCTTCAAATATTCTTCTAGCGAAGGAGGAATGCGACGCTCTGTTGCTTGTGCTTGTTCCGCTTTGCGTTGCTCATCGTATTCTTTTTCGCGTTCTGCTTTTTCGTGTTCCAATAGGCGCGTCATGATGTCTTTTTGGCGTTTCATCATCTCATTGGTCAATTTCTTATTCACCAAATCCGTCTCCACTTTATCCATTTCTTCCATCAATTGCTCTAACTCTTTACTACCTTTTCCACGCTCACTCAATTCTTTTTGCTTCTCTTTTAAGGCTTTGCGCAATGCTGCTTGACGCGCCGCCATCTGAGCAAATTCTTTGCTTTCAACGCCTTGTCCTTCCTTCATTTTCTGCATATTCTCCTTCATCTGCTGCCCCAATTGCTGCTGCCCTTTGGACATTTGATCTTTAGGAACTTGACCATTTTTACCTTGACTATTGCCAGGATTAGTGCACATTTGCTGTCCAGGCATTTGCATGGACATTTGTTGCTGCATTTGCTGCATGGTTTCGCTTAGCATCAGTGCCAAGTCATTGATATTCTTCATGGAGCGACGCTGATGCTCAGCGGCTTGTGGCTTACGGCGTTCTTCCAAATCTTCAATAGAACGCTTCATGTTGGTTTTGATTTCCGTTACTTTCTCGGTGATAAAGGATTCGATTTGGAAGTTGCGCTTAGCCAAGGCTTGCAAACTATCCTCTACTAATCGGAAATCGTCCTGCAGTTTGAATTGTTCTTGCACCAATTCCACAAAACGCGGCGTCGTCACATCCGTCGGGCGCAAATCATCAATCACATCTTCTTGATCGAAAGATAAGCCCACCAAATTTTCTAGCAATTGGCGCAAGGTCTGCATATCTTCTTGCATTTGCTCCATCTGTATACTCTGCATTTGCTGCGACATTTTTTGGGCGGCGCGGCGCATTTGCTGTGCAGCATTTTGCTGCGATTTACTTGCTTTTTTGTTTTGCTGCTGCTGCAATTGTTGCTCGCTATTTTCCAGTTGCTGCTCAATTTTCTCCATATCTTCTTGTGGCTCGCCCAAGTCTTTTTTATTCTCTAGCTCCTCGTTCTTTTCTTCCATCTTTTCCATCTTCTCTTGCAGCTTATCGAACTCTTTATTGATGTCCTCTTGCTCCTTTTGCAGTTCTTCCTGCTTTTCAGCTTGTTCTTGCTGCTGCTCTTCGGACTGCTTTTGCTCTTCACTCATTTGCTCTTGCTGCTCCGCATTTTCCTTGGTCTCCTCGCTCAATTCTTCCTGCCGCTCCGCCAATTCCTCCAACTTCTCCATCGTCTCTTTCATCTCTTGCTCCATCTCTAGCTGCTTGAACAATTCAAGCATTCTATCCAATTCCATTTCCATCTGCTCATCATTCATCTCCATTTCTTCCATCATCTCTAGTGCACCATCTTTCTGCAATTCTTCCATCAATTCCTGAATTTGCTTCATCAACTCTTGCATTTCCTCACTCATCACTTCCTCAAACATTTCTTGCAATTTCTCTTGCTTCTCCATGATCTCCTCATCTTGTTCGCTGAACTCTTCTTGGTTTTTCATATTCTCTTCAAACGCCTCTTTCGCCTGTTCCATCTGCTTTTCCAGCTCTTTCTGACGCTCCAACAATTTCTCCAGTTCCTTCTTATCTTGCCAATCCAACTCTTTTTTCTGCAACATCTTCTCGCGCATCTTCTTCATATCCTCTTGCAGCTTGCGACTCTCTTCCAAAGACTTTTTCAGATTGTCTTTGATTTCTTCGTCATTTTCCTCTGCCATTGCTTCGTATTCTTCCACTGTTGGTACACTGAATAGCATCAAATTTGTGCGCGCAGATTTGCTACCATTCACACCGTCATTGTCATATACCTCAAAATAGTAGTTGACTTGATCGCCAGGTTTTAAGTCCAATTCTTGTAGATCAAATTGATGATCGTATTCGATTTGTTTGCCCGCAGGTTTGCTCAATTTGAAAGTCTGCAATTCGCTTTCTTCGCCTTTGGTGTTTTTGATTTGGTAATTGAAAGATAAGCTCAACAAACCATAGTCATCAGAAGCATCCCCTACGAAATAAAGTAATTCCTGATTGGTACTATCCACGAATCGCTCTACACTAATCGCAGGATATTTGTCGCCAATCACGGAAATAGAGTAACTCACAGAATCTGCATTAGGTAAGTCTTTATTGGAAATATAAAGCTTGTAGCTTTCACCTTTGAGTGCCTTCTTCTTATAAGTAAACGATTCGTTGGATAGCCTCTTAGTTGGTGTAATCTCATCTGCACTAGAAAAATCTATATCAATAGCATCGGCGTTTTGAGCGTCGAATATCCAATCAATATTCGTTCCGATTGGTACGACAATATCACCGACGCTATTTAGGCTTTCATCTTTTTGTTGAGTATATTTTGGATAATCCAATTTCACTTCAAAATCTAGTAAATTAGGCTTTTTCAAAACATCCAAAGTATATTCCTCTGAACTAATGCCACTCGATAACAATTTGAACTCGGTATCTTTCTGCACATTGCTAAAGCGATAAGTAAAAGTATTCGCATCTTCCTTCGTCAAGCGATATTGGTAATTATCGACATTGATGAATACTTCATTAGGCAATACTTCTCCATCTACTTTTACTGTCAATGGAAAATCTTGGTACTGAACAACTTGTAATCCATCTTCTTCCACTGTAAAATGGAAAGGTGCAGGACGCTCGTATTTTTTACCGTTATTAATGAGACGGGTCGTACTGTCTTTAATCAAACTTGGTGCAGCAAACAAAATAACAATTAGCAACATCAAGGGCGGCAAGACATAGCGCAAATATTTCCTATTTTGCCCTAAATCAATCGCATTACGAAACGGCACTAAACGAATATCATCCGATTTCTGGTCGATACCTGCTAGAATCAGACCATTGTTGTCCATTTGATCTGCTTGGCTACGCAATTGCAAGATGTTCAGCAGCTTATCTTTCACATTGCCAAAATGATCGCCGATGATTTGCGCGGCTTGCTCATGCGAAATTACGCTTCCCAAATGGAAGTACTTCATCAGCGGCAGACCAATCCAGCCAACTACTGCCAAAGCACTCACTCCCACAAAAGAGAAGAATAAAGCTTTACGCATTGCAGTATCAAAATAGAAATAATGCTCCAAGAAATTCATGCCTAAGAACAACACCAGCACCAATGCCAATGTATAAAGCACGCCTCGAATGATTTGATTTGCGTAGTACTTTCTGATAAATTGATCGAGTTTTTCAATCAATAACTGGTAATTTCCTTTGCCCATAATACTCAGGTGGTTTGAGTTTGTTTGATAGTTGTTTGAGACAGTTTGAAATAGCACATCTAATATACATAGATGCTCCTTAAGTCAAAAAAGTCTTCTATCCCGCTTCTGATAGTAAAACGGTCTAACTTCTGACAGCGAAGCGATCTCTAAGTATTAATAAACGATTAAAGCTTTTGGAAGTTGTCAGTACAACTCGCTATTTCTGTCGCTAAGCTGTGAAATTAGGGAAGAATGTTTGGGTGGGCAAGTTTGGGTTTGTTAATGGGATGTAAACCTTTTAGATTATCACTATTCAACCTGCATTTTAGGGGAAAAATTACCGTTCAGAACATAAAAGCGACCGTTCAGAACATTTCACCCCTATTTTGCTATATTTTATGCCATCATCTTTAATTTACTTCTATTTTAAAGGAGAAAGCCGAAAATCTAATGAAGAGTAGGTTTGTAAACATAATGATTTTATGAAAAATTTTATATTTACTGTGTGCTCATTTCTTGTGTTCACTACGCTTTTAGACGCACAAAATTCCTGTGACAATGCTTGTGGCAATATTGATTTGGAGGAATTTAGAACAGAAAGCTTAAATCTCATCAATAATTATCGAAAAAGTAATGGACGAAAAGAATTAAAAATAGGTAACTATTCAGCAAAAGCTGAGATTCAATAAAATGTTTATTTTGTGTGATGTTTCCAAAAGAGATACAAGACTTGTTCACCACATTGCCTCCAGAGAGTCGTCTGGTAGTAGAGGGAGTAGCTATGCTATATGAGTCAA
>JBCDFY010000136.1:0-20712 GCA_039176995.1 Bacteroidota bacterium
ACCAAACTGAGAGGGAAAAATGAAAAAGTCTTTTATTTCACGCTAGAAAATCCTAGCATATTAGAAGCGGTCAATGCACATCCTGAACGGATTTTTCAATTCATACCCCATTCACCTCAACCAATACTGGAAGGGGCGAGCAAGCAGCGTATTTTCCTGCTTTTGGATGAGATACAATATTTAGATGATCCTACTAATTTTCTCAAGTTCATTTACGACGAATACGAAGGAAATGTGAAAGTAATCGCTACTGGAAGTAGCGCATTTTACATTGACCGAAAATTTACAGACTCATTGGCTGGTAGGAAACGAATCTTCCATTTATATCCACTTTCTTTTGAGGAGTTTTTATCCTTCAAAGATCAGGAGGCATTAAATCAAGAGGTTCAGCTACTTCAAGAACAAGCTAGTTATCAGTCTTTGAAGTTTCCCATATTAGAACAATATTTTTTTGAATATCTCACTTATGGTGGCTATCCCGCTGTAGTATTGGAAGGAAATAAAGAAGAAAAAAGATTCTTGTTATCTGAATTGAAGGATGCTTACGTCAGGAGAGATATCGCTGAATCGGGGGTGGAAAAGGAAGGGAAATTTTATCTGCTATTGCAACTATTGGCAGATCAGATCGGTAATTTAGTTAACAAAAATGAGTTATCAAAAACCGTACAGATAGATGCAAAAACGGTAGATCAATACATCTACATTTTACAAAAGTGCTATCACATTGAATTGATTCGTCCTTTTTACAGAAATGTACAAAAAGAATTAATAAAGATGCCAAAATGCTTTTTTAATGATTTAGGGTTACGCAATGCCTTTTTGAATCGTTTCATGCCCATCTCAGAGCGACTAGATAAAGGAGCGCTATTAGAGAATTATTTCTTTTTGCGATTTAGAGAACGCTATTCTATGGAGCAGATTAAATTTTGGCGGACTAGTGATCAAAAAGAGATTGATTTTATCATTGAGGAACAGTTCAATGTAGGGAGAGCCGTAGAAATAAAGTGGAATTCAAAGCAATTTAAGACTAAGAAATATGAAAAATTCACGGACAATTACCCCGACTTTCAGCTAGAGGCTTTAGCAGCTGCACATTTCTGGAAATTCTAATGAGTTTAAACATGACAAAACCCACCACGGTTTCGGTTCAACAAGCATCCATTCCTATTCTTTTCCTTTTAAGCATTATTCTTTATGGACTGTTGCTACGACCCTATATTTTTGATCAAAAGGTGATTCCGCTAGAAATTGTCTTTATTAGTGCCTCTTTTCTCACTGCGAGCTATTTTGCTTATTTAGGTTACGATTGGGAGACGATCTTTGGGAATGCTGTCCAAAAATTGAGCAAAGGATTGCCCACTATATTGATACTTTTTGCCATTGGCATCGTCATTGGAAGTTGGATGGTTGCTGGTACGATTCCAATGTTTGTGTACTACGGCATCAAACTCATCAATCCAGATTATATTTATGTGCTTGCCTTCGTTGTTCCAATATTTTTTTCGCTTTCCACTGGCACTTCTTGGGGTTCGGTTGGTACGATTGGGGTCGTCATCTTAGGCGTTGCAACAGTAATCAATGCCAATCTAGGAATCGTTGCGGGCGCAATCATTGGCGGAGCATATTTTGGAGATAAAATGTCGCCGCTTTCCGATAGCACCAATATAGCTGCTATTGCCACTGATGTCAATCTGTATGAGCACATTAACTCTATGCTTTACACGACCTTACCTTCTGCCATCATCGCGGCAATTATTTACACGATTCTAGGTTTCCTTTTTCCTATCGAGACCGTGGCGAGTGATTTTAGTAAAATGGAAATGACCCTGAGCGGGATTGATATTCTTTTTGATTTTCATGTTCTACTTTTGCTACCTGTCATTGTAGTCTTGGTTGGTTCTATTAAAAAATTACCAACGATCCCAGTTTTGCTAAGCTCTTCTTTGGTAGCTTGTCTATTAGCGTTCATTTTCCAAGAATACAATCTAGCAAATATTGTCCAGTCCATTTACAAAGGCTTTCATACCGATATGTTCGTCACCCAAATTCCTATTCCTGAAAACATCAGCGAACTATTCAATCGAGGAGGTTTGTACGCCCTGAATGATGCAATTGTTATTGCTCTTTTCGTCTTCATTTTCATTGGAATGCTTGACACCATTAATGCAATTCCAATCATTGTTGAAAAAGTATTCGGTTTTGCTGGAAGTCGTCGTTCGGTAATTTTGACTTCACTATTTTCAACAGGTATTACCAATAGCATGACAGGCAATCAGTTTGCAACCAGTTTCATCATCGGCGAAGCCTTCAAAAGCAAATACGACAAGCTGAAAATTTCGCGTAAAGTGTTGAGTCGCTCTATAGAGGACTATGGCACAATGATTGAAAGTTTAGTACCTTGGCATCCAACGGCTCTGTTTATGGTTTCTGTGCTTGGTGTGGCAGTCGGCGACTATTGGCATTGGCAATTATTGACATTGATTAATCTGGCGATTGCTCCTTTATTGGCAATACTTGGTATTGGCTGTTTCTATAAAGAGACGGTGGAGGATTGAGTTATAAACCACAAAGAATTCAAAGGATAGAACTGCTAATTTCTTTGTGTTCCTTTGTCTCTTTGTGGTTCAAATACTTCTGCAATTACTTGACCTATTTGAAAATACTACACGACCTATGTGGTGAATAACATTTTTGATTAAAACTATGAAGAAGCATCAAATAGAAACCGACCTTTCTCATTTAGGAGAAGATAGATTAGCATACGAAGGCGCAGTGGTACCACCTATTTTTCAGAATTCGCTATTCACTTATAAAAGTTGGGAAGCCATAGATGCAGCTTTCGATGATCGAACGGAAAGTTACCTCTACTCCAGAGGTAACAATCCAACAGTGCGAGTAGCGCAAGAAAAAATTGCTCGATTAGCGGGTGGAGAGAAAGCCTTATTGTTTGGCTCGGGAATGGCGGCAATTTCTGCGGCAGTACTGCATTGCGTGAGTCCAAATACTCATGTTGTCGCTATTAAAAATATATACGGACCTGCTAATAATTTGCTTTCCAATTACCTTCAAAGAAAGATGAATCTTTCGGTCACTTTTGTAAATGGGAAAAAAGTGAGCGACTTTGAGGTAGCCATTCAAAAAAATACAAAATTAATCTATTTAGAAAGTCCTTCTTCGGGTGTATTTTCTTTGCAAGATTTGAGAGCAGTCGCCACTTTAGCAAAAGAAAAAGGCATTAAAACTATCATAGATAATTCTTGGGCAACACCGCTTTTCCAAAAGCCGCTTTTGATGGGTATTGACTTGGAAGTTCACTCTTGTTCTAAGTATTTGGGAGGACATAGCGACGTAGTCGCAGGAGTTATCATTGGGAGAAAAGATTTACTCAATGCGATCTATGTGAATGAATACGAATGGATTGGAGGACGCATTGCGCCAATGGATGCTTGGCTGATTACTAGAAGTTTACGGACGCTACCGATTCGAATGAAAGCGCATCAAGAAAGTGCTATTAAAGTCGCCACTTTCTTAGAAAATCATCCTAAAATAGAAAAAGTAAACTACCCAGGACTACCCAGTTTTGAGCAGTACGAGTTGGGGAAGCAGCAAATGTTTGGATATACTGGACTGTTATCTTTTCGTTTGAAAACCAGCGATTTAGATCGAGTAAAAGCTTTTTTCAATAACTTAAAAATCTTCAAAATTGGTGTGAGTTGGGGTGGACACGAAAGTCTGATTTACGCGCTTGCTATCAGTTACGTTAAGGAAATGACCGCCGAGCAATTTGAAGCTGTGGGTTTGGCTTATGGTGATATGCGTATTTCGGTAGGCTTAGAGAATGTGAAGGACTTGATTGAGGATTTAGACCAGGCGTTAGCGTTAATTGAGGCGTGAAATTTTAAAATAGCATATGAAAATTACAGCATTGTACACCTATCCTATCAAGTCATTGAGTGGTATTTCATTAGAGGCAGCTAAGATCACTGCAACTGGATTTTCTTATGATCGTCTTTGGATGCTAGTGGATGAGAATGGGAGCTGCCTTACGCAGCGGGATTATCCCAAAATGGCGCTGTTTCAAGTTACTTTAGCAGAAAATACAATTCTCGTTCAGTTTGGAACAGAAACCTTGAGGATTGATAAAGAATTGAGTTATATTGTACCTTTAGAGTGTACTATTTGGGGCAGTAAGACGATGGCACATCAAGAACTTTCTGAACATTCGGAATGGTTTTCTGACTTGCTGAATGCTAACGTTCGTTTGGTACGAAAATTGGAACAACCTAAGCGATCGGTGAAAAATCATCCAGATGCAGCAGTAAATTTTCCAGACAGCAATCCATATTTAATTCTTGGGGAAAGCTCGCTTTCTTTTTTGAATTCAAAATTGGAAACTCCTGTTTCTATGAATCGTTTTCGCCCAAATATCATATTTGATGGAGGAGTACCACATATTGAAGATAAATGGAAGTCCATTCGAATTGGAGCAGCAATATTTGAGGTGACTAAGCCTTGTGCACGCTGTAATCTGATTACTATTGACCAATCCACAGCAGCAATTGGAACAGAACCACTGCGAACATTAGCACAGTATCGTCGTTCGAGTAAGAAGATACTATTTGGGCAATATTTGAAATCGGTAGAGATGGAAGGGAAAATAGTAAATGTGGGAGATGAGTTGCACTGCCGATCAATCAGGTGAACATAAAATAGTAAATTTTTTTATCTTTGTTTGGAAGTTGTTTTTGATTTCAAGACAATCAAGCAACTTTACACAGCTATTTTTCAACAAAGGCACATGAAAAGGATGGCGAATTGTTATCAAGGTCTCCTTTTTCTGTCCACCCATCAATCGTTATATGAGCATAGGTGATAGAATTCGAGCTACAAGAGAGGAAAGAGGAATAAGTCAATCGAGACTTGCGAGACTTCTTGATTTAAATCCAATAGAGATTTCTCGGGTTGAGCGTGGAGAACGTAAAGCATATCCTCCTGATTTAATTATCAAGATTTCAGAGATACTCAATGTACATATTGACTGGCTATTTACAGGCAAAGGGAAGAAAGAAATTTTGTCGCCAGAGCAGCTTAATGAATTTCTATCGCAGCAAGAAGCAGAGCTAGATGATAAAACGAAGGTAGAGTTGATACTTCAGCATGAACAAACTTTGGCAGAATTGAGAATGCTGGAAACGCAACTGAAAAATGTTCTTCAGATCATTAATTTTGACGCATAGCTTTTATCTTCTTTTCCTCTAGTGCTAAAAGTTGTTTTAGCAACATTCGCTGCTCACTTAGTGCTTTAATCTTTTTGATACTGCTAGTTTTGTTATTCATTTGCCTACTTTTTATTACAACTAATTGCACGCTCTAACTCAATCAGATAGCACAAAATTGGAAGCCTTGTTGTTGAAATATGTTTCAGCAATAAATATAGCAAAATAAAAGAGCGCAAGCACTTTTTCAGTGTGGGTTGCGCTCTTTTGGGATGTTTTACATAGCATCCAAATCGTAGATAGTAATTACTCTTAACTGCATGATAGTTAGATATTTATGGTTAAATAATATCCACAAATATCAATCGCTATTATCCAAAGTATTACTTCATAAATTTTGATTTTTCAGTCTTACTTTTTAATAAAAAAATTATCTTCTATTCTCTAAAATATTAGAAACCAGATAATTAATTCATATTATTCACGCAGGCTAAGTTTACAATGTATTTTTTTAAAGAAATAGCGTCCTTTATTAGAGCTCATCATATTTATCAAGGACAGGCACTGGGGTACAAAAAAAGGAAGCATACACAATCCCAGAAGCTTTACGAAAGGATATTAGAAGAAGAAAATTTTGAGAGCGACGAAGATATTGCGTTGGCAATGTATGGCACTTTTGATTGGAAATATCGCGATCTTAAGCGACGTTTTTTAAATAATTTGATCACTTCAGTGCTAATGATCGAATTTGATGGTCAGCGAATGCCAAAATACAATAGAAAGTATTATTCTTTGCTTAGGGAACTCACCGTTGCAAAAATTCTTTTAGGGAAAACACTTCACCAGTCTGCTATTTTCTTTACTAAACGGTGTTATAAGAAAGCAAAACAGTACGCATTCTACGACATATTAGAGGAAACTACTAGAATTTTGAGGAATCATTATGGCAGAAGAATATTTAGAGAAGCCGATTTTCTCAATTATTCTAATGAATTGGTACAAATAAGAAAAGTAATAGAATTAGAAGATAAAGCAGATAGTTATTATTCTCACATACTAATCACACATAGGAAAAATCGTCCTCAACTTCATGAGAGCACGGATTTAGCAATGAAGTATTTTGAAGAACTTTCCACAGATATAGCAACCTGTCCAAGTTTGAAATTTCAGGTATCCTCACGTTTAATAAGGTTATTTATCAGTGCTTCAAAGTCTGACTTTATCACAATGTATAGTCATGTAAATGACGATATAGCTTATTTTAGAGAACATCAATTAGATCGTGGCAATGCTTTATATATTTTCTTAGGGCAAAAAACTCTGGTATGTGTTCGACTAGGAAAATATGGAGAAGGCTTGGACTCTATATTGTTAGCCTCTTCAATCGTAGACGAAACAAACGTAAACTGGTTTCCAACTAAGTATAATGAATTTTTCATCTATATGCAATCTGGAAGATATCAAGAAGCGCAAGATTTGTACTTGAAAATCACTAACCACCGAAGATATAAGAATCTAGTGCCTAATATGAAAGAAGACTGGATAGTCGGTGGTGCTTACCTTAATTATCTCATCGAAAAAGGGGAGCTCGAAGCGCACAGCAAATTCAAATTCAGAGTGGGGAAATTTGTGAATTCTGTACCTGAATATTCCAAAGATCGTCGGGTAAAAAATGTTCCTATTTTGATTGCCCAGATCATTTTCATGATTTATCGCAGGCAGACGAGTAAGGTTATTGATAGAATGGATGCGATTAAGCAGTATTGTGGAAGAAATCTGCGCTACAATGAAGCGGTGCGCAGCAACAGCTTCATTATGGCTTTGATGGAAATTCCTAAGCGTTCTTTCAATCGAATCGCTGTGGAAAGACACATTGGTCGATATAGAAAACGCTTAGAAGAAGTGCCCATTCATCTTTCTGGTAAAAATTTCGATTTAGAAATCATTCCTTACGAGCGACTGTTGAAATATGTGTTGGAGGATCTTTAAGAGTCATATTCAAGATTTTGTATTGAGTCAAACCTATTGAATTATCAGTACAGACTTGCCAAGTTTGTCAAACTCAGCAAGTCTCAATCTGCGGCTTTCACCCACTACCCAAAATTTATTGTTTTATGAGTTTTTGTGGGGTTTGGTTTATAATTTTAACGAAATAGATACCTTTGGCTAGGGTACTTACATCCAATTCAACAGCATTTTTTCCTTTGTAAAGCTGCATTTGTTTGTTCAAGACCACGCGTCCTCGCATATCAAAAACTTGAATCCATTCTTCTATTTTTTCTTCTTGATTAATATTCAAGTAGAGTAGATTGGTGACAGGATTTGGGGAGAGTGTCATTAGTTCCGATGGAATAGAGCGCGTAGTAGGAATAATATTTTCTTCCTCACAACTAGGTGTTTGCGAACCATCGAAATTGACTTTCAGGGCAGTCAATCCAATAAAGTTATTAGGAGTATTTTGTCCAAGGAAAAGAAAACCGCCATCTCTAGTTTGTGCCACTGGAATAAGTGTTAAAAATTCACCAAGTTTACTTTCTGACCAAATCACGATTCCCTCACTATTTACTAGACCGTATTCATAGCCTCCATTTGAGCTCCGATCTGTATATCCAAAACTTACTAATAGATTCCCATTGGAAAGTGGCAATAAACCGCTCAGGTAAGTAAGTCTAAATTCATCATTGTATGGAAAATCACGGAAGATTTCTAGTCCACCCATGGTGTCTTCGCCAGTAACGGCATCATAAGCAATGACTTCGCCTTGCAGATTATCAGTTATTCCCAAATAAATTGTTGAACCACTAGCACTCAATTTGAGATCATTCAAACGAGTGGAAGGCGTATCCGAGGCGAACTGACGTGCCCATGTGCTTGTGAATGCTGCATTTGTTCCAGTAATTGTGAAATTACCCGCAGCGCTCCAAAAAATGAATAGTCTTCCATTTTCATCCTCTAGTACTTCTCGAAATCCTAAGGTGTCGTCAATATCCGAAATAAGCATGGTCTGTGCATTTTCGCCATTCAAATCCGTTTTGACTAAAAAACCTGTAAACATCTGCTCGCCTTCAGTGTCCACGATAAAGCCACCGAAAAGATAGCCATTACTCAATTCTCGGACAGGACTATTGACGACGACTGCGGTTGGACTGATATAGTCTACTTCGATGAAGCGGTTGAATAAAGTGTCCCTAAAACTATCATCAAATTTGGTGAACTGAATAACATTATCTGTTCCTACCTTGACAATTGGAGGATTGGGTGCTGGCGAAACAGTAACTAAAAATTCTTCCAACATTCCTTTCTTGTCTATGTCCAATTCATAAGTACCGTTTAGATAACCAAATTCGTCAAAAACATCGCCTGCTATTTGATAAAGATCATCTGTTTCAGTCAGTTCAATTCCTTTTCTCAGATCATCAAATATATCACTCAAAAAGGGCGGATCAAACACATATTGCTCCAAAAAACTACAATCCGAAACAATCGGAAAACTGCTTTCGTCATCTTCTCCTTGCTTGCCATTGTTCGGTGTCGAATCTACGTCTGCTTGATCTACTTGAATGACTTCTGCGAATAATTCGGGTGTTTCCAAAAAGAAGAGTTCTAAATCTAATGTTGCGCTTTCTTGTGGTGCGAGCGATTCGATTGTCCAAACTTGGTTACCGTGCGCTTGATAGAAGCCTTTGCTTGTTGTGATTGGTGTTTCTCCAACGAAAACGACGGTTGGTTTTTGCACTGCGAATTGAATTTGAAGGTTGGTGGCGGTGTATTCGCCTTCATTGGTGATAAATAGGGTAAAGGGTGTTTTGGTGTAGAGTGGGGCGTTGTTAGTGGCAGTACTGAGTTGGAGTTTGAGGTCTATGTTTTCGTCTTGTGCAAAGACAATATTCAGAGCTAGAACAAAAGTCGGGAAGAGAAGTAAAAATCGCATGAGTTATCTAAGTATTGAAATGAGGTAAGAAAGAAATATGAGGAGTAATATAAGAAAAAAACACACATGAAGTAGGATGAACAAAATTCATGTTTTACTTTAATTCTTTTCATTCTCCTTCCGAGTATTTTGATATTAGAGGCGATTACCTTTGTATCTCAATCTTCTCAAAAACTGAGGTTGCATAAAATCTAACAAATCATGGTCGAAATTCGTCATTTTTTACTCGTGGAAGCCATTGAGCGTTTGGGTTCACTCAAAAAAGCAGCACAAGAACTCCATCTGACTCCTTCTGCTTTGAGCCATCAGTTGAAGCAGCTCGAACAGTCACTAGATACCCCGATTTTTCATAGAGTGAATAATCAATTACATTTTACTGCTTTAGGTAAAGAGTTTTGTGAAACTGCAAAGGAAATACTAGGGAAAATGCAGGACATAGAAACGCGTATCGAAGAAAACAAACAGCGTCCAATTGATGATTACATTCACGGCTATTCGGAAGTAGAAACGCAGCGATTGTACGATCAAGCCAACTCGATTGCGGATTTTTTGCATTGGGATTCCAAGTGGGCAGCAGGCTCAACAATATTGGAAGCGGGCTGTGGAGTAGGTGCACAAACGAAAATCATTGCTGCACAAAATAAGGATTGCCAGTTCATCAGTGTAGATATTTCTACGAAGTCGCTGGCTGTTGCTCGACAGTTGGCGACAGATTTAGAATTAGCAAATGTTGTCTTTCTGGAAGAAGATTTGACTCAGTTGACTTTTCAAGATGAAACTTTCGATCATGTCTTCTTATGCTTTGTCTTGGAACACGTCAAGAAGCCATTGCAAATTCTTCAAGAGCTCCAACGCGTCCTCAAACCCAATGGAACAATTACGGTCATTGAAGGCGACCACGGTTCTACTTATTTTTATCCAGACAGCGTAGCTGCAAGAAAAGCCGTGCAAGCACAAGTGACTTTACAACAGCAAAAAGGCGGCGATCCAAATATTGGACGTTCGCTCTATCCATTACTGGAACAAGCTGGTTTTCAAAAAATTAACGTCACTCCTCGACAGATTTATGTAGATGATTCTAAGCCTGCTTTGGTGCAAGGATTCACGAGAGATACTTTCACGGCAATGATAAAAGGAATTGCGGAGGAAGCCATTGGGCAAAAAGTGATTTCGGAGGTAGAATTCTGGGAAGGTATTCAAGACTTGGAGAAAACAGCGAGTGGTGGTGGGACGTTTTGTTATACGTTTTTTAAGGGCGTGGCGAAAAAGGTTTTGAGAATGAAGTAGGGAGGAATTTTATAGTTTTGAACTAACTTTACAAAATAATCGTTTTAATGCAAAATGTTGGTGAACTTATGCAAATTACACTAGATATTAAACATAGAAAAGACCTTGAAATTCTCCTTCCATTGCTAAAGCGTTTAGGAATTTCAATAGCTAATAAAAGTATTCCAGAAGTTGTTGTTCAACGAAAGCCTTTGTCTAGTTTCATAGGAGTACTTTCTCAAACGAAATCGGAAGATTTTGATGCTTATCTTCGTCAATCTAGGTCAGAATGGGATCGAAATATCTTTTAGTCACATTAAGTCTGTTTCTTATATCTAAGCCGCCATTTTTTGCACTTCCTGCGTAGGACGACAACTTTCCAAATTTTCCACTGGTTCAAGATAGCTCACTCGAAAACGCTCACGCGAAATGCCTTGTTCGATTAGATGCCTTTCGATAGGCACGTCGGTATTGTTTTGGTGTATCCATATTTCATCTTCCACCAATTGTAAATGAAAGACGATCTGATTGAAGTAGCGTTTCTTTTGCCAACCTAGTGCAATCAAAACAAATTCCGTCTTTGATTCATTAACAATCAAATGATACTGAGTATGAGATAAATTCTGATTATCGACTTCTACGTATTCAGATAGAAAACCTGTAATTATTTCACCATATGTCCTTAACGCTTTCATGTCCATTCTACTATTTTTTCTTCTGAAAGATTAACTACCAAAAATTTTAGTCCATGTTCTTCGATTCTGCGCTGCATAAACCCTATTGAAATTATTTCTTGATAGGCTTGCTCTGAAACTGCTACAAATAAATCTCTATCTTGATTTTCTTCATTTTCTTTTAGTGCTGCACGATAGTCTAAAAATTGTCCTAAAGTTTCATGAAAGTCATTCAATATGGAAGAGGTAAAGGATTTTATTTCGACAGCTATTCTTCGCCCATCTCTTTCTGCACCTATTAGATGTTCTGCACCTAAGTCAATTTCAAAATACTTATCAGGATTATCAACTAGGTAAACCTTCAGTGGATCATCTGTAACTGCCCAATTTGCTTTTTCCAATGCTCTTCTCACTGCTCCATGAATTTTATCTCGTCTTGCCATAGTTTTATAACAATTGAATATTTGTTTAGGTTGAGAATGCTATTTCTAAAACCCGCCCACTTCACGAAAAAGTCGCTGCTCTTCTAAAAAGGGAAAAAGGATTAGTACCTGACCACACGAAAACCAATAACGTTGATCCCAAAATAAGTGCAGCTCCTGGAGCGATACGCCACGCGGCAGTAATTAAGCCAAGACCCACCACGCAGCACGCGAAAGCTAATATCATCTCCTTGTATCCATGCACTCCCATCTTTAGGCAAGCCCTCGTAGTTTTCGTGCCAAATATCCTGACACCATTCCCATACATTGCAACTCATATCACAGATGCCCAACTCATTAGCTTTAGGTGTTGTACCTACTTTATAAGTACTGCTTTTTGCATTTTTACCACGCCAAGCTACTTCGTCTATATTATTGCTTCCTGCGTACTTAAAGCCTTCACTTTCCCAACCACCTCTAGCAGCATATTCCCACTGAGCTTCGGAAGGCAAATGATAAGATTTCCTTGTTGTTTTACTCAACCAATTACAATACTCATTTGCACCATACCAAGAAGTCATAATAACTGGATGTCTTTCGTATCCCTTTTGGGGCTTCCATCTACCCGCTAGGTGAACACCCCATTGATGTTCTTCTATCATTAATTGTTTTTGATGTTCTCCTGGTTTTACCTTTTCACTTCCATAATCATTCAAAAAAACACAATATTCTTCATTAGTGATCGGATATTTTCCAATATGAAAGTCTTTGACACTAACTCTTGTAAGCGGCTTCGAAGTGTCCAGAAATTCATCTTCTCCATCCCGTCCTTCTTTGTAACCCATCCAAAACTGCCCACCCTTCACAAAGACCATTTCTGGCTCAAAAGGAAGTGGTTTTTCTTCTTCTTGACTAATTGGAGGGGTAATAACTTCTGTTTTGGATTGTTGTAAAATCGTTTTACTTACTTCTTCCGTTTTGGCTCGTAACTGGACTGCTTGATGCACTTTTTTCACGATCTTTTTGAGCAGTAAACTCAAATTGGGCGTATCGGAAAGTGGTTCGTTTGGATTAGGAATTTGCAGTTGATGAATATCAGGGATAACTTCCCAATAGCAATGATCTACGATGATCGGAACGATGGTCGCTTTGCCATCGGCTTGTCGTTGGAGAGATTTGGGGTATTCTTCCTCCATGATGTAGTCAGAAGCCATAAATTCGGCACTGATGAGGAAAAAAATGATTTGGGAAGCGGCTAGGTTCTTCTTGATTTCTGCGTCCCATTGCTGTCCTGCGATGATTTCGCCGTCATACCAAATTCTGTTGACAACTTTCGATTTTTCTAGTACGCGCAATTGGCGATACAGCACTTTTTGGTATTGCTGATTGGCTCTGGCATAAGCGATGAAAATATTGATTTTAGCTGTTTTACTCACTTGTTTCTCATTTGCGGTAAATATAGGTACTCGGACACAATTAAAGTAATATTTTATGACGGCATCTTTTTGATTTATACCGCGTTATTTTTATCTGCAATAACTCGTCATTCCTAGAAAAAATGCCTTGTCTAATTACAAAAATTTGCTCAGTCAAAAATGTCATTTACTTTTCACTCCTAGACACTTTTTTTCTTTCGCGCCTGCGGCGCGAAAGGGAAGGCAATCTAGGGGCGAGACAGAGGATTTTTGTAACAAAAATCCTCTTTCTCGCCCCTAAAACCCCCTTGTGAGCCGCCGACAGGCGGCGAGCTGAATAAG
This sequence comes from Bacteroidota bacterium, assembly GCA_039176995.1. Lineage (GTDB taxonomy): Bacteria > Bacteroidota > Bacteroidia > Chitinophagales > Saprospiraceae > JAAUTG01. The sequence goes on from JBCDFY010000136.1 coordinate 13,267, forward strand.
AAACAAAAAAATGTCTAGGAGTAAACATTTTACTTATGTCCGAGTACTTAGAAAATCAAAGGCAGATACAGAAGGAGAGATATGGCGAACATTACACCAAAAGCAGCCAATCCATATTCTTACTCGTTTCATTAAACAAAATTCGGGATTTTCAATTCAATAACGAAGATTGTTTGATACATTGCGTTTCAAGCGAATTATTTCAGGACTAAAATAATAGTGGTTATTTACAAAAAAGCTGTAAAGCTGAATTGATGCGCTGAAAGTCAATCAATTAGTCTCTACAAATATTGTTTGTAAATAAGGTCTAATGATCGTATCCCCCAAAACGATACTACAAAAAAGCTAATTTACTCACACGCAACCATTTCTATTTTTTAACAAAATCAAATTTGATATGAAACTTACGCTCGTCAGGTTCAGCCTGCTATTTGGATTGTTGTTCTTCTTCGGAACGGCAATGGCTCAATTTACCGCTAGTGGTACAGTTACGGACTCCAATAATGAACCGCTAATTGGTGCCTCTGTCCTAGTCAAAGGAACACTATCTGGAACAGTAACCGATTTCAACGGTAATTTTTCTCTCAGAGTGGAGGATTCAGAAGGAATACTCTTTATTTCTTATACAGGATTCACCTCTGAAGAAGTAACAGTAAGTTCTTCCAATTATACCGTCAATGTGACGCTATCCGAAGATGTTGCTAACCTAGAAGAAATTGTTGTAACGGGACTGGCTTCTGGCATCAAGCGTTCCAATCTAGCCAATGCCGTTTCTACGGTAAGCAGTGAGCAACTCACGGGAGTGACTACCCAGCAAACGGTGGATGGTGCGCTTTATGGGAAACTGACAGGAGTAAATATTGTGCAGTCAAGTGGAGCACCGGGTGGTGGTATTGCCTTACGTCTTCGCGGTATTTCTTCATTGACGGGTAACAACCAACCGCTTTTCATCATTGATGGCGTTTATATTTCCAATGCAGAAATTCCAAGTGGTTCTCGCTTTGCTTCTGGTGCAAACTCTGGTACAGAAGAAGGGGCTTCCAATCGTATTGCCGACATCAATCCAGAAGATATTGAAAGCATTGAGGTCTTGAAAGGAGCTTCCGCAGCAGCGATTTATGGTACACGCGCCAATGCGGGGGTAGTCATCATCACGACTAAAAAAGGAAAAGCTGGGAAGACTAAAGTTAGCTTAGAGCAGGATTTGGGATTCAATACGATTTTGAATAAAGTGGGGCGTCGCCAGTACACCGCTGCTGAAGTAGAAGAGGCTTTTGGTGCAGATGAGCGCGCGAAATTTGAAGCAGCTCAAGCAGCAGGACAAGTATTTGATTATGAGGATGAAATTTATGGCGAGATGGGACTAATTACCGATACGCGTCTTTCTCTTTCTGGTGGTACAGACAAAACACAATTTTATATTAATGGTAGCAATAGAGACGAAGATGGTATCATTAAAAATACAGGATTCAAACGCCGCTCTCTTCGCTTGAACTTGAATCACAAGATCACGGACAAGCTAAAAATTTCTACTTCTACTAATTACGTAAACAGCCAAGCAGCACGCTCCTTCACAGGTAATGAAAATGAGGGTGGTTTGAGTTATGGTTACAATTTAGCGTTCACGCGGGATTGGAATAATCTTTTCCCCAATGAAGATGGAGTCTATCCTTTGAATCCAACCGCCTCTGGTAATCCAATTTTTGTGAGAGATCAAGCTAGAAATGATGAAACGAATAATCGCTTGATTCAGGGTTTGAATGCAGATTGGACGATTTTGCAAAGCGATAATTTAGTTTTCAAAGTAGTAGGTAATGCGGGTGCAGATTTCTTCTTGAACGAAACTTCTGTTTATGTTCCAGAAACTCATCAAGCGCAGGTTGGGCAAGATAATGGATTCGTTGGGGAAGGAAGAAACAAGTTTTTCAACCTAAATTATCAAGCATTTGGCGTACTAGATGCTTATACCAAAGGCGGTTTAAATCTGAATACACAAGTGGGAGTTTCTTATCTAAACTTTGATAGAGACTTCATTTTTAATCAAACCACACAGCTCATTCCTCTGCAAGCCAATCTTTCTCAAGGTGGTGCTCAATTGATTGATCAAACCGTCGAGAATGACGAGGAATTTGGTATTATTCTTCAAGAACAGGCGAATTGGGACGATAAAATTATTGGTGCGCTTGGTGTCCGATTTGATAAATCAAGTCTGAATGGTGATCCTAATCAATTCTATGCTTTTCCAAAGGCTTCTTTAGCCATCAACATTGCGAATTTTGATTTCTTTAGTTCCAATTTCTTCAACAGCTTAAAACTTCGTGGTGCTTATGGCGAAACGGGGAATAGCGCAGATTTTGGTTCTTTGTTTACACTACTCAATGTAACGAGTGTAGGTGGAAACGCTGGCTTTACTAACTCTACTGCACAGGGTAGAGCAGATTTAGAGCCAGAAACTTCGGCGGAATTAGAATTTGGAGTGGATGTTTCTATGTTGAACAATCGCATTGGTTTAGAAGTCTCTTACTACAATCGTGAGGTTAGAGATTTATTGTATCAGCGTGCTTTGCCTTCTTCGTCTGGATTCTCTAATGAAATTCGTAATGATTTTGACTTAGTCAATCAAGGGGTAGAAGTAGCATTGAATTTGAATCCTGTTCGTAGTGAAAACCTAAACTGGAACTCAACCTTCAACTTTTGGTTGAATCGTTCCGAAGTGACTCGTTTAGGCGTTCCTGGTTTCGTACCTCCTGGAGTTGCATTTGGTTTAGGGCTTGGAACATTCTTCATTGAGGAAGGCGCAACCATCACTAGCCTTTGGAACAGTGGACCAGAAGGGCCGGTAGTAAATGGCGACGTAGAACCTGATTTCCAATTATCATGGTTCAATGAAATGAAAATTGCAAACGCTCTTGACTTTACTTTCTTGTGGCACCTAAAGCAAGGAGGTGATGTATTGAATCTCTCTAGATTATTGACCAATATCGGAGGACAAACACCAGCCGAATTTGATGATTTGGAAGGATTTATAGAAGATGCTAGTTATTTGCGCTTGCGCGAAGTTGGACTCTATTACACGGTACCACAAATTAATAATTTTGCGGGTCGTTTGAGACTAGGATTATCTGGTAGAAATCTATTGACTTTCACAGATTATAGCAGCTACGATCCAGAAACATCCACTAAAGGAGGAACTGGGCTTTCTACTGGAATTGAGGTGACACCATTCCCAAGTTCTAGACAGGCTTACTTCCATATCGCACTGGATTTTTAGTCTAGTTTTTGAATTTACTGGACTACAATAGACAGCCCTTGTACTTTAGACCTTATTTGCAAACAATATTTGTAGAGGCTAATTGATTGATTTTTATTACGTCAATTCGGCTACGCAATTTTTTTGTGAATAACCACTTTTAAATTAATTAGAATATGAAAAATATAAAATATATCATATATAGTTTTATGCTAGTTCTGGGTTTCACTGCTTGCGAAATTGACGAAGCAGTCAACCCTAATGGACCTAGCCTCAACTCCATCAGTAATGATGCTTCGGCAGCAGAACTCAATCTCTTAGTTTCAGGTATTGAGGCGGTGATTCGCAATGGGTACAGCACCTACGTTACTTCGACTGGTACGGTGGCTCGCGAACTGTATAAATTTGATGCCGATCCTCGTAACACAGAAGATTTGCTAGGTAAAGAAGACTTAACGATAGACAACAATACATTCTATTTGACCAGTCCTTACAACAATGCCTACCGAGCCATTAAAACGTGTAATCTTTTGTTAGATGCACTGGACGGGACTAAAGAAGTGGATGGCAATGAAGTAGATGGCTATCGTGGATACGCAAATACAATGAAAGCCTTGATGTACTCTCGCGTCATCAATATGTTGAATGATAACGGTTTGCGTTTTGATGTGGCTGATCCAGATAATTTAGGTCCTTTCGTTGGGAAACAAGAAGCTTTCAATTCAATTTTAGCATTGCTAGACGAAGCAAATTCACAGTTGAGCGGTGCTGCTTTTGCTTTTGAGTTATCCTCTGGATTTGCAGGTTTTGATACGCCTTCCACCTTTGCTTTATTTAATAGGGCAGTGGCTGCAAGAGTAGCAACTCAGGCAGGGCAGTATAGCCAAGCACTAACAGTAGTTAATGCTTCCTTTTTTGATATTGATGGTGTTTTAGAAGCAGGACCTAAGCATTTGTTTAGCACCAATCCTAATGATGGCTTGAATCCATTGTTCAAAACGCCAGGGCAAAGTGGAGACCAAATTATTGTTCACAATGACTTACTGGCGGATGCAGAAATGGGAGATTTGAGATTGAATAAATTCAGAGAAAGAGTAGAAGCAACTAGTCAAGATGGCTTGAATGGCACACATGAGACGGCTTTGTATGATAATTCTACCTCTTCCATTGATATTATTCGAAATGAGGAGTTGATTTTGATTTATGCAGAAGCGTCTATTCAGGCGGGAGCACTTGGTGATGCAGTTGCTGCCTTGAATACCATCAGAAATGCGGCAGGTTTGGCCGACTACTCGGGTGCGGAAACAAGTGAGGCACTCATTGATGAACTGCTCATACAAAGACGCTATTCTCTCTGGGGAGAAGGACATCGTATGGTCGACTTGCGTCGCTATGGTCGATTGACTCCTGAATTCGTGCCAATTGACAGAGATGGAGATGATGTATTTACACAGTTTCCGATTCCATTGACGGAAAATCAGTAGTTCAAGACCAGTAATAGCGCTGTGAATAAAGCAGCTTGCAAGAGCCAGTCATTTGTAAAGAATGATTGGCTTTTGTATTTTGTCGAAAGTTAGAAATCTTACTTTCAAATTATTCAAAAGTGGGCACATTTTTAAAATCCCTCTAGTGCTCAGTCAATATTGAAATGACCTTTGGAAATTTGGATGAAATTTGGGACTGGTCAAGGCAAAAACGCAGACATCCGCCTGAGGCGGATGGCGAGTATTTTTAATCCTGAACAGGTTCAAGATTCGCCAAAGTTATCAGTCAATTTTATCTTGACTGACTACTATCAGAAAGTCTTACGCCTAAGATGCACAGGTTTCACCTTTGAAAACGTTAGTCTGCCTCAGGCTGAAAAGACTTTCTGCTAGTTTTGGAAACGAGATGCTCGGTTTTCAATTTATAGCCACTTTTGGAGCAAATTAGAAGAACTAAAATATGAAAAATTCAATCTTCAAAATTAAGACAACCATAATCTGCATAGCAACAGCTTTTGCTGTCTTTAGCTGCCAATCCATCGAACAAAGCGAAACCAAAGTTGCCGTAGCCAAAATAGAGCATCCAGATGCCGAAAAAGCATCCTATAAAAATGCGCCAGAAGTACTAAAAAAATGGGTAGATGCGCGTGCAGGTACAGGCAAAGCCGTGCACTGGATTGCGGATGGTGGCGTTTACGAATATCCATCAGGCAAAAAGCTATTTGGCATGATTGGTTTTGACAGTTCTACCATCATTTGGCCAGACGAAGAAGATGGAAAAGTGACGCATCTCACGCGCAAGACTTTCGCTTATACTGATCCAGAAACGGGCGAAGTATTGAAAGAATACAATGGACAAAAAGTAGAGCCGATTGCTTATCCGTATCAAATGATTACCTACCGTTTTGAAAATGATCGGATTTATGGCGACGTAGAGCAAGGTGTCGGAGAACGCGTGAAAGTAATCGAAGCAAAGGATGGCATTCCTTATCGCAAAATGGGAGACACTTATATTTACACTGCTTCCGTATTTTTAAATTTTCCATTGCCAACAGGTACACAATATCAGGCTTGGGAAAACTACGATTTTTTCATTCATCCAGAGGGCAGCGTGGACGAACCACACCAAATGGCTTGGCAGCGCTATGGACAATTGCCGCGCTGGGCAGGCGGTGGACCTTGCATTATTCATTTGCACTCTTGGCGCGTAGAAAGTCACGATGAATTTCCAGCGGAACTATTGGCTTGGGCGAAAGAAGACAAGCCACAATGGTTGAATCCACCAGCAGACATCGCAGAAGTGAGAGCTTTGCAAAATGGGGAAGCGGGAGCAAGTTGGGGGCAGTAGACTTTTTGCTGTTGGCAAATAGGAATCGATCAAAGTCCAGCAACAAACTTCTAGCAATTATTCTGCTTGTTGCAAATTTAGCAGCTAATCTGTGAATGGTAAGATAGTTAATATAATTAACAGTTAATTAAATTAATTATTACAACTTACTTATTAACCATATTTGTAGAGGTTAATTGATTGACTTTCAGTACATCAATTTGGCTTCACAAATTTGTTGTAAATAACCACAATTATTCTCATGTTCAAAATACACAGATCATGGAAAATACCCAGCACCATAAAGTACTTTTTCGCTCCACTGCGTACAAAGCCATCCGAAGAGGGTATGTAGATACACCCGAAGGACAAATTCATTATTGGACGGCAGGTAGCGGTCCCGCTCTACTCTTAGTTCACCAGTCCTCTTCCTCAGGAGAAGAATATGCTGGATTAGTACCATACTTAGCCGATCATTATCAATTGATTGCTTATGATTGGCTGGGACATGGTAATTCTGATGACCCAGATTTCCCTCCAGGAGTGGAAGTGTATGGCAAAGGTGGAGAAGCAGTTTTGTTGCATTTGGGTATTGATAAATTTTCTATTTTGGGACACCATGGAGGAGCTTTGGTAAGTATGAATTTAGCATACAAATATCCACAACGCGTTGAGAAAGTTATTTTATCTGGTACGAGCGGATTAAAACCACCAGAGGAAACCAAGAAGTTTTTAGCGAATTTGGAGGAAAAAAAGACACAAGCGTTAAAGCGGGATGGACAAGCTCTTTTCAGTGCTTGGGGTAGATTTGTTGACTATCTACCCGAGGCAAGTCCAAAAGAAGTGTTGCGCCCATTTATGAACTACATCATGTCGCAGATCCGTCCTTACGATGCTCACTATGGAGTGTTATCGTGGGATAGAAGACCTGCTTTGGAAGGCCTGGAATGTCCTGTTTTATTAATTCAAGGCTTGCAAGATTCCTATGTGAGCCATCAAGAAAATTTGTTGGAAATTATCCCAAATGCGCAGCGTAAGGTGATCAAAAATGGTGGGGCATTTTTGTTTTTTGATAAGGTGAAAGAATGTTCGGAAATGATACGAGAATTTTTAGGGTAGCAAACTCATTGCCCGAAGAAAATGTCTCTTGTAAACGAAACGAATTTCTACAACAATAATAAGAAGAGATCGTTATGTTGTTGATTTTCAATAAATAAAGACATTAATTCTATCTGATTTTCTTGATAATTGACCGTTCTGCTATGCTTAGAAATTATCTCATTTTATTTTTCATTTTTCTACTCGCTTCGCAAATGCCTCTTGCTCAATCTTTTAACCTGAAAGATATGGACGCGCTTATCGTTCGCTTAGAAAGTGGGCGAAAC
>JBCDFY010000137.1:0-20261 GCA_039176995.1 Bacteroidota bacterium
ATAATAATAATTAAATTAAATAAACTATGGCAAAACGAAATATGACAGACTACTGGAAAGAGAATTTACGCTACCTTCTTATCCTACTTTCTATTTGGTTTGTAGCATCGTATGGACTTGGTATTTTCTTCGCAGATAGCCTAAATGGTATCAAGATTGGAGGTTTTAAACTAGGATTCTGGTTTGCGCAACAAGGCTCTATCTACGTCTTCGTCGTGCTGATCTTCGTGTACGTTGCGTTGATGAACAAATTAGATAAAAAGTATGGAGTAGATGAATAGATCGTGATCTATTTCATTGAAGATATACTGACGAAACTAATATTTAAAAAGATCAACTTTAAATAAGAAACATTATGGATGTTCAATTATGGACTTTAATCATTGTAGTGCTCACTTTCGCACTCTATATCGGCATAGCCATTTGGGCTAGAGCAGGTTCAACCAAAGAATTTTATGTAGCAGGTGGTGGTGTTCCACCCTTAGCCAATGGAATGGCAACCGCAGCAGACTGGATGTCAGCCGCTTCGTTTATTTCTATGGCAGGTCTGATTTCCTTTATGGGATATGACGGTGGTGTATTTTTGATGGGCTGGACAGGTGGATACGTGTTACTAGCATTGCTCCTCGCTCCATATTTAAGGAAATTTGGAAAATTCACCGTCCCTGATTTTATCGGAGATCGCTATTACTCTAACACCGCTCGCACGGTAGCGGTAGTTTGCGCGCTCTTGGTTTCTTTTACCTATGTAGCAGGACAAATGCGCGGTGTGGGTGTCGTGTTCTCTCGTTTCTTGGAGACTTCTGTAGAATGGGGCGTCGTCATCGGGATGGCAATTGTATTCTTCTACGCTGTACTCGGCGGTATGAAAGGAATCACTTACACGCAAGTCGCTCAGTACTGCGTTTTGATTTTTGCCTTCATGGTCCCTGCCATATTCATTTCTATCCAAATGACTGGAAATCCAATTCCTCAATTAGGCTTTGGTGGAACGGTAGATGGCGGTAGTTTTCTATTAGATAGATTGGATGGCTTGCATCAGGAACTCGGTTTTGCCGAATATACAGCAGGTTCAAAAAGCATGATTGATGTATTTGCCATCACTTTTGCATTAATGGTCGGTACTGCGGGTTTGCCGCACGTTATTGTGCGTTTCTTCACCGTACCAAAAGTAAAAGATGCACGTATTTCAGCAGGTTACGCGCTAGTTTTCATTGCGATTCTTTACACTACTGCACCTGCCATTGCTGCTTTTGCACGTACCAATTTGATTACTACCGTTGATAATAGAGACTACACGGAAATGCCGGCTTGGTTTGCCAATTGGGAAAAAACTGGTTTACTAAAATTTGATGATAAGAATGGAGATGGAAAAGTACAATACTACAACGACGGTAACGCAGATTTTGTGAGTTCCGTAGCCGCACCTAAGGGATGGAAAGGCAGCGAATTGACGATTGATAGAGACATTATGGTACTGGCAAATCCTGAGATCGCACAACTTCCTAATTGGGTAATTGCCTTGGTGGCAGCAGGAGGTTTGGCAGCAGCTTTATCTACGGCAGCAGGTTTATTACTGGTTATCTCTACTTCCGTTGCACACGATTTGTTGAAAAAGCAATTCAAGCCAAACATGACCGAAAAGGAAGAATTGATGTGGGCGCGTATTGGTGCTGCGGCAGCAGTTTTGGTAGCAGGTTATTTTGGTATCAATCCACCTGGCTTTGTGGCAGCGGTCGTCGCACTTGCCTTTGGTTTGGCAGCAGCTTCGTTCTTTCCCGCCATCATTTTGGGAATCTTCTCCAAACGTATGAATAAAGAAGGAGCAATTGCTGGAATGGTCGTTGGTATCTCCTTGATGCTGTTTTATATGTTGAAATTTAAGTTTGGCATATTCGATGGTGGAAAGGAAGCAGTAGCTGCATTGAAAGATGGCTGGTGGTTCGGAATTTCTCCTGAAGGATTTGGAACAGTCGCAATGGTTGTGAATTTCGTGGTTGCGCTTGTTGTAGCACGATTCACTTCACCGCCACCAGCAGAAGTACAGGCTATTGTAGAAGATATTCGTGTTCCTAGCGGTGCGGGCGAAGCAGTAGCGCATTAGATTTAAAAGTTGCTCATTTTGTATGATAACTAGGTTGCGCAGAAAAAATCTCTGCGCAACCATTTACCCTTCTCCTGATATGTTAATGCTAATTACGATCCTCTATTTCAGCCTCAGAAAAAATGTGAAAAAATAAAACATTATGAAATTCAAGCTCAATAGAATTGCCTCCGATTTATTTGTCACTTTTTACGTGATGGCAACGCTCTTCTTTCGCTTCCAACTCGAAAATCAACTCAATGGTAGCTTCTTGGTGTCCATTGCCTTAGGAGGCTTTGCTCTTTTATTTCTGTGGGCATTACATAAAATTGGATTCATTCAACCATCATGGTTTGGTTTGTATAAAGAACGCTAGGGGGCTTTTACCACATAGTCACAATGGCGTTTTCATATAGCACGCAATAATTTTTTTGCGAGCGTTTCGGGAAGCATCTGTAGTAGTGCTGACTATGTGAATTCAATTATGTAGTATAACTACACTGCCCTAAATATTAGAATCAAAACTTGGCAAGTTTAACTTATGAGTATTTTACTAAACAGCTGATAGTGAAGTTCTTGATAGAAAAAAACTTACTAAGTTTACTATCTGATTTTTTAGGTCGTATCAATTAAGTAGTAAAAAAGTTAAAAAGCCAATCTTCCATATTTACTATATCTCATCTTCCTGCATCTACTTTAGGCTAATAGAAGTTAGTTTATCATGCTAGAAATGTCCCTTTTTGTGGAACAAAGCATTATAGCCTGTCCTTCTATTACTAAAAGCAAAGTATGCAGCAACATCCCTACTTCATGTCGTCTAATAGAAATGCCAAGTTGGTAATGCTATTTTCCTTAGCTGCACTGTTATTGACTTTTCCGCTACTCGGTATTTTGGGAGAAGGGCAAAGTTTTTTGGGTATTCCCAATTGGTATATTTATATATTTGTTGTGTGGTTAGTCATTATTTTGTTTCTTAGACGAGTTGTTCACCAAAAAGAAGATTGACTAGAACACATCAATTCTAGCCTCGAACGCTTCTTCCCCAACTTTCTAACAAACGAAAAACATTCATGAGCGAAGCTTCGATCATTTTCATTTCTATTGGCTATTTGTGCCTACTATTTGCAATTGCCTATTGGATGGATCGAAGAAGTAGAAAAGGCAAAAGCATCACCAATAATCCTTACATCTATGGGCTTTCCCTAGCGATTTATTGTACGGCTTGGACGTTTTATGGTAGTGTTGGTAAAGCAGCAAGTTCTGGTTTGGATTTTTTACCGATCTATTTAGGTCCAACTATCATGGCTTGCCTTTGGTGGTTTGTGCTTCGCAAAATGATTTACATTAGTAAGTCGCAACGTATTGCTTCCATCGCAGATTTCATTTCTGCGCGCTACGGAAAAAGCACTTTCCTAGGAATTTTAGTGACTATCATTGCCGCAACATGCATCATTCCTTACATTTCTATCCAACTCAAAGCAGTTGCCGTCAGCTACGATCTATTGAAGCACAGTGGAAACATAGCTTGGTCCGCGGACGACGCTCTGCTTGTTCCTTTTTACCAAGATACGGCTTGGTACATCACCATTATTTTAGCCGTATTCACTATTTTATTCGGTACGCGAAAATTAGACCCAAACGAGCGACATGATGGCTTGGTAGCTGCCGTAGTATTTGAATCCATCTTCAAATTAGTTGCGTTTTTAGCCATAGGTATTTTCGTTACTTTCGGTGTATTTGATGGCTTTGGAGATATTTTTCGGCAAGCAGCAGAGAAAGCAGCAATTGCGGAGACTATTTTTATCGATCAAACCGATATGGATGGCTGGAATTGGTTTTGGTTAATTCTAATTTCTATGCTAGCCAGCTTGCTGCTGCCTCGACAATTCCATATTGCCGTAGTGGAAAACTACAAAGTAGATCACATCAAGCAAGCCTCTTGGATATTTCCGCTCTATCTTTTGATCATCAATATTTTTGTCTTGCCCATCGCTATTGGTGGAATGCTCAAATTTGGGGACAGCACAAATGCAGATATGTTTGTGCTAAGTTTACCATTGCTTGAAAATAAAGAAGTATTAGCCCTATTCGTTGCCATTGGTGGATTTTCGGCATCTACCAGCATGGTCATTGTCGCCATTACAGCACTCGGCATTATGATTAGCAATAACTTTGTACTGCCTTTCCTGCTCAATTCTTCTACCATCAAAGGAAGCGCAGAAATTGATATTTCAGGCCGCTTACTCGGTATTCGGAGGTTGAGTGTAGTGGTCGTTCTGGTCATAGCTTATGGATATTTTAGATTCGTGAGTGCTAAATATTCACTTGTTTCTATTGGTTTGATCTCCTTTGCGGGGGTTGCTCAATTCGCGCCTGTTCTCATTGGCGGAATGTATTGGAAACGTGCTACTAAAAATGGTGCTATCGCTGCGCTGATCGTTGGCTTTTTAGTTTGGGCGTTTTGTCTTCCACTACCCACGCTTGCAGAAGTAGGATTGCTGCCTCAACGCTTCGTAGAAGAAGGACTCTTTGGCATTTCTTGGCTCAATTCTTATCATCTTTTTGGCACGAATAATATGAGTAGTGTGGCGCATGGCGTTTTCTGGAGTTTGTTGTTCAATAGCATAACTTACGTGGTCGTTTCACTCTACACCAGCTCAAATCCTTTAGAAATTACGCAAGCGGATTTGTTTGTGGATATTTACAAATATAAAGAAGGGAGCAGCGATTACGAGGTCATTCGAAGAAAGGCAAATGTGAATGAAATTAGAAGCCTATTGAATCGAATTTTGGGCGTAAAAAGAACCACCAACTTGCTCAATCAATATGCAAAACAACATCAAATTGATTGGAATAAAGTAGAAGTAGCGAATGAAGATTTAATTCGTTTTGCGGAGACCAATCTGGCAGGTGCAATCGGTTCGGCTTCTGCCAAAACCATCTTGAACTCCGTCGTTAAAGTTGACCCAATTAGCTTGGAGGAAATGTTCAAAATATTAGAACAAACGCAAGAAATCATACAATATAATAAGCAGCTAGAAGAAAAATCAACGGAATTGCAAGCCACCACACAGCAACTACAGCAAGCTAACGAACAACTGAAAGCACTGGATGAACTGAAAGCAGATTTTATCAGCACTATTACGCACGAACTCCGAACGCCAATCACGTCTATCAAATCCCTTGCGAATATTCTGCAAGACAATCCTGAATTAGAGAATCAACAGCAGTACAGCTACTTAGGTATTATTGTCAATGAAAGCGAACGCATTGCCCGCTTAGTGAATCAGGTATTGGATTTAGAGCGCATGAGAAGGATTGATTGGCAGCAGGAAATGCAGGAAGTTGATTTATCTGAATTGGTGCAAAATACCTACTTGAGCTTATCCACTCTGATGGATAACAAACAAATCAAACACAGTTGCTTGCTCGCTTCTCACTCCATCAAAGTACTTGGAGTGGAGGATAAACTCAAACAAGCCTTGGTGAATCTCATTTCCAATGCCATAAAGTTTTGCGATCCAGAACAGGGAATCATAAAAATTGAACTCCAACAGCGATGAGATATTGCGGTCATCAGTGTGCAGGATAATGGCACAGGAATTGAACAAAAAGATCAACAGTTTATCTTCGAACGATTCACACAAATCACTGATAATCAAAAAGGAAAGCCTAAAGGCTCTGGGCTAGGTTTATCTATTACCGACGAAATCATCAAACTTCATCAAGGGGCATTAAGTGTAAAAAGTACCAAAAATCGGGGAGCGACTTTTTCAATTAAACTGGAAGTTATCCCCTAAATGTGCTACCTTTATGGAAGTTATTCGCAATTTTAGTCTATCCGACTCAAATATAGCCGAATAATATTTCTATAAACGTAAACGAACAACATAATGTTAGACATCAAAACTAAAAGGATTCTTCTAGTCGATGATGAGCCCAACATCTTGATTCCTATCGAATTTTTAATGAAGCAAGAAGGCTACATTGTGGAAAAAGCACATGACGGTCACAGCGCTTTACAGCAGATGAAAACTAGCTTTCCTGATGTAGTTATTCTGGATGTGATGATGCCAGGAATGAACGGCTTTGAAGTCGCAAAAGCCATCCGTGCCAACCAACGATACAGCAATACTCAAATTATCTTTCTTACTGCTAAAGGCACTAGCCAAGATAAGACCAAAGGCTACAGTAGCGGCGGAGAAATCTACATCACCAAGCCCTTCGATAATGATGATTTAGTCAGTAAAGTGAATGAATTAGTAGAATTTGGATAAATATAATTATCTATATATTTCACTATATCAATATTTAATCTATCTTTATGGCTCATAAGGAAAATTTTATTAAGTATTCTTACATCATTTGCAAAGCGATAAATCAATGACATTACAAATCAAAACGCTCAACGAATACAAAACCTCTTACCAAGAAAGCGTCGAAAACCCAGAGCAATTTTGGGCAACGCAAGCTGATACATTCTCTTGGCAAAAGCCATACGATAAAGTCCTAGAGTGGGACTTCCGAAAGCCTGATGTGAAATGGTTCTTAGGTGGAAAATTAAACATCACTGAAAACTGTTTGGATCGGCATTTAGAAACGCGCGGCGATCAAGTTGCCATTCTTTGGGAACCGAACGACCCTAATGCTGCCGTCAAAAAATATACCTATAAAGAACTCCACGCGGAAGTTTGCAAAACCGCTAATGCACTGAAAGCGAACGGAATAGAAAAAGGAGATCGTGTTTGCTTCTACATGCCAATGGTGCCTGAATTGGCGATTGGTGTATTGGCTTGTGCTAGAATTGGGGCAGTGCATTCGGTCGTTTTTGCAGGTTTTTCCGCTTCGGCTCTGGCTGATCGTATTAAAGATGCGACTTGCAAAATGGTGATTTGCTCGGATTACAACAGCCGCGGCTCAAAGAATATTCCAGTCAAAAAAGTAGTAGATGAGGCACTGGCCTTGGGTTGTGATAGCATCGAAACCGTTTTGGTGCACAAAAATACAGGCGAAGCAATAGCCTGGAATGGCGAAGTGGACAAGTGGTGGCACGAAGAAGTGGATAGACAAAGTAGCGAGTGCCCAGCGGAAGAAATGGATAGCGAAGATATGCTCTTCATCCTCTACACTTCTGGCTCAACAGGTAAGCCCAAAGGTGTGGTACATACTTGCGGTGGCTACATGATTTATACTTGCTTCACCTTCAAAAATGCCTTCCAGTACCAAGATGGAGACGTCTATTGGTGTACGGCAGACATTGGTTGGATTACGGGACATTCCTACATCGTTTATGGACCACTTCTAGCAGGCGCAACCAGCGTAATGTTTGAAGGCGTACCCACTTTCCCTGATGCAGGACGCTTTTGGGAAGTAGTGGATAAACATCAAGTCAATCAGTTTTATACTGCGCCTACTGCCATTCGTGCGCTGATGGCAAAAGGCGATGAGTACGTAGATAAATATGATTTAAGCAGCTTGAAAGTAATTGGCTCAGTAGGTGAACCGATTAATCAAGAAGCCTGGGAATGGTACAATGAAAAAGTAGGCAAAGGCAACGCGCCAATTATTGATACTTGGTGGCAAACCGAAACGGGCGGTATGATGATCACGCCGCTACCTGGCATCACAGATACCAAACCTTGCTTTGCCTCTTATCCTATGCCTGGCATTCAGCCTATTTTGGTAGATAAGGAAGGAAACGAAGTGGAAGGCAATGATGTGGAAGGTTTGTTGTGCATCAAATATCCTTGGCCTTCCATGTTGCGCACTACTTACGGCGATCACGAGCGTTGCCGGCAAACCTATTTCTCTTCCTTCGATAATATGTACTTCACGGGCGATGGTGCAAGACGCGATGCCGATGGTCGTTACCGTATCATAGGGCGCGTGGATGATGTGATTAATGTTTCGGGGCATCGCATGGGAACTGCCGAAGTGGAAAATGCGATCAATGAACACGAAAATGTAGTGGAAAGTGCCGTGGTAGGTTATCCACACGATATCAAAGGGCAAGGCATCTATGCTTATGTGATTACACAGCAGGAAGTAGCGGATGAAGCAGCTTTCATTAAAGAAATCCGAGGTGAAGTCACCAAAGTGATCGGACCAATTGCCAAGCCTGATTTGATACAAATTGTGCCAGGTTTACCGAAGACGCGTTCTGGAAAAATTATGCGCCGCATCTTACGCAAAATTGCTTCGGGCGATGTGTCGAACTTGGGCGATATTTCTACTTTGCTCAATCCTGATGTGGTGGAAGCGGTGAAAGCTGGGGCTAAGGTGGGAGTGAAAGTGTAGATGCTAATGTCATAGAAAGCGCAAGGAAAAAACTTCTTTTTTCCTTGCACTTTCTCAAAAATGAGGAGCTAAGAGCATTCACTTGGTTGCCCTTTTTGAGAAAGACCTCGTTAGAGATCAGAACTCCACTAATTTCCATTTACAGAAACAGTGAGCCTACCTAACCTGATTTCAAATGAGCGCAAACTTGCGTAAATGACGCCGACCAAATTTCTCCCACTGATTTAGACTTTTAAGATTTTGCAAAAAGTAGATCTATTTTTAATCATCGAAGCCCTACTTTCTCATCATACTCCGAAAATCACCTCTCCGATGTCTTGGAATCTCTCTATATCCTTTTACTATTTTTTGTAAATTCACGCGAATAATATTCCGTTCTTCTGCAAGCTTTTCCAGACTAATTGCTGGTCTTTCTGCTAAGAGTTGACGGGATTGATCAGATAGAGATGATGTTTGTATAAGAGAAATATATGTACATTTGACTACAGATCGTGGTCAGAAGAGTGTATGTAAACGAGTTCCACACAAGCAAAAAGAAAAAAATACATCTCATCAATGAATCGCTCAAAAAATGAAATCAGAGAAAGAAGAGGTAAAATAGGTTGCATAATTGCAATTTCAATTCCTTTGATTTTGTTTGGTGGATATTACTTATGGATAATGTCAGCTTTCAAACAATTAGGCGAATCATTAAAAGATGTAAGTGAGAAATCAATAAAAAGAAAAGAAATTAAGCGTGCGAAAAAAGAAACAGATTTCATTTACAAAGAATTATTAGTTGAAAATAGAAGAGGGAATTTCACAGGAATAAAAAAAGTAGATGAAATAACTTTTACAAATGCTTTACAGATTCAAGCTGTTGATAGTTTCTCAATCAAATATCGAATTGAAAGTTTAGTAAATTGGAAATCCAAACCCAATATTGAAGGATTAGCAAGTTTAGATTCAGAATCCATTGGAAATAAAAAATGGGAAATTAAAGATAGAGAGGGAAATTTAAAATCGGCTTTTAGATTCATAGATGACAAAAAAGATTGCCAAATCGAAATTCTAATATCAAAAGAAAAACTAAATCGATCAATTTCAATTGTTAAAGAAATTTGTAAAACAGAAACAAAAGAATTAACACCGATGATGAATTTTAAATAAGTAAAAAAGCCTGTGTGGAACATCATATATGATGGTTATGCCCAGCAAAAGCTGGTCACGCCGCATACACCAACCGTTCGCTTTCAGCAGAAAAAAGAAAACCAACAAAAATCAAGTTAAAAGCATAACCTTTCATCTATGAATTTTGATAAAAGGAATGAATATCAATCAAGTCAAATATGAATTACAACATCTCATTTCGGGAAAGAGCAGCGCAAGCTATGATGCGCTTATCCAAACAGTCACCAGTCACCTTAGAAGCGGCAAGAGAACAGGTCCAATGGCTGAGGAAAAACACCAAAACAAAGCACAAGAAACAGAGAAATTGATTGCTTTTGCGAGAGCAAATAATTTGATGTTAGAAAACATTCCAGAGGAACGTTTTATAGCAAGTGGTGCAGAGCAGAGGGTTTACATTATAGGAGATAAATATGTTATTAAGCTAAATGATGCCATATATTATGCTTCATGGGAAGATTATTTCTACAACTTGCTCCTGCATAATTACTTTTTTGCGGACACAGCTTACAACTTATTGGGATTTCACCTATCTAAAAACACCTTGTATGCAGTAGTTCAACAGACTTATATCAAGGCGGATAGTATGACAGATTTGAAGCAGGTTAAAGATTTCATGGCTGCCAATGGTTTTAGGAACAAAAGACGAAACAATTATGAAAGTGTAAGCCTCGGATTAATTATTGAAGACCTGCACGATGAAAATGTATTGACAGCCGAGGGAATGCTTTATTTTATTGATACCGTATTCTTTATCAAGCCTGATAAGTTTTGGGATGAAAAATAAAAAGAATCCGAAAGGCGAACGAAGACTGAAACATTTATAGCGGCTACGCGCCGCTACGCCATTTAGCCAACCGTTTTCATGCGAAATTGAGAAAACATAGCAAAAACAGCTCTTAATTGACTAAATTTACGTAAATTTAGTCAATGTTAGTCCCATAGAAATAAGAAACGATATAGATGCTCTATGGGAGAATTATATCATTAGCGAGAAACTAAAGTTTCAATCCTACACTAGAATACTGGTTTATAATTATTTTTGGAGAACTTACGATCAACAAGAAATTGACTGGATTGAAGATAGAGAAGGTAAATTACATGCCTATGAATTCAAGTGGAATCCGTCAAAGAAAGCTAAACAACCAACTGCTTGGAAAACTAACTATCAGAGTTCTGAATTTCATGTAATCAATCATGAAAACTACACAGATTGGATAAAATAGAAGATCGTTCGTATAACGAGCATTCGCCATCCATCCTGAACTATTCTCAAATAAAAAGAACATGCTTCCCTTTCCTAAAGGGATTTCAAGGGCAACTTGCTCGAATTCGGAAGGATGAGGGAGAAGAACGACCACCTACATTGAGAAAAGACTGTAGCAGCGACCTAAGAGCCAGATAGATTAAATTGTGTCTCAACTACTTATGCTTAAGCCGATAATTCGTCAAAAATAAAGAACCCAAAACAATGAAGACTCCTCCAACAAGAAGGCTAAGATACGCGGTGTCTGGTTTCTGGATTAGGATTCCATAGCTGTATGGATTGATGACCAAGTCCGTTAGATTCGCGATTGGGATGCCTACAATGATTAAGAAAATTCCTAGGATATAGACAATTCCATTCTTCTCAATGAGTAAGCTCAACATGAGATGGAAGAATACAGCAGGAAGGAACACAAAGGCACATTTCGAGAACGCTAGAGAGGTTTCTGAAAGTAATCTACTTCCTTCTCCTACTTCCATAAAACTACTAGCTATCTTGAACAATAGGGCATTGTAGCAGATGTTAAGAACTGTAAGCAATACTAGTATTGCAGTAGCCACTATTGCTTTGTAAGCAAATAGATCAAACCAATGCTTTTTATAGGATTTTGCATAGAGCATGAGTTGATGTTTGTGCTCCGTATCTGCAAGATTTTGAGCAATAACCAGTAGTGTAAATGGATATAACAGAGCATACCATGAGCCGATGTTATTGTCTATAATCAGTTCGATAGGCTGATTGGTCAGTGCTTCTTTTTTGAACAATATGAAAAGGCAAGTAATCAGGAAAACCGCTGTGGGAAGTCCTAATATAATGATGTAGTAAAATTTACTGTTTACTTTCTTCCATTCCAAAAATAGGCGATCAGTATGATTCATAGTTACTCCTTAAAATAGAAAAATTCTAACGGCATTTCTTTATCTAACCGTCTCCAAGAAATCTGCTTTTGATCTAAGTATTCGATGAAATCTTTCAGCTTTACGTTGTCAGATAAGGTGATCTCTACAATGTCATCAACACGATTGAATTGCTCTACATACGCGCTATTATTTTCTACCTCCTGCATGGAGTTTTCATCATTCAGCCACAGATAAATAATATGACTTTTTTGCCTTTTCTTATTCAAGTCAAAGGACTGAACCTGCTGAGATTTAATCATCAAAGGTTGGTCGATCAGGTCATCAATCGTTTTTAATTGGTGGGAAGAAATGACAACGATCTTTTTCGTATTCGCTACATAATCAACAATAGCTTTCTTCAATAGTCGAACCGTTTGCACATCCACAGCGGTAAAAGGTTCATCCAACAGTACCAAATTCCCATCAGTTAACAAACTTCGTGCAATACCTAATCTTTGTTTATATCCCTGAGAAAGATTGGAGAATTTCACAGTACGATATTCTGTCATTTTGACAAGAGAGAGCACCTGATCTACCTCTATACTTGTGCATTTCTTATCGAACTTTGAAGCATTTAGGTTTTCCGCTACGGTCAAATTTTCATAAAACCCCGTGCCTTGTAAAAGTAGTCCTGGACGATCAATATTTTCAATCAAACCCTTATACTTCTTCTGAATACCCGCTAGAATAGAAATTAGAGTCGTTTTCCCTACTCCATTTGGTCCAATCAGACCATAGATATGATTGGATTGTAAAGTAAAATTAGCTTGCTCGAAAATTACTTTATCACGATAGCTAAATGATAAATCCTTAATTTTTATGCTACTTGTATTCATTTGTTCAATCACATGGTAGATAATATGTTCTCAAAAGAAGGAAAGCAGCATATATGTTTTACGAAAGGTAATTCATAGACTTTTATTGACACTGAATTTACGATTTTAGGTGTATCAGCTTTGATTTTTCCAGAGCCCCCTTGTTTTGACAACCAAATGGCAAACCTTTCAGAAAAGAACTGCTTATTTGATAAAAAGACAGCAAAAAATGGCAAAGCGCACACAAATTTCAGACTACCAAAAAATTGAGCAAGCAGATGATTTAAAGCGGTACGTAAAAGACAAACGAACCCAGAAAAGAGCAAATAAAAAGAAGCAAAACCAACGCAATCGGCGCTATGAAAAAAGAATGCTCCGACAAATCAAAGAATATGGTCTAGGAGAGGAAGACTAAAATTGGTAGTTCTTTCAATGGAAACTACTTTTGCTATTTCGCCTCAATCAACGCTAGGAACCTTTCTCGATAAGTCCGACCAATGGGGATGTCTTTGATTGACTTGAAATTTTAAGAAAGCCAATTCGGTTTCAGTTTGTTTTCGTTGGAGTTGTTCTAGGTTCTTTTGCCGCAAAATATACTGCCTAATTAAACGACCACCAGCAAAAGTTAGGACAAAGAAAAATGAGTCGCCTAGATCGTAGATATAACTCAAAAACTTGTTCCCGACAGCATCTAAATAACTGGAAATCAATGGTGTAACGATAAACATACTGATATACTCAATTGAGCAAACCCAAATGATAGCAATGAGAAAATAGCTTAAATATTTTCGCTTATCAAAGAAGAGCGGCATCAAGATCAAGTTATTGCCATAGACCAAGACTGCTGCTTGCGCATACCAAAAAGCGTCCGTATTTCGGTCTCCTTCCGAAGCAAAAGTATCCCAATTCAACCAAAGCGGAAAAACGGCATAGATCAACCAGAAAACGATATTGAGAAAAAGACGATTACTCAATACATTGATGAATATTGTGTATAGATTTGGTTGGTTCATTGTGCTCGAAGCTACGATTTTCCTACCCTTTTCCCCTCATTTTTCAGATCAACAGCAATTTAGATGACTTAAACGACTAGCGGCATTAGATGACTCGCAAAATGCAGAAAAAGGCGCGCAAGGTACTGTTAGTAGATGAATTTAGTGATGGCAGAACTTCCTCCTTAATTTTGAAACGTGCTTACTTCTCTCAGTAGTTGATCTAAATAGGCACGTAAAGCCGCAAAGGAATTATTTGTCTTTTCTACTTAAATACCATTCTTCTTATGAAATTATCTATTCTTCCCTTCTTACTATTTTCTCTTTTAGTAGTCAGTATCACAATTCGATTGGAAGCACAAGATTTGTCTTCCTACATCGAGCAGCACGCTCAAATCACTGATTTGGAAACACTACAACTTGATTTCAGCAATAGCAAAGTCGCAGAAAGTGATTTGATCTTCTTCGGCTTTATTCATGGCTGCGCAGTGCCACAAGAACTAGATTTTCAGCTTTTGGAATACTTCGTAAAGCAACAAGGCTTGAAATATTATGCTCCTGAAGTGGATTATTCGCAGGCTTATTTTCTCAATCGCTATTTACAAAGTGGCGAAGAAGCCATACTGGATTTTGTGCTGTATTTTTATGCCAAAAGAGTGCCACAAGATGCTTCCACTCAATTGAGGCAAAAGTGGAAAAAAATCTATGAACTCAATCGATCCTTAGCAGCAGATCAAAAGCTGCACATCATCGGTACCGATTTTCCAAGTTCTGATATTCGTATTGCGATTACTCATTTGGCGCATCTCATTGGAGATCAAGCAACAGGAAATGAGATGTTAGATTCCTTGAAGTTGTATGAAAACTTGATCGTTGAAGATAGGCGTATTTGGTCGGGAAAACCAGCTATGGAAATCGCCAAAAAGTACGGTGGCTATACGATGGACTACGTCTATCCGATTGATTCAAAGTGGAATTTCTCGAATCGTTTTTTCGATTATTATCTGGCAAATCAGGACACCGTGTTAAGTATTCTGAAACAATTTGATGAAAACGCAGCTGATATTCTCAATGAAAGAGCGAAAAAGCGAGAAGATCATATTTTTGAAAATTTCAAGCACAAAATCATTCCACTGATCGAACAAGGTGAACAAGTTTACGCTAATTTCGGATATGCTCATATTCACCAAGCTCCAATCTATAGTCGTTGTTATTTGGCTTGTAAAATCAAAGAAAAATTTCCTGCCATTACAGTTAGCAGTATCTTGGGCTTATTAGCCAAATCGAAAGCCTTAAAACATTGGAAAGTAAAAAAAGGAGGTCCATTCACCACCGATCGAGGTCTGGTTTTTAATAAAATGGAACTCAAAGGCTACAAAACGTCTGCCTCCTATGATGGTCATGGCTTTTTCGAGCAATTGCTTGGCGTAAAACAGCTAATCAAAGCGAGCGCAGACAAAGAAATTTTACTCTTAGATTTAGACAGATCCAATAGTCCTTTTGCGCAAAGTCCTTACCTTGTAGATTATAAAATTGGCGGCAGACACACTAATATTGATCCCAATTCCAATACTTTGCAATATTTTCAGTACGTAATTTTGATGCAGCATTCAGAAGCCAATGTGCCATTGAATTACCAGAAAGAATAAAGTAGAAATTTTTTAAAGGTAATGAACATCCTAATCGCACCCGACAAATTCAAAGAATCACTTTCCGCTCTTGAAGTTGGAAAGGCGATTGAAAAAGGCATACAGCAGCGTCTTCCAAATGCGAAATGTATTCTTCATCCTCTAGCAGATGGTGGCGATGGTTCGATCAGTGTATTGTCCTCCTATTTTGACTTTGAAACGATTGAAGTGCAAACACTTGATCCCTTGGGTAAACTCATAAATGCGTATTATTATGTAGCTAATGACACGGCTTTCATTGAATTGGCGAGTGCCTCTGGGATTGTTTTGCTGAAAAAAGAAGAGCGTGATCCTAGGAAAACGAGTTCGCTGGGCACTGGTGAAATGATCGTAGATGCGCTCTCAAAAGGTATCCGAAAAATCTTTCTTTTCTTAGGCGGTAGTGTGACCAATGATGTTGGCATGGGAATTGCTCAGGCGTTGGGGTTTCGATTTTTGGATAAAAATAAAAAAGAGCTTTTTCCTTGTGGTGAAAATCTGATTCACGTTCAAAAAATTGATGCTTCGGACCTTAAATTCCCATTAGAAGAAATAGAGTTAACTTGTCTTTGCGATGTACAGAGCCTACTCTATGGCAAAAGTGGCGCAACACATATTTATGCGGCGCAGAAAGGAGCTAGTAAGGCAGATATAGAATACTTAGAATGCGGCGTTCAGCATTTTGCTAAAGTCATCAAAGAGCATTTAAGCATTGACATTCAACAAGTTATCGGTGGCGGCGCATCGGGTGGCATTGCTGCCGGTCTAGTTGGGATGTTGGGAGCAAAAGCGAAAAGTGGCATCAAAACGATCTTGGAATTGACGAAATTTGAAGAAGAGTTGATCGCCGCAGATTGGGTGATTAGTGGCGAAGGAAAATTAGATGCGCAGACTTTGGAAGGGAAAGCGGTGAGTGGTGTTTCTGCTTTGGTAAAAAAACACCGAAAGCCGTTCACGGTCTTTGTTGGGCAACATGAGTTATCAGAAAAAGAGCAAAAAATACTAGGCATCCATACCATTTTTGCGGTGATGGATAAAGCTGAAAATTTGGAGGATGGGTTGCAAAGTGCAGAATACTACCTACAAGAGTTAGCTTTTGAAGCAAGTTTCAATTATTCTTAGCAAATCAAAGCGTTGATTTTTTCCACAGTCAGACCTGTTGCATCAGCAATTTGCTCATTAGTTAGGACTCCCATTTGTTTGAGGTAGCAAGCAGTTTCTTCTGCTTTTCTGCGTTCTCCTTTTTCTAAACCAATCTTTTCTCCTTTCTCCAAACCAATCTTTTCTCCTTTCTCCAAACCAATCTTTTCTCCTTTTTCAATTCCAACCTTCTCTCCGATCTTCTCTCCCTCGTCTCTAGCCGTTTCGAGAATATCCTTTTCTCTTTCTAAATCTATCAAATATTCCTCGTAAGCCTTCTTTTGCTTTTCATTCATATTCAAGACCGCCAATTTCTCAGCAGCTTTATCTATATTTTTAGCCTTTGAGCCTTCTTTCACCTCATTGTTCTTAATCATATATATCCATTCATCTATGCGCTTTTTGACAATGTTTGGATATTTTTCAACTCTAATCAGATAATATTCTGGAAAGATGTTTTTTTCTACAAATTGATAAGAAGTTGTACCATTAATAGCAACCTCTTCTCGCTTTTTGATAACTAAGGGCTTGCCGTCGTTCATTCCTTTGAACTCTGTTGTGCCGTGATACAAGTAATCATCGCCACGACCAAGATTGAAGAATAAAACACTGACAGAGATGACTTTATGAATGTTTTTATAACGTTGTCCGCTTCCGATATTCTCAATGATGGATTTACACGTTCCGAAGAGCAAACGCTCCAAATAATCCGTTTCTCTAGTAGTTTGTACTTCTATGATGATGCGCCGTCCTTGCGAATCTTTCACTAATAAATCCACACGATTGAACTTCTCATCCTCTTTTTCTTGACCACTTTCTTCTCCAATCAATTCCAGAATTTGTAAGTCATCTTCTTCTAGCAATGCACCTAGAAATCCCTCCAAAATATCGAAGTTCGCTCGATCTCGTAACAAGTACTTAATCGCCCAATCAAACCGAATTAATTGTTTTGGTTCACTCATTTATATATACTTTCTCTAGCTTCAAAGATACAGCATTTCATTTGATTTTGCTACTCTTCTTCAATCGCCTGACACAACTCCACCAAAACGCCATTCGTACTTTTTGGATGGATAAAGCAGACCAATTTATTATCTGCACCTTGCTTCGGTTGCTCATTCAATAGTCGAAACCCTTTCTGCCTCATTTCTTTCATAGAAGCATGAATATCTTCCACTTCAAAGGCAATATGATGAATTCCTTCTCCACGTTTTTCGATGAACTTCGAGATGGCACTATCAGGCGAACTAGCTTCTAATAACTCTACTTTAGATTCACCTGTTTGAAAAAAGGAAGTTTTGACATTTTCGGAAGCTACTTCTTCCATTTTATAAGGTGCTGCGCCTAGTAATTGCTCGAATAAGTCATTACTGGATTGTATGTCTTTTACGGCGATACCAATATGTTCTAATTTCATAATAAATGTTTGAATGTTCGAGTGTATCAAATCAACGAATCAACAGTTCAACAATTATATCAGCTCCAACGCCTAAAGATTGACTTCAAAAACTTCGACTGATCAAAACGTGCTGCCACATCAATGAGCCACGGAGCAGCTTGTACTCCCTTCATCAATCTGTAATTGCGCTTGAATTCTGCGCCAAATTTCTGATAGACTTTATAATCATATTGTTTCAAAAAAGTTGCATCAAATTGCTGTTTCCCAAAGGCTGATTTCGCTTGTTCTGCCGCTAAATATGCGCTAATCATTGCTTTATCAATGCCATGCCCTTGCAAAGGGTCAATCAAAGATCCCGCGTCGCCCAAAAGCATGAAATGATCGCCTGAAAGCGACGCGAAACGCGAACCCAAAGGCAGTCCAAAACCAGTAATTTTTCCTGTTATTTTAGCATTTTGGAAGTACTTTCTCAATTTTGGCTCTTCCCTAATCAGTTGTCGAAGAATTTGTTTGAGATTAATTTTTCGCTTAGAGATTTCCGCAGACAACATTCCAAATCCAACGTTTGCACTTGTTGCACTAATTGGAAACAACCAAAAGTAGCCTGGTAAAAATCGCTTAAATAAATAGAATATGTTTATACCCTGCTTTATGTTCTCAACGCCTTCTACATAAACTCGAACTGCTGCGCTATGATGCCTTCTATTCATCTGAAAATCAGCCAATTGCTTTGCTAAAAAAGAATTTGCACCATCTGCTGCCAATAGTAATTTTGCAGTGAAAGAGTTTCCTTTTCTATCCTTAAGTAAGAACCCATTTTTTACTTTTTCAGTTGCCGCAATATTGACTTTTTCTACACATTGAGTAGCAGTTTTCTCTCTCACCAAATTCCACAATTCAAAATCAAAATCCAATCGTTTTGCATTGTAAGCGGGCAGTACCCATTCTACAGATAAGCAATTACCTTTTTCATTGAAGATTTTGGAAGATTGCACTATCTCCTTGGATTGCATTTGCATCAGTCTTCTCCCCCACTCTTCTCTAATTTGACGTACCACTTTCAAGGCTGGGCCAGGAATCGCATCACCACAAATTTTGTCTCTTGGAAAGATCGATTTCTCTAACAACCCAACTTTCAATCCACTCCCTTCCAACGCCAAAGCCGCCGTACAGCCAGCAGGTCCGCCACCAACAATGAGTATGTCATAGTTCTTCTCCATTCATGCAATCGTTTTCGACTTGTAAAATAATCAAAATTAATGTGGATTTAATTTTAGAATAGCCTTTACGGCTAGCACTTTTCGTATAAAAAAGCCATATTTGCGTGATTTTTAAGACCATTTATTAAATATCGTAGCTCTATACCATATTTGATTTAGCTGTTTCTCAAAGTTGACATCACAATAAATGTCATTTTAGGATAAAGACTATGTTTCTTATGTAAAAACAACTATGTGCTCTATGTGGTAAAAAGTTACTTAAAATTAAAAGCAAAAACACTATGGCTAAAAAAGTAGCAATAAACGGTTTTGGTCGAATTGGACGATTGACTTTCCGCAATTTGTTGGAAAAAGATGGAATTGAAGTAGTAGCGATCAATGACTTGACCGATAATAAGACTTTAGCACATCTATTAAAATATGATTCCGCACACGGAAAATTTAACGGCACTGTGGAAAGCACAGAGGACAAATTAATCGTGAACGGGAAAGAAATTCAAGCATCCGCAGAACGTGATCCATCTAAATTACCTTGGGGCGAAACGGGTGTTGATGTAGTTTTAGAATGTACAGGTATTTTCAGAACTAAGGAGAAAGCTGGTTTACACTTGGAAGCAGGTGCGAAACGTGTAGTGATTTCAGCTCCAGCGAAAGGTGGCGATGTACAAACCATCGTTTTGGGCGTAAATGATGATGAATTAGATGCGAATAATACGGTATTTTCCAATGCGTCTTGTACAACCAACTGCTTATCACCAGTAGCAAAAATCGTAGTGGATAATTGGGGAATGGTCGTTGGTTCTATGACTACGACTCATGCTTACACAGCGGATCAAAGAATGCAAGACGCACCTCACGCTGATTTACGTCGTGCAAGAGCAGCCGCTTATAATATCGTTCCTACTTCTACTGGAGCAGCAGTGGCAACGGCAAAAGTAGTTCCAGAAATCGCAGGAAAACTATCCGCAATTGCCTTGCGTGTTCCAACGATTACTGGCTCATTGATTGAATTGAACTGCGTGGTGGAAAAAGTGCCAACGGTTGAAGAAATCAATGCGAAATTTAAGGAAATGGCAGAAGGTCCAATGAAAGGTGTGCTAGAGTACGCAACCGATCCTTTGGTTTCTTCTGACATCATTGGCAATAAGCATTCTTCTATCTTCGATTCTTTGATGACTGCCGTAAATGGCAATATGATCAAAATCGTAAGTTGGTATGACAACGAAGCAGGTTATTCTGCGCGCTTGGCGGATATGTGTGTTCGCGTGAGCAATTTATAAGATAGTTTTCTAGTAATAATATAATAATGACGGGC
>JBCDFY010000138.1:0-20161 GCA_039176995.1 Bacteroidota bacterium
TATGTGGAAACGTTCAATTATTGATTTTTGAAAACATCACTTGAATAGTCAAAAATTGAAATCTGACATGAAGCTGATATTTCAGCCGGCTCCGTTTGCACTGCATTGTCGCTTTTGGCAAATGATTATCAGGTATTTTACAATTTGTTGTATACAATATCCTAAATTACTCAATCATCTCTCCAATCCTCTCCCACATCGCGTCATGAAATTGAGCAGGAACGAAGCTTTCGTCAGGTGCTTCTCCCATTCTTACCACAACTAAATTTTGACTAGGAACTACATCTATAAATTGTCCATTTTTACCCATCGCAGCGAATAAATCTTCAGGAGCGTTGGGCGCAATAGAGGTGGAAAGAGGCTCGGTAAAAGAAGGTAGAATGACTTCCTCTTTGCCATTCAACCACCAAAGATAGCCATAGGAGGGATTGAAGTCTTGAGAGGTAGTTACCATATCATTGTAATAGTTCTTGTCAGTTAAAATGTCAGTTTTTCCCCATTTACCTTTATTTAGAACCAGTAGACCGAAACGTGCAGCATCTCTTGCGGTACTCCAATAAACATTGTTGTAGTCTTTTTCTCGCCAAGTTCCGCCCATGCCAATTTTGCTTCCTAGTTGGTCGTTCGTGAATTGGTTATAAGAGACTCCAGCAGCATTAGCAATTACTCCTGATAATAAGGTGTAAGGAGCATTGTAATAAAACCATTGTGTGCCCGCGTCAGCTTTATATGTTAAGCATTCTGGGTCTGTACAGCCTAATACTCCGTTCGTGAAATCCAAGCCAGTTGTCATGGTCAATTGGTGACGAATGGTAATTAAGTTCTCCTTTTCCAGTGGCATACTGGTCCAATTTTCGCCTAAATAATCAGAAGTTTTATCTTGAATATTGAGCAAGCCTTCTTGCTGTGCCAAGCCTGCCAAAAAAGCGGTCAATGTTTTTCCTGCGGATGCCCAATACCAGCTACTACTTTGGGTAAAAGGAGCAGTGCGTAGAATATTTTCTCCCCAATATTCTTCAATTACTATTTTGCCGTCTTTCAATACGATGAAGGCACGTGTACCATTGTCTTCTAAAAAATTGGATAAATCGTTGAGTTGTTCCGTGTTCCATTCTAGTTCTGCTGCCGTGGTGGTCTCCCAATTTTCACTATTGACAGATGGAAAATATAGATCGTCGTTAAGATCAGGAACACCAATAGGAGGTAGATCATTGATTTTATCGCAGGAAAGAAATAGGCTTAAAACAGCTACAAGGAGGAATCGTGTCATTTTCTAAAGTTTAAGTATGTTAGTGTTGATTACTTCTACATTGAAACTTCAAAATTGAGATGCCGTAATTGTTCCAAACTACTTTGGGTTTTCGGATGGACAGCGATTTTATTCTAATTTTTCTAGAAGAATTAGAAGAAAATCTCTCTCTGTCCATAGAAACCCACCAAAAACCCGAAGAAAAAATTTATTTTTTCTTCGGGTTTTTGGTGATTTAAAACTATTAAGACCAGAGGATCAGTGTAGAATTACTTACTTAGACTACAGTTTAGAAGAAGTGTTTAATCCAAAAATAACACGATCAAATTTTATACTACAATTTTACAAATTTCCACTGCTGAACGCCTTCTACGGATTGAAGTTGCAAGAAGTAGGCACCCTCTGCAAGGTCGGCAATTTCTAAAGTCAAATTGTTCCTTCCACTATGAATATCAAAATTGACTTTGCGCAGCAGCTTTCCACTTGTATTATAAATAGAAAGATTGATGTTTTGAGCAGCAGAACTTGCTAAATTAATATTCAATCGGTTGTTTACAGGGTTAGGAGCAATAGATAAATTATGATCCATTCCTGCTCTGGCTTCCAATGCACTATTTTCTATTTCTGTTAAACAAAAGGGAATATTGACTTCTCCTGTGGCTGAAAAAGCTCCAGTTACTTCATTGCCATTGCTGTCTAAGAAGATAGCTGCTAATCTAATTTCAACAGTTGTTCCTTGTACGCTTTGAGGAATAGTAAAATCAATGCTAATGGTACTAGCTTGAACAACTCTAGTGATGATGCGATTATCCAAAGCTGGAATCTTTATTTCTATTAAATAGGCAAGTGCATTTTCAATAGGATCGAAAGAGGCAGTGTAGGGTAGTGGGCAAAGTTGTGTTCGTAGTGTAGTGATGTCTGGAATTCCATCTGGTATGGTATAATCTACTATGAATTTCCCTAGACCTCTCGGGTCGTTCCCTACGGAAATAGTAGTAGTCACAGTGTTAGTGGTTGTATTGATGACATACACACTATTTTCTTCACGGCTAGTTACATAAACTTTAGTATCATCAGGACTCACTGAAATGCCACTTGGAATTCCTCCAACTGGAATGCTGGCTTCCATAAAACCTGTGGTAGTATTAATAACGCTGACATCATCTGAATTTTCATTAGAAACGTACAACTTTGAGCCATCTGAATTTAGCGCTACTCCAAAAGGTGCATCTCCCGCAGGAAACAGTCTATTCGTAGCTAATGTATTTCCATCGAGTTCGCTGATACTGTCCCATCCAAAGTTAGTGGCATAAACTTTCGTGCCATCTGCACTATAAGTTACACCAACTGGAGAAAGCCCAAGTGGAGTAGCTCCTCGAAGCACACCGTTCTTCCCAATAATAGAGAGATTATTGCCGCTAAAATTTGTATTAATGACGGTATCTTTCATGGGATGATGCGCAATGCCATAAGGCCTGAAGCCACTACTGAGGGTAGCAATAGTCGCAAAGGTTATTGGGTCAATCACTGATATATTGCCGCTACTGAAATTGGCAACGTAGATCGTTCCTGTTTGTGGATTTACTGCGACGCCAAAAGGGGTTGCTCCAACTGCAACTGTTCGAGCCACGGTATTGGTCGCAACATCAATTTCTATTAGACTATTTGTAGTAATATCGGTGATGTATACTTTATCATTATTAGGTGAAATAGCTACTGCAAAAGGTGCTCCCTCGGTAGTAATGGTAGTCATTACTTGGTCGGTATTAACATCTATTACGGAAACGGTACCATCTCCTAGATTCGGGATGTAAGCAAGTTGTGCTTGTAGAAATGGGATATAAAGAATGGTGAATAGGAGTACTTTTAAACTTGAGTGTAAGCGCTTCATATTGGCTCATGTCTTGTGAAAAAATGGCATTGTAATTAAGACAGTAAAGATAGAAAAAATAAATATTTGTAAACTGCCCTTATTAGCCCATTGCTGCCAAAATTGGAAGATTAGCTTCTAATTTTAAAAAGGCAAAAGAGAACTCCTGCCCAGCCATCGCTAAACAGAAGTCCCTACCTCCATAAATACACTTGCTGGTTTTACCAGCGCACACGTTAGTTATTATCAAAAGTGCAGTGAAACCGAAGCCCCACTGCGTTCTGTTTTGATTTTCTTGCTAAAGACTTGGTAAGTTTTCAAAACTTGCCAAGTCTATGATTATTTGGAAACCACCAATCGTTTAGTTAATGTTCCAGTTTCAGATTGTGCAACAACGAAGTAAATTCCGTTTGCAAAATTGCTTACATCTACTGCTAGTTGCTGATGAGCTTGTAGATCAGTGGCTGTCCAGACGGTTCTACCTAGTTGATCTAGTACTCTTACTTCCTTCATGCTTTCTGCTTCGCTTAATTGAACATAAGCAAAATTATTAGCAGGATTTGGGAACACCTGTAGGTCACCTTTCATAGCTTCTATCTGAGCAGTTCTGTTCTCTGTACCTGCTTGCTCCAAGGTAACACAAATATTAGTCAATAGTGCATCAGAGAAGCTTCCGTCAGGACCAGTACTTACTTCAAAGAGAATAATCTCTCCTGCTTGCATAAACTGTAACTTACCAAAGCCAACGCGGCTAGTAAATCCATATGTACGTCCAGCGAACAGTTCTTTAAACCCTTCAGGAGTATTATTATAAATCGTTCCATTAGCAAATGCTCCATTGGTGTACACGAAAAGGTCTACAATATTTGCTGCTTCTAGTATCGCTTCCCAATCTGCACTGATAGAATAAATACCATCTTTGGGTGCAGTGAACTGTACTTTAGTAATGACCTGTTCTCCAGGGTACATAATAAAGTCACCTGCTTTTAGAGTGTAGAAGTTATTGATTGGCAAATCTCTACCTGCATCAATATGCTCATAGATACCATGAAAGTCTTGATCTAAGTCGAAATACTCATCTGAATATAGATTTAAGAAAAGACCATTGTTCGCTTCATCATTGAAAGGATCGTAGTCAAATTGATCTTCAAATGGCTGGAAATCGCCGATTCCTAAGCCAAAGCCATAGCTCCAAATATCACTTCCATTGATGTCTCTAGATGGGCTTGGTTGCATACAGATACCTTCTTCAACATCTGTTCCTTCGCAAGCATTACCAACACTGTCTCCATCACTATCTGCTTGATCTGGATTGGGTATACTTGGGCAGTTATCTTCATCGTCAGGAATACCATCACCGTCTGTATCTGTCATGGCATCTGCACAGTTGACCGCAAGATCGAAAGTGGATTGGGCGAGGCGATAACCATCAACTAGGATATAATAAATACCTGCTTCTAAAGTGGTAACAATACTCTCTGAAGTTGTTCCTCTTTCTTCACTACTTGAGATAGCACTGTCATTAATTGTATCGCAATCTGTCAAAAGGAATAGATCAAGATCTGCCCTCAGGTTTGTTAAATCTATGCTTACCTCCTGTTGGGCTTCTAGCGTTAGTTGATAGTAAATAGGGTTGGCTTCTGAACGCCCCAAACCGTCTTCTGTATCAATTCTTTCACCGACAGCATTACCACTTACATTATCGCCACAAGCAATTGCGATCGGGGCGTCACATGTACCTTCTTCTTCTTCTTTTTCTTCAACTGTAATGAAAATAAAGGCTTCATCCGTGAATTTAGGTTCACAACCTGTACCTCCGTATTCTACGACATAACCCTGAACAAGCGAATTATCAAAGGCATAGTCATTCCACTGTCCTCTTCTGCCTTCATCTGCATAGAAATGTGCATACTTTTCTCCTAATCCTCTAAAATCATTCGGCTCTGATGCTTCCCAATTGGTGTACATACCATTCACAGGCGAACCATCTGATTTTCCTTGCCAAAACTGCATGCCCGCTTCTGGACCAGTCACCCATTTCCAAACATCGTCTTCTTCTTCATCCGATGCACCCATCCAACCTTCTCCTTTTAGTTTCTCACTGATAAAGTCATTTTCTGCTTGAGAAGTTACGGTTGCTAAGTAGCCAGGGAGACCATTCAAAGTAAGACTAGCTGCTGCATCTCGCGCATCATAACAAGTGATGCCAGGTGCTTCTACAAATTCGTAGAAGTTGCCATTGCCTTCGAAGAAAAGTGAATTATCCTCTGATTTAGCAATATAAGTCAACTGCGCCGTTCCAACAAAACCAGCTGCAGGTGTGAAAGTGAACGTACCATTTTCATTATCAACTAATGCACCATCATTTGAATTGACTAATATCAAGTCTTGCACTTCTAATGCAGAGTCATCTGAGGCAAAATCATTTGATAATAGATCGCTTGCAGAAAAAGTAAGACTTGTTCTGTTATTTGTATTGAAGAAATCATCACTAGCAGTCACCGTGATAAAATCTGAACCATCTGGACAAGGATCGCAAACATCACCAATACTGTCGCCATCGCTATCTGCTTGATCTGGATTGGCTACGGTGGGACAGTTATCGTCTTCATCGCAGATGCCATCGCCATCCATATCAAATTCACAAGTATCGTCTTCACAAGCAATATCATAGTCGATGTGTAACCTTGGTGCTGCTAGAGGATCGCCATCATAAGATTCTGCTACTCTTTCTCCTGTGCCTGTAATTAAGAAGGTCATTGTACCTCCATTCGTCCAAGAGGATGATTCGATCAATTCTTGTACTAAGCTACTTAAATCAGGTGTGCGTTGGTCTTCACCTGCTTCACCTATTGTTGTCCAAGCTGGTACATTGTTCCAGTCGACTTCATTGGGTAAATAGAAACGATTTGTAATATCTCTATCCACTCTTGTAAATGCTTGGGAGTTGCCGTCTGCTTCTATGTTAATACTTAAGTTGGCAGGCTCACTACTGACGTCTTCTGCAGTGAATTGAATATAGGCTGTTTTGATAATTGCATTGGTGGGTATTCTTACATTCGTAAAACGCATGCCAACACGTTGATCGTTACCAGCAAAACTTGGATCATCTACTAACTCTAAATCTGAACTCGTTAAGCTCATATTACCTTCTGCACTTTCTTCTGCATCATCTTCACCAGAAAGAATCGGAACTACCACACTGCCAACGCCACAAATATCAGGACCACAAGTGCCGCTTACTAATTCTCCTGCTACCCAGTTGGAAGTTTCTCCTGTTAAAGCAAAGTTGTTGAGTGTACCGTTATTCCCATTGCCTGAACGATCTATTAAAGTAGTGACGCTCGTATTATTGCCAGCAGCGACCCCTTGATTGAAGTCGTAGTAAGCAACCAAGCCTACTTCATTTCCTTCTAAAGCACAATCTTTGCTTGCTTGAATTTCTCTTGCACTTAATGCTCTATTCCAAATCCTAAGTTCATCTAATTTCCCATTTAAACCATAGCCAGTGGAACTGTTATCTCTACCAATTTTTAGTGTTAAATCATTTTGGGAAATATTAACGATAGTATTCATTGACTTATATAATTCCCCATTGATATAGATACTGGAAGTGTTTCCATCATAAGTCGCTGCTACATGCGTCCATTCATTATCTGGTAAAACATAATCTGTTTTAAGATAGGAAGGAGTATTCCAACCTTCCAACATGAAAGATAAAGTACCGTCTACTTCTGCAACTACACCATATCCATTAGCCCAGCTAGCATCTGTAGCTTTCATTGCATATACTGTAAAACCTGATGTCAGGGTAGGATTACACCAAAACTCTATACTAACTGCTGTGCTTAAATCTAGACTTGATGCATCAGGTACGTTGATGACTTCTCCATTGTCAGTAAAAGACAGTGTAGTCGCGTCTTCTAGGAAAGTATTACAAGCATCACTAGCGGTCACCGTGATCATAGCTACACAAGTATTGGTATTGCCATTGATGTCCGAGGCACGAAGGATAACTTCTTTTGTGCCCACATCTGCACATGTAAAGTCGGTTTGACTTAAACTCAAATTCCCTAATCCACAATTGTCAAAAGAACCATCGTTGATGTCACCTACCGTGATGCTTGCTGTTCCATCTGCACTCAACTGTACACTAAAGTCTTGGCATAGAATTGTTGGAGGAATATTATCAGCCACTATGACCGTCGCTACATCAGAAGCGGTATTACCTGCGGCATCTGCCACGGTTAAAGTCACTTCTTGACGACCAACACCTAAGGAACTCAATACATCTGATGGTACGAATACATTATTTACATCCATATTGACTAAATTCCCATCATTTCTACTGCTTGATTTATCTCTAACAATGCTGCTACCTGGACCGTCTTCGTAATCATAGTAAAGAAACAGCCCAAAATCATTACCATCTACTGCTTTATCTTTAAAAGCATCAATCTGAGAAGGCGTACGGGCAATATTCCAAATTCTGGTTTCATCAAGATATTGTCGCAAATATGGATCAGGCGTATACTGTGATCTACCTAAGAAGTTTTGAGTTGTTACGCCTAAATCAGCAGGAGTTAGTGTCATTTCTGTATTTCTTCCTACTACCTCACCATCTATGTACAGAATACCTTCTACTTTGCCTGTACTTGGATCCTGATTTAGCGTCAATGCTACATGATGCCAACCTGTGGGCATAGGAATATTAGCATCTATAATTTCTTCACCAGGAATACCACTTAATGAAATAGCAAATCTAGGATTGCTAAAGTTTGGGTCACGTAATGCTTTTGTAGTTAAAAACATATACACCGTATTATCAATACCTATATCGAATATACGCGCCCAATTACCATTAGGAAAAGTAGCAGAACCATTTTCTACATAGTTAATCCAAGTTTCAAAAGAAAAATCCTGCAGACCACTCACAATATCATCAGGCATTTGTACATGACCATCTACACCATCAAATTCTAAAGCAAAAGTAGCGGTATTACAACCAAACTCTTCTGTAGAAACGCTTATACTTGTTATGCCACAATCATCTGAACTACCATTGTCAAGATCACTAGCGGATAAAAATGCTTGTCCATTTTCGTCTAGTTCCAAGGTAATGTCCTTTGCTCTTGCTATTGGTGCTTCTGTATCATCTTCACACTTACAAGCATCTCCAATAGTATCACCGTCAGTATCTGCTTGGTTAGGATTAAAAATATTTGGGCAGTTGTCTTCTTCGTCACAAACGCCGTCACCGTCTGCATCATCGCAGTTTTCTGGTACGACTCCATTGACTACTACTTCTGCCCCCCGGAGGTTATTTCCAACAGGACAGCTATCAAATTGTACAATAACAATTCTATTTTTTTCTCCAACATTTATCAAAGACTTGATATCGCCAGTGACAGGAACGCTACCACCCGCTCCAACTCCAAGTCCAATTTCCGCACCTTCCACAAAACTTCCATTTGGATAGGTAGAATTGAAAACATAGGCTCGCGCTCCATCATCCACAAGGGCAAATTTGACTAATACTTCATTTAGCTCCGTATTTGCAGGAATGTCCACTATGGTTTGGAAGTAAGTGAAATCCAATTCACTAAGGCAGGTGCTTCTATCCAATTCAGAAGCATTAGTACCACCAAAGAGTATTTTCCCCTCTTCATCTAATGGTGCTACTGTCCAGCTATTGTCCGTTTGAGAAGGAATAGTTGCAAAACCGAAAGCATTAGGATTGCCAAATACTCCTTCCATTACTTCTGAACTGATCGGAATAATGCCTTCATTACCTAAGTGCATTTGCCAAGGAGAAACGGTAATTTCTTGGGCAGATAAGTTTGAAAAATTTAGAAAAAAGCATAATAAACAAAATAGTGTACTTTTTTGAGAAAGGTGCCAACGGTATTTCTCAAACGGTAAATAAATAGTTCTCATAAGTGAAATAAAATCATTTAGTTAAGGCCTACTCTTTTCCAGCCTCTTAGCGTACAAATATCTAAGCAGTACTGGAGGATTTTCAGCTTCCTCCTAAAGGGGATTTAGGGTTAATTGAACTTAACTATGACTAAAATTATAGTGGGTGAAAATGATTCTTTGGAAGAATATTTAATTGTATCAAAAATAGATTAAACATAGATTTTATATGTAATTTTCATATGCAAATGTTCTGAATGGTAGCTCTCGTGTTCTGAATGGTAAAAAGTTATCCATTTTTTAAAAAATTAGCGACTTCTTTTCGCCTAGCTCGACTGACTGGGATAGAAATATTTTGAACATAAAGATGACTGCTGTCCCAATGATTAACTTCTTTTTTATTGATGGCAAAAGCACGATGAGTCTGTACGAACTGTTGATTGGGTAGTTGGTCTAATATTTCTCCAAGTGAAGAACGCTGCAACAACTGTTTCCCATTTTTTAGGTTGATTTGAACATAAACGTGATCTACTTCCAGATAGGTAATGTCCTCCGTTGCTATTTGATGATTCCTCGAACCATCAAATATTTGAATGGTTGTTGTGCCCACTTCGCCACGGCGGTATTGATGGGCGTACATCGCCATTTCAATGGTCGTATGAAGACTAGCTTTTTGGATAGGCTTAGTCAAATAACCCGAGGGGAAGGTGGACTTGGCGCAGTTGATGCTATGGCTGTCCAATTGAGAACTCAAATAGATATAAGGACAGCTGTAGGATTGATTTTGAATGAATTGTGCTACATCAATTCCTGTTTTCTGACCATTTAATCGAATATCTAAGAGCGTTAAATCTGGTTTTTCTTTCTGATAAATTTCAGTGGCTTCTTCGTAAGAAATAGCAGTGCCTACTACTTCGTGGCCTTGCTTTTGTAAATAGCGTTTGAGGGTATCCGCAATAAGAACTTCATCTTCTACGATGAGTGTACGGTAGTGTGTCATAGTGTTATGCTTGTTGTTTTAATATGGTTTTAGGGTTCTGTGGCTTCATTGCTGCTAACCATAGAACTATACAGCTATAATTATTAAATCGCTGCGCTAACAAATTGATTGATAGGATTTTTTCTTTTAGCATTCTTCTCCCTAAAGAAGATTTCATACACTGCTCCATTGTCATTTCGACTAATGAGTTCACCATTCAGTTGGCGACTCATGCTTTTGAGCAAGTAAGTACCCAAACCGCCCTCTCGTTCGGTCAATTGCCCTCTAGCAAATCCTGGACCATTGTCGCGATAGATGATGGAATACCCCCCTTCTTGTGCGCTCATACTAATGCCAATTCGGAGTTGTTTTTCCAGAGAATTGGCATATTTAATACTGTTAGTCAAAAGTTCGTTTAAAATCATGCCGAGCGGCATCAAAGTTTCCAAATTGAAAAAGCGATTGTCAATGCTGATGTCAAAAATAGGTTGATGTTGCTTGGTGGTAATATTGCTAAAGTGCTGGCAAAGATTTTGGGTATATTCCAATAAATTAATCGAACGGTTTCCCTCTTTTTGGTAGAGCATTTCGTGGATAGCCGCCATGCTGTAAATCCTATTGGACATGGTTTCCAGGCTGCTCAACGCTTTTTCATCTTCTATGTCTTCTGCTTGCAATTCTAGCAAACTAATGATGACCTGTAAGTTGTTTTTAACTCGATGATGTACTTCTCCTTGTAAAGCAATTTGGTGTTTTAGAGATGCGGATAATTCTTGATTCACTTGAGTGATAGCTACTGCTTGTTCCTGCGTTTTTTTATTGTATTTGCGGAGTTTGAAATAGAAATAAGTCAAAATAATTGCAAAAGAAAGTACTGCCGTAATCCAACCGATCAACCACTTTTTTCTTGATTGATCGAAGCGAATTTGTTGCGCTTGTTCTAAGATGGTTTGTACTTTCTGTTCATCTTCATATTGCTTTTCTACTGCTAGAATTTTATCATTATTGGCTTGACGCATATCCGCTAATTCTAATTGATACCCTTTATCCAAATAGTACCAAGCAGAATCGTGCTGTTCTAAAGCCTGATAGATTTTTGCGCGATCTTTGTAGTAATAATATCGCAGAGACAGTGCATCGTGTCCTGCCAAAATAGATTTTTCAATAGCAAGCGCGAAAGAGTCGCTATGAGTCAAAGCTAATTCAGGTTGTTCCGAGCGCAAATACAAGCGAGATAGATTATTTTGCATATAACCATAGCCTGTGAAATCGCCGAAACTCCTGAAAATTCTACTGGCTTTTTCATAATGCGGAATGGCAGCTTGGTCGTCCTTTTTAGATAAAAGCAATCCCATCAGCATATGACCTGTTCCAAGATGAGTCATTTGCTTGAATTGAGGAGCTGTGGCTATCACTTGCTTTGCATAAATCAGCGCAGAATCTAATTGCTTGCTCAACACTCTATGGTAAGAAGAAATGCGAATCGCGTAGCGTGGGTATAGTTCTTCTAATTGATATTGGTTAATGGTAGTTGCAACAATATTTATATGACGTAGACAGGCTTTTTTCAACCTTAATTTTTCATGTAGTCTAGCCAATGACAGATGGGCATTTACAAATACACTCCATTCTTCAATTGCCCTACTTGCTTCCACCAAATCAATGAGTTTCTTGATTGCGATGGTATCTTGATTGTCTTTCTCTAGTGCTTCTGCTTGACGCATACGAACCTTCAGTCCGAAACTATTATCCAAGGTATTAGTCGCTTCAAGATGCTCAATGATAGACGTAAATACGATGTTAGCACTATCATTTTGAAAAGATTCCAATAGCTCAAGTCCATGTTGGAAATCTTGTTCTATTGATTGAATAGAAGGTAGCTCTTGTGCTTGTGAGACCTTAGGTAGAAGACCAACGAAGCAGTAGCTGAACAAAATAAGTTGTAAAGAATAAATCCTCATGCTTGTGTTTACTTGTTCAGGCTGATGTGATTATAATTTGTTGAATGAATCTTATTGGGTTAAATATATCAATTCGTAAATATTCTCTAAAGTGGTTTTCAAGGATTACAAATTGTTTCCATCTCGTCTTTGGTTTTATTTAGGATGCTCATAACTATCTCCAACCCGCTTCCTTCAGTACACTCAATGGCTTTTTACCAAATTCTTTCTCAAATTGGCTGATGAAATAACTGGTACTCAAGAAGCCAACCGCAGCTGCAGTTCCTTTTACGGTTTTAATCTTTCCTTTTTTCAAGTATTCCATGGCATAATGCAAACGATATTTCCTGAAATATCTTTGTGGCGAAAGTCCAGTGAGTTCCTTTACTTTTCTGAACAAATGTCGCTCACTCATTTCGACTTCATTCGCCAGTTTTTTGTTATCAAAACTGTGGTCGTTTAAATACTGGTCGAGGATGGAATTATACCGTTCTAACCACGACTGATACATCTCACATAACTTGTTTTTCATAGACTAATTTTTCATGCCACAAATATGCCATAAATGCCTCTTTACCGCCAAAGACTAAGTAGATTTTTTACCATATTTTTTTAGGTTATTATTTGTAGATAAATAATTGATTATTAATTATTTGTAATATTTTATTACCATAATTTTTAATTGTTAAAAATGATTTGATCTATCAAAAAAAGTGGTTTAAAAAATGATTACGTTATTTTTAATCACTTTTTGAATAATTATTCACTTTTTGATTAGCCCAAATCAATGGATTTTTGGTTGTTCTTCTTGGAGGGAAAAGCTATAAAATCACCTTACGTCAATTTCCAAAACGAGCGGAGTGATGTGCGCCTTTTTGGCAGCATGGTCAAATTGTATTTTTGACTTATTGAAATTAATTTCTTTTAGTGGAATCATGTCCTCATTGAAAAGAGTATAGAGTTGTTCCAAAAGGTCATCATTTTTCGCTGTAACAAAAGCAGTTCGCGTTCTAAAGTCTGGAATGGCTTGAGTGGAATAGAGTAAAACGATGTGTTCTTTTCCTTTTTTATTAAATTGTAAGCCTCCCTCGCGTTCAGGAAGGAAAAGTTCTACTTCTGGAACGGTGATTTTTGGATGTTCCCCTTCCAATGGAAAATAGTGCTTGATCGTTCCGTCTGATTCGATTCCGAAGGCGTACAAATACATCCCACCAGTGACTTGCGAAACCAATAGTTGAAAGACACTTCCTCGCTGAATACTTTCTTCCTTGCGGTTAATTTGATAATATTTTTTGCGATTTCTTTTGAGTCGAATATCCTCGAAGATGGCTTTCTCATTTTGATCGAGACCTAAAAATCGGCGAAGAGCAAATGTTCCAGTGTAAGTAGCATCGCGTTTTTTCTTATCATCAATACTCATCTGGAAAGCATAGTAAGCATATTTCGCAAAGTCCTCATAATCCATCCAAGTAAAGCCTTGGTCGCCCCACTCTGTTCCCCAACTATTCATCACCTCAAAAGCATTTTTTGTGTCATCAAAACCAACAACGACTAAGGCATGACCAAAGAATCCACGCTCGCCTGCTCTGGGTTGCCAACGACTAGCACCTTTCATTTTGGGCGAAACAAAACTTCTAGGCGTCATCAATCCTAAAATGACAGCTTGATTGTTCAGTAAACTCAACTTGGTTTTATTGATCTTGATTTGAGCTGCCGTTTCTTTTTTGAACAACATCGCATAGTCCAAAATCTTATTATTGCTTGCTTCTTCCAATTCTTCAGCCGTTGGTAAACGCGAGCAATCCTCCAGTTCTTCGTCAAATGCAGAGGTTACCAAATTGCCTCTTGTTTGCAATAGCATCAATGCAGAATCCACAAAAGCACCGCTGCCACAGCCACTTTCTCCCATTTTAATTTGATTGAAAACGAAATGGGAAGAAAAAGCATATTTCGTAATCAAATCCGTTTGTCCGCGCCAATCATTGTTCACTGCGTGCAGTATGGACAAAGCGGCGTAGCCCACCGACCAACCTACACAAGTCGCCAAATCCCCTTGGTCTTGCACACGAGGGCAAAAGGCTTTTAAGCTATGCTGCTTGACACCTTCTAATGCTTTATTTTCGGATTTGCTACCATCGTTGTATTGCGATTGTAGAGGAATACGATCATAGCGTTCTTCGTCTATCAGAAAACCTTGGGCAGTAGTGGCGAAGGAAAAGAGTAATAGTAAGAAAGTAGTTGTTTTCATAGGTATGTTTTTTTTGGTGAACCACAAAGGAACAAAGGTCACAAAAGATTTTTGTTTCAAGCAACTTCGTTTAAGAATGTCTGTATTCCAAATTATATTTTTATTGAAGAATGAATAATATTATACATGAGGGTTTTATTGTAAAAATCAGACTTCATTACTAATCACTTAAACGACTGATTATCAATACTTTTTCTTTTTCCCTGATGAAAAAGAAACAAAAAATCAAGACTGTATGAATTTTTTAACGCTCAAAAAGCACTCAAAATCCTAAATAAAATCAAACTCGCTACGCTCAAACAGGATTTTATTTTTAACGGATTTTGAGCACTTTTCGAGCTAAAATCCATAAGGTCAAATACATGCATCCAAAATTTTACAGGAAAACCCTTTATTGTACATTCATCTCTTTGCTTTTTTCAAACCAATCGGGTATCGAACCCGATTGATTTGATCAGGGTTTAACAAGGATAAAAAAAATAGCTGAAAAGCTATTTTTTTACCCTTGTTAAACCCTGATGGATTGGGATGGACTCGATGTCCATCTCAATCCACATTATGAGCTTTGTAGATGCAGCATTGTTCTACTCAATTAAAACTTTGTGCGATTTGGAATACACAATTGAATTTAAGTTTTACTCGAACAAGAAGCCACAAGCTGCGTTTAGCCTTCGATTAAAATAATTGCTATGCGCACTACACTTATATTGATAGGAATATTAGCTACCATTGCTATTGTAGCAAGCACCAATAAAAAAGAGAAAATGTCAATAGAAATAGAAACAGCTGAAAATGTCCTCGGCGGCGAACTACAAACCTGTTGCACTGATCCTATGACGGGTTTTTACCGCGATGGAAAATGCAATACTGGACCGCAAGACTATGGCACTCATGTCGTCTGTGCAGAAATGACCGATGAATTTTTGGAATTTACGAAAGGCAGAGGTAACGATTTGAGTACACCCATTCCTGAATACCGCTTTCCTGGTTTGAAGGCTGGCGACAAGTGGTGCCTGTGTGCTTTGCGTTGGCGAGAAGCATTAGAAGCAGGTGTTGCACCTCCTGTGGTTTTGGAGCGTACGCACAAAAAGGCGTTGGAGTATGTGAGTTTGGAGGATCTAAAGGCAAATCTATTAGAAGAGTAAATTGGTACAAGATATCGGATGCTCTCGGAAGCGTCCGATGTCTAAATCGTTTAAAAGTTAGAAGTTAATTGAAATCCAAAACTTGCACGAGTGTTTGATGCATAAGATTCAAGTTGCAAAACAGGACGCATAGACAATCCATACTTCCTTAAATATTTAGGTTTTTGAATATACCTATTGATGGGTTTAATCAATAAAATAGCACCACCTAATAGTGCTAAACTACCACCAATCTGAGTGCGCAAAATCGCCGATTGATATCCCTTTTCTGCTGCTAAAAAATGCTGATCGCAAGCAGAAATTTGACTTTCTTGTTCAGGAATGACCAAGTTGGGATCAAAATGAATAGACTGAGGATCGCAGAAGGTTTGGTAGAAAAGAATGGGCTGATCGTCAGGTGTTGCATTGACCTCAATTTTATCGTTAGATAGCAAGTCGGGTAGGGCAGGGGCGACAATTCCCAACCCTAGCAAATTGCCAGAGCCTCCTATTATCCAATCATTTACCGCTTTCGGTGGTGGCGGAAAAGGCGATTCATTTGCCCACACCTCAAAGCGTACGATGCCGTCTATATTTTCTACATCTTCAAATGCTTTCCAATACAATTTTTGCTTTTTTCCAGCACGCACTTGCCAACCTATTGCTCCTGAAAGTGCGACTCGACTTG
The DNA here is from genome assembly GCA_039176995.1 of Bacteroidota bacterium. GTDB lineage: Bacteria > Bacteroidota > Bacteroidia > Chitinophagales > Saprospiraceae > JAAUTG01. The sequence goes on from JBCDFY010000138.1 coordinate 16,015, forward strand.
GTTCTATCCGAATGCCATCGATAAATGCAATCAGCCTAACATCCCAATAGCCTTGTGCGCCTTCTTCCAGATCATAAGTAATGATAAAAGTATCTTCTGCTTTGTTGAGTTTGGCTTGTACATTGGTGATTTGGGCAAGGAGGAAGGTTTGATAGAATAGGAAGAAGAATAAGGTATTAAGTCGCTTCATAATCTTATTTTGTCACTCACTAAAATGTATTTAGATTTTTTGTGATACTTGAAAAGATGGCTGGAAAACGATCTATATTCTCTAGCCAACCATTTATACCAGGATTCATCCAATATAGCAACTTTTTAATATTGGAATGATGACCTTCCAATTCATTAATTCTTAGTATGATGGGTTCGTAATGATAAACTCTATTCCTAAGTTCTTGTCTTATTTTGTTTAGTGGTACCTTTACCCTTTCTCGTTGCCGAATTTCTTTCGGTAAATTCGGAAATGCTAAGCGGAGGGGTTTCCAAAGTTGCATCTCATACTCATCATTGAAGAGACTCGTCCAAAAACCAAAGCTGAGTTCTGCAACCATTCTTCCCGATGTTGGACGCCGTTTCTTTCTTCTTATCTTTTTCTTAGCGTATTCTATCTTTGGGTACAATGTGGAAAGCTCACTATTTTTTCTAAATTCTTCGTACCAGTCTTTTCTTTTATACTTCTTGCTGAGAGATTGATGAATGCTGTTTCTCAAACTTATTTCTAGAACGCTCAATGATGTGTAAAAGGCCTCGGATAATTGCTTATTAGCTATGTATAGGTAAATACCTTTTGAATCACTGTCTGGGTATTTTTGAAAGAATGCATATAGTCTTTCTTTTGAGAAACAAGATTCTATTTCGATTCTGTTCATTTGTTTTCTTGCAATATTACTCAATAATCCTTAATTTTGTGTTGCAGCCCTAGAGCTTCCTCTACTGGACTTTTATGCCAGATATGAAACTAGGTTAGAAAAAATAAACTTGATTTTTCAAGAAATTTCCGCTCTACTTTGATTAGTAGGGCGGTTTTTGTTTCTAGTCTCTCTGGTTACAGAATATTTTGTTTTCTCCTCCCTCAATTCACATAATAAATCGCCAAATCTCCCAAATCATTCTTCTTCAAACTCGGATGCTGTGCTCTTTGCTTCACAGTTTCTACTAATTCGGGAACACGCATTTCCAAATAAGACCACAACTCACTGATCGTAATGTAAGCATTTCCATCCTGATTGGCGCGACGTTGAAAAAGCCCTTCTAAAATGGCTTCGGTGAATGCTCCATTTTCCCATTGGGCGTCTTCGTAGGAAGCCTCATTTCCACCACTAGAAACAATGGTCGTAAATCCTTTTAGAGGTTGATTGAGTTGTTCCAATTGATAGTCAATATCAATATTATTACTCTTGGTATCGCCGCTATAGCAAGCATCAATGAACACCAATTTTTTGCAAGGAATGGCTTCCAAAACTTCTACTATATCGCGCTCGTAAGAAATGGAAGTGGCACGTGGAGCAGCGGGCGTGTAGTCATCTGCTTGAATGCGCAATTGGCGTTTTTCATCCAAGAAGCCATGTGAAGAAATGTAAAAAACAATCAGATCACGTTCGCTGATTGCACCCGTTTTGTAGCGCGCTTCTAGCTGTTCAATTTTAGATTTAATGCTGATGGCACTGGCTTCTTTTCCGATGAGTACATCACTGTTCACTTGCTGAAACAATCGTCCACCTTGGTTTTGTGCTTGTCGCTCGAAGCAATTAGCAAAATCTTGCGCATCTTTCTGCGTGTATGCCAAATTGGTTTCTGTGCCAATGGAAAGCAGATGTAAATTAGGACGGTAGGGCGTAAAATTGAGCATGAGCGGTTCGGATTGTAATTCTCCTGTGAGCTTGGCATTGCTTTTCACTTGTAGCTCTTGGATGCCTTCTGCTGGTAAAGTCAAACTGGTGGTCAGTTCGTACTGTCCAGTTCCTTTTTTGATTAATTGAGCATCCGAAGCAGGCTGAATTTTGTGAATTCCTTCTCGCAAAAAGTAGATGTCTGAGAGCTGCACTTCGATACTAGATTGAATCAAGACCTTCACTTTAAATTGAGGATGATTAATCACAATTGGATGGCTGCTCCATTGTGGAACTTGCCAATAGATGCCTTTATCATTTTCTGCTTGGTGTTGCTGAATTTCCTGAATGTTTGTGTCTTCTTTCTTGAGCACTTTTGCGTAAGATTTTTTCAAAGTACCATCCTCCTGTTCTATTGCAATTTCTAATTTATTCAAGCCTTCTTCCAACACTATCGTATTTTCATATTCCAACTGCTGCATCTGACTTGCCACCGCTTTCAGTTTAACTACATCTGCTTTTGCACCACTCGCTTTTCCATTGACTAATAAACGAATATTATTGGCACTGATTTTTTCTTTACTTTTGATAATGGCTAGTACTTGCACTTGATCGGGCTGTGTTTGCACTTGTTCCGAAGCCATCCAAATAATACTCGTCTTGGCTTTGGTTTGTTTTTTCTGCTTCTTTTTCGTCTGAATCAGCATCGGTTGGCTACTGTTACTTGGTAAATCGGGAAAGCGTTGCGCAATGGCGAGTTGAGCAAGCAGTAAGAATAGGATTAGTATTAAGCGGTGTTTCATTGCGTTGTTGTTTTGATGGTTAGAAATTTCCTCCACAATCTACTTGAATAAAGTTCGATTTTCCTGCCATTAATAGTTCTCCTTCTGTGGTTTCTAGTAGATGGAAGATTTTTTCATTAGTAATTTCAAGCTCCTTTTGAAACAAAAGTGTACCATCCATTTTCAAGCGAGCCAAAAAAGAACGCGATTCATTAGGAGAAGAGGAGATCGTACCTCCAACAACTACATCTCCATTTTTTGTGGACAAAATACTAGATAAACTGCGAATATTGTCTTTGCTATTATTATCCAAGGATTGACTCCAAATAATTGTTCTTTGATCACCATAGAGGACAGAAGCAAAACGTTGGTCACCAGCGGTAGCGGCAGTGCAAAGAACAAAATGATCGCTTTCTTTGGCAATTAAATCCAAAGAAGTTTGAGTATCGTAGACGAATCCTTCGATACGATTTTCCCACACTTGCTGACCATTGGCATTAATTTTAGTGACATAAATATCCTTGGGAGCAACTGCAACAGCTAAAATAGCACCTCCATCATCTGTTGCTGCTATTTGTGGCACACTCAATAATGGTTTCAAAGGAAAAAGCAAAGGTTCAGCATCGGTATGCGGCATCCAAGCAAATATTCCTTCATCCAGTCTTCCACCATAGTATCCCGTAACAAAAGCAGCATTATCTTCCTTGCCGCTATCTACTTCGTGTGCAGCAAGATTCAGTCCGTTGCCACCTATTTTCCTAGTTTTTACAACTGTATTATCTTGGGAAACAAAGTAGCTGATGCTGCCTGCGCTGCCTAATTGTAGATTGTTACGGATCGTGATGCTTGTACTTGAAGCGGTTTCAAAATGAGCAACATAATCAAACCTATTTTGGCTTTCATGCAAAGGACTTAATTCACCAATATCTTCTGAAAGCGTATAAATCGAGCGACCTGGTTGATCTTCCAAGCGCACGCGGACAAAGTAGTTAGAAGTGGAAGATTGAACACTCAAATAACCCTCATATTCTTCTGCAAGATTTCGAGCAAAAGTAGTATTGGAAGTAGGAGGAAGAAAATTGATCATTTTTGTCTTTTTTCCTCCGCTCTTTGAGGTCAAAATAGTCAAACTCACTTCGTAATCGCCCGCGGTAGTGTATTGATGAATTGGAGTTTTTTCTTTGGATATTGTTCCATCTCCAAAATCCCAAAGGTATGTTCCTTCTACATCTGTGTTGGCTTGAAAAGTAGTCCAGTAGCACTCCGTTGTGGTCGTAAAATCAATAGGAGTTGTGGTGTGCAGCACTTCGTATTCACAACTTTGGGTGATGCTAATCAGCAAAAATGATAATCCTAATATCCAGATTTTAGACACAAAATTAGATTTTAAATTAGTGTAACTGTTTACCACATAGGTACTATGTAAAAAACCAAATAGTTCATTGAAAAAATATTAAATTTAGGGCACAAAGGAGGTTGCTTTAGAGCAAGCATCCAGAGTAGGCAGGATTCGTATCCTGTCTACCTATTTTTGAA
>JBCDFY010000139.1:0-20106 GCA_039176995.1 Bacteroidota bacterium
ATATGTTATAACTGATTGGTTTTCAATGCCTATGCTATCTGTTGAAATTTCAAATATTCCCTAAATAGAAAAAGCCAATGAAACTATTTACTGAAAATCAATAATTTATACATTATGATTATTCTTTGTTCATGAGTAAATGCTCAAATATTCGAGGAAATCGTATGTTTGTTCAACTGCTGATGGAGCAATTGGTTGAGTTTTTCGCCGATCAAAAGGTGACCTTCGTCTAAAAGGTAGAGCTGTACATTGAGCAGTCCTGCTTTAAGCCATTCTCCGCTGCTGGCTCGAATGACTTCGTCGCGTTTTCCGTAGTACAGGTTTGTAGATAATTGATGTGCTCGGAGTAGCTTCTTGAATTTTTTAGGCTTGGTCTTGAAATGATGTAGTGCATTCCAAGTACAAAAAAGACGGTGGCGACGGTTAGCGGTTTTTAAATGATTGTACGCAAAATCATGAATGAATTTCGTGACGAATTTACGTTCATAAATCCAGCCAATTATTTTAAAGAAGCGTTCTGGATTTTGCAAGAGTCTTTGAAAAACACGACGCACAAAAGGAGGCAAAATATTAAAATTGAACATCCATTTGGTTTCAATACCATCTGGCGCAATCAAGTAAAGATCAGTGACTTGTGAAATGATTTTAGGAAGTAAGATTTGAATAATTCTTCCACCCATACTATAGCCCATCAAAGCGAATTCTTGCCGCTGCTCTTGCTCTAAAACCAACTCAATGAAACTCAACACGTCTACCTTATCAAAGTATTCCTTATTCCATTCCGTCTGTCCATGATACGGCAAATCAAACGCATAAACCGTATATTTTTTTCCCAATCCATCTTCCAAAACATCAAACAAGCTCGACCGATCGCCGAAACCATGAATCGCAATCAGTAGTTCTTCGCCTGCGCCGAATTTGCGATAGGCGATTTTGCCGTTTTGATGTGAAAAAAATCGATAATGCACACTACAAAGATATGTGCTTACTGGCATACGGAATGCAATTCATTCAAATTTTTCTGAACCCTTTGAACTTATTGCCCTATTGATTTTGTTAGTTCGGGAGTAAAACAAAAGAGTAGAATATCGAATATTGAGCACAGAATTATGAATATCGAAATATGGTCAAATACTTAAATATAGGAGGATTTATTTTGACAAAAAAACGGTAGCCTTGTGCTTATTCGATTATTCCTTAATTCAATACATAACATAAAAAACGATGAGTTTAGAAACAAAAATTGCGGCAGATTTGAAGGCGGCGATGAAAGCAAAAGATGATGCAGCAAAGCGTGGCATTCGCGCAATTAAACAGGCCCTTTTGCTAGCAAAAACGGATGGAACGGGCGCGGAAATTACCGAAGAAATGGAGATCAAGATGTTGCAGAAATTGGTGAAGCAGCGCAAGGAATCGCTTACCATCTATGAGAAACAAGGACGCGAAGATTTGGCAGTAGTGGAAAGAGAAGAAGTGAAAGTTATTGAGCGTTACTTGCCGCAACAAATGGGAGCGGAAGAATTGAAAACCTACTTGAAAGGCGTCATCGATGAGTTAGGTGCAACTTCTATGAAAGATATGGGAAAGATTATGGGTAGAGCGAATAAAGAATTGGCGGGACGTGCCGATGGTCGAGCAATTTCTACTGCAGTGAAGGAATTGCTAGCTTAATTCTCAAACAATCTATGGTAGCAATGTTTAATGTTGCCATCCTGCTAACCTATTTAATATTGAACTACAAAGAACGCGAAAGAAAAAACCTTTTGTGTTCTTTGTCTATTCTGTGGTCAAAAATATAAGGATTAATTTTCCTACCACACTATCACTCAATATGATTTTCACACTAAAACCCTTCTACGAACTTTTCCTCGACGAACTCTACGAATGCTTGCGTTTGCGACAAGAAGTATTCGTCGTAGAACAAGATTGCCCTTATTTGGATAATGATGATAAAGATCAAAAAGGCTTGCATCTAATGGGAAAAGTAGATGGTGAATTAATGGCTTATGCACGTTTATTACCCAAGGGTGTTTCCTACGAAAATTATGCTTCCATTGGACGAATTGTGACTTCCTTAAAAGGACGTGGAAAAGGCTACGGGAAATCTTTAGTCCAAACTGCTATTGCTGAAATTGAGCAAAATTGGGGTAAGCAAGCCATTAAAATATCTGCTCAACAGTACTTACTCAAATTTTATCAAGAGCTTGGTTTTCAAGCTGTTGGAGAAGATTATTTGGAAGATGATATTCCACATATTGCAATGATTCGTCCTTGAATAAAAGATCATTGAAACAGCGAATTTTTCACTCCTAGACACTTTTTTTCTTTCGCGCTGTAGGCGCGAAAGGGAGAGGATTTAGGGGAGAAACAGAGAATTTTTGTAACAAAAATTTTCTGTTTCTCCCCTAAAAACTCCTTGCGAGCCGCCGACAGGCGGCGAGCTGAGTAAGAAATAAAAAAGCGTCTAGGAGTGAGAGCGAATTTAGTTTATTTTAGCCGATCTTTTTAAGCAGTAAAACATACGAATGCCACCAACACTTTCCATCATCATTCCTGTTTTCAATGAAGAAGCCACTGTTTCTAAAGTTTTGGCGCGCGTGAGAGATGTAGAATTATTGAGTGAAGTAAAAAAAGAAATTATTTTGGTGAATGACGCTTCCAAAGATACAACTCAAGAAAAAATATTAGCTTTCCAAAATGAGCATAAACACCTGAATATCAAATGCTTTGAACATTCAAAAAACAAAGGCAAAGGAGCAGCCTTGCATACGGGAATCGAACAAGCCAAAGGAGATTTTATTATCGTTCAAGATGCGGATTTGGAATATGCACCTGAAGAAATCAACGCTTTGCTTGAACCTATTTTGCAAGATAAAGCAGACGTCGTTTATGGCTCTCGTTTCGTTGGTGGCAGACCGCATCGCGTACTTTTTTTCTGGCATTCCGTGGGGAATCGCTTCCTCACTTTGCTATCCAATGCGTTCACGGATTTGAACTTGACAGACATGGAAACTTGCTACAAACTCTTCAGAGCTCCCATTTTAAAAGGTATCCAACTTAAAGAAAATCGCTTTGGTTTTGAACCAGAAGTGACCGCAAAAATCGCAAAAATCAAAGGCATTCGGATTTATGAAGTTGGCATTTCTTATTCAGGAAGAACGTATCAGGAGGGCAAAAAAATCAATTGGAAAGATGGTGTGCGCGCGATTTACTGCATCTTGAGATATAATCTATTTAGGTAGTTTTTAAGTAATTTGCCCAAGAAGATCGGATATTTTGATTGCTATAAAAAATCGAACACGAGTACTTTTCGTCCCATACGGGGCGTTCAATACGAACCCGTATGGGCAATGCCGTTGAATTAAGGAATAGTTTGCGAAATCTGAGGCGACTGTTTTGAGGAGGAGCGAGATTTTGTAAACTTGGAACGCTACGGTCACCTAGATTTACAAAGTTACCTAACCCCAAAAACTGCACCGCAAACTTCGCAAATCACGCTAATTCAACAGTATTACCCGTATGGGTATGCCTCATATCTCATATCTCATATCTTTTGGTCTAACAGTCTACTTGCTCTTCACGCTTAAAAAACTCTAGTAGAAAGTCTTTTCTCCTTAGAAAACTTTAGTCTGCCGCAGACTGAAAAGTCTTTCTGCGAATCCTGAAAACGAAACACTCTATTTTCAATTCACTTCCGCCTTCGAAGTTTCCTTTTCCCGTCAGTAATTTCAATTATAACTGCCTACTCCACAAAGATTGTAAAACTTGCTTTACCTTTGATTGTTCTAACAAATGAACTGAAATTAAAAGCGTAGTAATCCTCGGTCTTTTAATCCTCGAACATATCAAACCTTGACAACAATATGAGTAAAATAAAAATAGGCATAACCATCGGAGATATTAATGGAGTTGGCATTGAGGTCATCTTGAAAACCTTTACAGATAAACGCATTTTTGATTTATGTACGCCCGTGGTTTATGGTTCTTCCAAAGTAATGGCCTATCATAAAAACATCACCAAACTTGACTTTCAATACAGTAATGTCAAAAGTGCGGAGCATTGTTCTGCTGATCGCTTAAGTGTGATTAACTGCTGGCAAGATAACGTCAATATTGAATTAGGAAAACCAACAGAAGTAAGTGGAAAATATGCTGCTATTTCCTTAGACAAAGCGACGGATGATCTACAAAATGGACTGATCGATGCTGTAGTTACTGCGCCCATTAATAAGGAAGCCATGAAGATGGCGAAGTTCTCTTTCCCTGGTCATACAGAGTATCTTGCAAACAAATTTTCTAAGGGAAAGAGCTTAATGTTCCTAGTCAACGATGATTTACGTGTAGGTGTGGCAACTGGACATATTCCGATTAGTAAAGTGAAAGAGCGATTGACAAAAGGAGTGCTTTTGCAAAAGATCAAAATGATGAATCATAGCTTGCGTTTTGATTTTAGTATCGAGCGACCCAAAATCGCGATCTTAGGTTTGAATCCTCATGCGGGTGACAATGGTGTGATCGGAAAAGAGGAAGAAGAGTTCATCCGACCAGCCATCATCGAAGCTAAGAAGAATGGAGTCTTAGCTATGGGACCTTATCCAGCAGATGGATTTTGGGGTTCGGGTTTGTACAAAAAATTTGATGGCATTTTAGCGATGTATCACGACCAAGGTTTGATTCCTTTCAAATTGTTGTCATTCAGTGCGGGAGTGAATGTAACCGCAGGCATGGGCGTCATTCGTACTTCTCCAGATCATGGAACTGCTTACGATATTGCGGGCAAAAATGAAGCAAATCCCGCCTCTTTCCGCAAAGCATTATTCACGGCTTTGGAGATTGCTAAGAGTCGTAAGTTTTATGAGGAAGCCAACGAAAATAAATTGGAAAAACGCTCGGCTAAATTGAAGCAAGTGGAAGCGCGCGCGGAGGATTTGGTGGAGGAGTAGTTGACTTAAAAAATCAGAAGTCGAGAAAGACTTTGATTTTTATAATAGAATTACAAAGAGCATTTTGCTATCAAGCAAAATGCTCTTTTTTTATTTAGCGGTTTATTGCTATGCAATTTTAAAATTTAATCCATGTATTTTTAAAATATTAGTGATGTATTTTTAAAATTTAATTTATGTAATCTTAAAAAGACATAACAGAAATCCGATGAAATATGGCAATATCTATCATAAAAAGACAGATCTCCCAACATATTCAAGACTTACTGGAACAGTATCCAATTGTTGTTCTGACAGGTCCAAGGCAATCTGGCAAAACAACTTTGTTGAAAGAGATTTTTTCAGATTATCGCTATGTTTCATTAGAGAATACGGATGAACGCTCTTTTGCAGAAGAAGACCCTAATGCTTTTTTAAAAAAATACGACGAGAAAGTAATCTTCGATGAAGTGCAACGCGTCCCACAATTATTCTCTTATTTGCAAACTATCGTAGATAAAACTCAGCAAATGGGACAGTTTATTCTATCGGATTCTCAAAATTTTCATTTACTAGAGAAAATTACACAAAGTCTAGCAGGTAGAGTTGCTATTTTTAAGTTGCTTCCTTTTGATTCAAAAGAACTTAAATTGGAAGGATTATTGGCTAATGATTGGAAGAAACTCACCATAAAAGGATTTTATCCTGCGGTGTATGACCGCAACTTAAATCCTTCTGTATTTTATGCGAACTATCTTCAAACTTATATTGATCGTGACGTAACCAACTTGACTAATGTGCACGATCTTCGGAGATTTCGAGATTTTCTTAGCTTATGTGCCAGCAGAAATGGGCAACTCTTGAACATTAACGCACTTTCCAAAGAATGCGGAATTTCGAGTCCAACTGCCAAATCGTGGCTCTCTATTTTGGAAAGTAGTTACATCATTTTTCTACTTCCTCCCTACTACGAAAACTTCAAAAAGCGCATCATCAAGTCTCCCAAACTTTACTTTTACGATGTAGGTTTAGCTGCTTTTCTAATGGGATTTCGATCTAGTGACGAATTAGAAGATCGAGCATTGTTGGGACATTTTTTTGAAAATTTAGTAGTGGCTGATGTTTTGAAAAAAAATCATCATCAATACCAATTAAGAGATTATTGGTTTTGGAGAGACTCTAATGGTCACGAGATTGATCTTTTGACTAAAAAAGGGATGCAATTTGATATTTTTGAGATCAAGTCAACTGAAACTATTCTTCCAAAGTTGTTCAAAGGTTTGAATTACTTTGAAGAGATGACTAATCAAGTCAATCGAAGTACTCTAATATACGGAGGACAAGAAAATCAAAATCGAACGAAGCACTTTATTAGAGCTTGGGACCATGCTATTTAAGATTATAAGCGCACAGCAATATCTTGCTCTTTTAAATATTGCTTCAAATCTAAAATCTCAATTTCCTTAAAATGAAAAATACTCGCCGCCAACCCAGCATCTGCTTTCCCTTTGGTGAAAACCCTTCGAAAATGCTCCATATTTCCTGCGCCTCCAGATGCAATGACTGGAATGTGGAGCGCCTCTGAAATTTGAGCAGTTGCTTCGTTCGCAAAGCCTGCTTTTGTACCATCGTGATCCATAGAAGTGAACAAAATTTCTCCAGCACCTCGCTCTTGACTTTCCTTCGTCCAATCGAATAGATTTCGCTCCGTAGCAATGCGTCCACCACTTAGATGTACTAACCAATTTCCATCCACATTTTTGGCATCTACAGCGACCGTAACAAACTGACTACCAAAGCGTTTTGCCAATTCTTCGATCAATTCAGGACGACGTACCGCCGCTGAATTAATAGACACTTTATCTGCTCCTGATTCTAGTAAAACTTCTGCATCTTCCACCGTTTTGATACCGCCACCAATGGTAAAAGGAATATTCAAATGCGCGGCTATTTTTCGCGCCAAGGCAGAGAGGGTTTTTCGCTTTTCGTGCGTCGCAGTGATGTCCAAAAACACCAATTCATCTGCGCCTTGCTCGCTGTATAGTGCCCCCAACTCGACAGGGTCGCCTGCATCACGCAAGTTCACAAAATTGACACCTTTTACAGTGCGTCCATCTTTTATATCTAGGCAGGGGATGATTCTTTTTGCTAACATTGAATTGGGTAATGATTATAGCGACTTAGTTTTCTTTTTTTGTGTCCCTCAAATGCTCAATGAAGATAGTTGTATCTGCTACCACTCTTCTATTTTCCATTGATTCATTTTTTACTGTTCTCCTCCAAGAAGGTAATATCACTAGAAGACCAAGTAGAGACCATTAGAATCTTCTTCTTATATTTTTCTCTTTTATTAGCAATTTTATGTTGACCCTTCTGTAACAAAAGATCAACAAAATCTTTTACTTCTATTTGTGAAGCAGTATCTAAGAGATTACATTTCAGTTGTAATTCACTCATAATGAATTATTTTTTTTGGTAGAACAAAGTAGATGAAGTTATAGTTGTTGACTATCATAACACAATAGCTTCGTACTTAAAACAGGGTAAAGTGATATATTCACCATTATCTGCAATAACTGCTTCTTCTCCCTTTGGAAAATATTCATCTTTCACTAGATCGACTTTATAAACTTTATCCTTCGTCACTAGACTCTCCAACGGTTCTAACGCTTTGATTCGCTTTAGCCCAACTTGATAGTACATTTCTCGAAGCCGCTCGTTTATTTTTTCAAATAAATCTTGATCTTCCACTTTCGGTAAAGTATCCCAAAATAAATTTTGATAAGATTCTATTGTCATAGCCTACTTTTATCTTTTATCACGAAATATACGTAAATAACAGACTTTCTAAATTGGTAGTTCAAAAAATTGGATATGAAGAACTCAATATTGATCCTGACGTGGATATTTACTTTTTTGGTCAGAAAAAATAGTGTCTGATAACAAACTATCATAAAATAGCTCAAAAATCAAAAGACAACTGCGTCCCCGCAGCAATCTGCTCCTTTTCTAAATTAGAAGCAGACAATCCAAGTAAGCGCACCGCCTGAAATTCACTGCGATGTGTATCCAATAACTCATGTGCAATATTGCGAATTTGTTCTAATTGTCGAATTTCGCTGGTGAAAGATTTACTACGCGTCAAAATTTTGAATTCAGGGGTTTTGATTTTCAAAGTGATCGTTCTTCCAAAGTTATCATTATTGGTCATATGCTTAAAAATCACTTCGGCGAGATAATCTAATTTTTCTTTCATAACCTTTGTATCGCTGATATCTTCTCGATAGGTACGTTCCGCTCCAATGGATTTCCTAATTCGATTAGGATTGACAGCACGCTCATCTTTAGCACGTACTATTTTATAGTAATGCCGCCCTGCTTTCCCAAAATGGCGGATGAGTTTCAGCTCTGACCAATCTTTAATATCTGCTCCAGTCCGCAATCCCATTTTGTGCATTTTCTTGGCGGTTACTTTTCCAATGCCATGAAACTTTTCGACAGGCAGTTTTTCTAAAAAAGGAATTGCTTCTTCGTAGGATATGGATTTGATTCCATTTGGTTTATTGATGTCCGAAGCGGTTTTGGCTAGAAACTTACAAAAAGAAACACCTGCCGAAGCAGTCAATTGAGTCGTTTCAAAAATTTGCTGACGAATTTCTTGAGCAATATCAAAAGCAGCTTTAGGGTGTTCCGTCACATCTAAATAAGCCTCATCTAAGGAAAGTGGTTCGACTAAATCCGTATATTGATGAAAAATGGCGCGAATTTGCTTCGAGGCTTCTCTGTAGACTGAAAAATTGGTGCGCACAAAGATCAAATTAGGACATTTGCGTGCTGCCACTACACTGGGCATAGCTGAACGCACACCATATTTACGAGCTTCGTAACTCGCTGATGCTACTACTCCACGCAAACCTCCTCCTCCCACTGCTACGGGTTTTCCACGCAATTCAGGATGATCACGTTGCTCAATGGAGGCATAAAAAGCATCCATGTCGATATGTAGAATCTTTCTGTTCTCCATCTAAAATTTCTTCACACTTCAATCTGTTCTAGTCCCTTTCTGATGATTATATGTAAACCTCATTTCATGTTGAGTAAAGATACCCAACAATGAAAGAGCAAGTATGCATAAAACTGTAATTTTTTCACATTTACGCACCTTTCAGATTTCTTATTTTCTTCAATTTCTCTTCCTAAAAATACTTTAACAAAAAAAATCCCCCTCCCAATCGAACTTATTCTGTACTCCTTAAAAATGAATAAGTTATTGATTATAAATAGTTTATATAAGATAAAACGGTAAGTGTAAAGTCATCTTATCCACAGAAATACCTCATTGCGTGTATTTTAACTTTTTGAACAGATTTCTAAAATCTATATTTGTGGGGAGAACAACTAGCAACGCTCAATATTAGTAACATACGAACTTAAAGTAATAGATTTTTACTCCATTTTACCAATCGTATTAACTGAGAGCGAACTTGCTAAAACAATACAACAGCAATAATCGCACATTGATGAAGACGACTAGCAGCCTGATACCGATTTTAGTACTCTCCCTACTTCTATGCTTTCAACAAACTACGCTAACTGCGCAATGCACAGGTAACCAACGTGTTGACCCAACTTTTTCCCTACTCAATAACGATATATGTGAAGGCGGTGTAGTAACTGTGGAAAATTTTACTAATGTATTTGGGCATAGTAATGTGGTTTACGTTTGGGATTGGGGAGATGGTTCTGTGGATACAGTGTTTAATCAAGCTAATGTTACCCACGTTTACAACTTTCCAGATGATGATGCCTGTACTGCTCCTGGAGGATTTCGTTCGGTAGCACTTACACTAGATGTTATCGTCCCTGGATGCGAACGATTTAATAACTTCAGTAGCACTGCAGTATTTGTCATCTTTAATCCTGTTGCAGAATTCGCACCTTCTCAATCCTTCGTTTGTTTACCAGATTTAGGAACTAGCTTTAATAACGCGACCTGTACAGCAGATACCAGTGCAATTTACACTTGGAATTTTGGCGATCCCGCCTCTGGTGCGGCCAATACCTCCAATGAATTCGAACCAGAACACGTTTTCAGTGGAGAAGGTGTTTACAATGTTACTTTAGAAGTGCAGACGAGTTGCGGTATATCAACATCTTCTACCCAACAAGTAGAAGTCAAACAAGCTCCAGTAGCCAATGCCGCACTTTTCGATAGTGATCGTCCTGATACCCTTTGTGCTCCTTTTGATATCTCCTTAACTAATCAATCCACAAGTGGCGAGAGCTTTGAATGGGTTATAACTCCTGCTACTGGCTTTAGTTTCACAGGTGGTACAAATGTAAGTTCTTCCAATCCTCAAATACAAATCGAAGAAGCAGGAGACTATCGAGTTACACTGATTACTACTAACGAGTGTAAAGCCGATACCTTAGCCACACCAATTACTTTCAGCGCCTCCAAATCTCCAACCGTTGATATTCTACCCGTTGACCCTGCCTGCGATGAATTAACCTACCAGCCCACCGTCAATCTTAATGGCAATGCCGATAATGTTAGTTGGACGATTGAAGGAGATGGGTCTTTTTCTTCTAATCAATTAGTCCCCAATGACATTGTTCTTCCTCCTGGAAACTACACCGCCACCTTAGAAGTCAGCAATATTTGCGGCACAGGAAGCGATGTTGACAATACCATACAAGTCTTTGAACGACCAAGAGTTATTTTACGACCAGTTGATCCTGTTTGTAGGACAGGTTCGCCTTTTGAAATTAATTTCAGTACCAATGATACGACAGGTTTTTGGTCAGGCAGCGGTGTCACACCTGAAGGCGAATTCGATCCAAACGCATCAGGTGTAGTAATCGGAACAAATACCTTAACTTATACCGTTGGCGTCGCTGCTTGCCAAGTCGTCCGCACCTTAGACATTATCGTTCGGGATGCCATTGCGTTGGATATCGGTAGAGATACTGCTTTGTGCGCCGAAACAGGTAGCTTTTTCTTAACTGGAACACCAATGGGTGGCACTTGGACAGGTCCAGGAATACTGGATTCCTTGTCGGGCGAATTTGACCCCAATACTGCAGGAGCAGGTCGCCATGAAATCAATTATGCTTTTTTTGATGCCGGTAATGATTGTCTTGCACAAACAAATAAAGACATCGAAGTACAAGCTTTGCCCGAAATTAACTTTGAAGCAGATACCTTATTTTTATGTGCGAGCGGCGATAGCTATCGAATAGAAGATAATATTGAATTGGATTTAGAGGCAGCGAATGGTCGAGGGGTTTGGACAGGTCAAGGCATTACAGATTCTTTACGTGGTGTCTTCCAAACCAACGACGATTTTTTAGGAACGGTCAATGTATTCTACACCTATCGAACTTCCTTGGGTTGCCAAAGCTCGCAACGGTTAAGTGTAACGCTCACAGAACTCATCAATGTGAGCGCGCAACGAGATGTAGCTGCTTGTGTGACCGATTCGACTACTCGACTTTTAGTGACACCCGATTTTGGAACTTGGAGTACCGCGACTGGCACAAATCCGATTGAGGAAAATACAGGAGTGGTGACTATTAATGATGGAGGTTCTTCTGCTTATGTGTACACCCTCTTCCCTGGCACCAGTTGCCAATCTACGGATACGGTTCGGCTAGAAGTTATCAATATGTCCGAAATGACCAATGCGGGCGACAATTTTGCCATTTGTGACGATGCTCGAGAAGAGATCACCTTGCGAGGAGCAACGCCTTTGGGTGGTCAGTGGCGGGGTGCAGGAGTAACTAATGCTGTTCGGGGAACAGTAGACACTCGGACTTTTACAGAAGAACAAAATGTGGTTTACTATGAGGTAGAAAGTGCAGTAGTTCGTGGCTGCATCGGAACAGATAGTATTGTCATTACAGTAGATACGGTTCCAACTGCTAGTTTCAATATTTTAGATAGTGTTATTTGTAGCGAAAACATCATTCAGTTTGAAAATCAATCCTCGGGAGCGACAACTTATAATTGGGACTTTGGAAGTGGCGCACCTAGCGCAGAAGAAAATCCAACTTTCACTTTTAGTGGCGGTGGTATCCAAGATATTACGCTAACGGCGTTTTCTCCAAATGCAGCTTGTACGGATTTATTTACTCAACAAATTGACATCACAGAATCGCCGAGCGAAGCCATGTTTGATATTAGTGCCCGTGTCGCTTGTGTAGGTACTTCTACTAATTTCATCGATCAAAGTTCAGGAGAGGATTTAGAATACTTTTGGGATTTTGGTAATGGCGAAACTTCTACCTTGCCACAGCCTAGAGCCGTTATGTACGAACAAGGCTTAGAAGATACGATCTATCTTCCATCCTTGACCATCACGAATATCTGTGGAACGAATACCCTCATTGATACAGTCAGAGTACTTCCCAATCCAACTGCTTTTTTCGGGACGCTACTAGATGAATATTGTGAAGGAGAAGCTGTAAAGATTCAAAACTCGAGCTTCGGTACGCCAGAGACTTACTTTTGGACTTATGGAAATGGCAGAACTTCAATGGATTCGCTGCCAATTTCGCCTGTCTATTCTGTAGATGAAGAAATCATTGAATTTCCGATTAGCCTTACTGTCACCAATGGCTGTGGAGAAGATAGTCTAATGCAAACGATTCGCATTCGTCCATCTGATGTGCGTGCGTTTTTCAATATAGACTCTACCGATCTTTGCGTTGGCGATAGCTTATATTTAGAAAGTTTTTCTACTGCAGATGCCATCGTCAATTGGCAATTTGGAGATGGAAACAATACCAATCTACGCAATCCAATCTATGCTTACGATGCACCAGGTGTTTATACTTTGAGTCATGTGGCTTTCGGTTGCGGATTCGATAGTATTGGCTTGCAAGTGGAAGTGAGGCAACGCCCCGAAGCAAGTTTTACATTCGATGAAGGACTTTGCTTGGGAGATACTATCTTCTTCACCAATACCTCCAATGCGCCAAGCAGCACTTGGAATTTTGGAGATGGCACTGAATTGAATTTAGAATCTCCTGCTTATAGTTACAATAATACTGGGAATTATTCAGTACGTTTGACTGCAAGCGACGGAAATTGTGCAGATATTTTTGAAGAAATCATCAGCGTGAGTGAACCGCCAAGGTTTGAATTGGAACTCCCCGATACCTTATGTACAGGTAGTCCAGGCGAACTACGCGTCTTGGTTAATCAAGGATACAGTCGCTACTCTTGGGATTTTGGAGATAATTCTACGGGTGTTGGGCGTTTAGCACGCCATACTTTTATTGATAATGGAAAATTTGACATCATCGCAGAGGTGGAAAATAGCGAAGGCTGCATCGTCCGCAAAACGGGTGAAATCATTGTTCTACCAACGCCCGAAGCAGATTTTGTTGTGGATGCCTTTAGTTTGTGTACCCCTTCCGAAGTAGATTTCTTGAATACGACACTAAATGCTGACAGCTTTGAATGGCGATTCGATCAAGGCGATGTGCGCTTCATAACGGACGTAAGCTATCGCTACGAAGAAGAAGGCGATTTTCAAGTTCAACTGATTGCTGGTTTTCAATCTACTTGTTTCGACACCATGAGCCAAGTTCTTCCGATTCGCTCTACTCCGAATATTGAATTTGAATTGCAAAACATTAGTTGTGGCGGCGATAATGATGGCTTTGTACGCTTATTGGATACTTTAGCAGATTTTACCTACGCACTTTCTGGACCATCTTATTTTCAAACCAATCCATCTTTATTTACAGAACTGGGCGCAGGTAGCTATATGCTGACCGCAGCAGCAGATAATGGTTGCGATACGACTTATTTCTTTGAACTGACGCAGCCACAAGAACTTGAAGTTAATATCAGAGAAGATTCCATTGCCATCGTAAGAGGAGATGCTGTGCCAGTCAATGTGAGTGTCAACAATGATAGTCTTTCCTTGTCTTGGGTAAATTTGGACAAGAGCAGCATCAATGAAGTAGATAGCAGCAATTTCGTGCTATCACCTTTGGAATCAGGACTTTACGTACTAGAAGCAACCGACGGACGCTGCGTGACTAGCGATTCAGTCTATTTTGATGTGCTCTCCAGAGAACAAGTTTACTTGGCTAACGCCTTCTCTCCAAATGGCGATGAACGCAACAACTATTTTTACGTTCAAGCAGGTCCAGGTATCGCCAATGTTGAGTCTTTCCAAATTTTTGATCGCAAAGGTGAATTGATCTATGAGGCACAAAATATTCTGCCAAATAATCCACTAGAGGGCTGGGATGGTTCTTTTAATGGACAAATGATGAATCAGGGTGTTTTCGTCTATGCCGTGCAAGTACAGTTCAAAGATGGTACACGGGAGACCTTGATTGGGGATGTACTGCTAGTTCGGTAAGGTTATGCAGCACTGTTCAGCTAAAGCGATTTCAAGAAGTAGTCTTGAAATCGCTTTTGTATTTGATGGATCAGTGTGACGATTCAAAAGAAGATTTGATACACTAGAAAAGAATTTATCTAATTGAATTCCATTTTACTTATTCCGTTACTAATCAAATCGCTGTGTATTAATATTTTTATTTATACGATTTTGCAGTATTACAAAATCGAACGCTGCCTTCTTTGAGCCTGTTTAACAATCGTCAACGCAAGTAAGCGCAAAACATTTTATAACATATAAGTTTTTTTTATTTTTTTGGTAACAAAAATTTGCCTTTCTCGTTTCTCAATTCAGGTTTCAATACCTTAAATGAGGTAGCCACAAACAAAATAAGTATTTAGACAAAATAAATAACTGTTCCTGTGGGATTTAACAATTGTATAAATACTTATATATTTGCAGCAAATTTGACACCGCAATTGAATATAGTTACCTAAAACGTGAATTTATGTTAGGCAAGTTTACCATCTCAGTGTTATTAATTGTATGTTTTGCATTTTCTGGTCAGGCACAATCAAAGTCAGAATTTGGTACCTTCTTGGGTATAGCTAATTATCAGGGAGACTTTGTCGAAGGAAATGTAAATTTTAGCAATACGCGTTTTGGATTTGGCGTATTATTCCGCCACCACTTTACAGAGCAGGTATCTGCTAGAGGTAACTTTATGATGGGTTTGATTTCGGGTTCTGATTTGATAGAAACTGACCCTGTTCGGACGGAATTCAGAAAGTTGGAGTTCAACGCTAATATATTTGAGACTTCTGCTGTAGTAGAGTATTTTCCATTAAGGAAAGCGCAAACGTCTAAGAAGAAAGGAGCTAAGCCAAGCACAGAGACACCAGCAAGCAAGAAGTCAAAGTTCGAACCTCAGTTTAGTCCATATATTTTTGCTGGTGTAGGCTACACCGTTTCACAAAGTCGCCTAGATGTTAGAGAATCTAATTTTTTCGACAAAGATGGAAATCCTGATGCAGGGGCAATAATTGAAGGTGTAACTGATGAAAATCAGGGAATTAATTCTATGCTTGCAGTTCCGTTTGGAGGAGGCGTTCGCTATGATTTCACTAAAGTATTATCTATAGGGGGAGAGGCAAGTTGGAGATGGACAAACTCAGATTTCTTGGATGGATTTACGGGTGGTACAGAGGTTCAACCTATCAACTCAGATTGGTACTTCTTCATAGGAGTTGTATTGACGCATAAACTAGGAGATAATTAATTTACTTATCCTTTCATAAAATAATTTTTTCTTGCCCCCAGTTTACTCTAACAAATTATAGATTCCTACCAAGCAGAATAAATATTTACTGAAATTAAAAAGATAAAAGAAAGAATGGAGAAAGAGAAATTTAAGCTCTTTCTCATTCAAATCTTACTTCGTGTCTAAGATTATGGAAAAACAAAGCTCGACATCTACTATGAAGACACACCCACGACAATTAGACATCGTCATTGCATTCGTTATTTTTTTAGCTTGTTGCTTATTGTCTTGTTTCTCTTAGAGAGAAGTGAACACAGCTAGAAAAGTAAATTTAATCCATCACAAAGTTATTTTCTCAATTAAAAATAAAACAGTATTTCTTTAGCGGTAGGGCTTTAAGTAGTCTATGCTGCTCTAACCTTGTGCCTTAAAGAAGCATAAATGTATTTCTCCAAAAACGTAAAATGCTCAAATACTTGATAATCAAGTAGATTAGTTAAATTGTATTTAGGAAATATTGCCATTGAGACTATTGAATTGCCTAAAAGTCGTGCGACTTTTTGTAGGCGAAGCCATAGGCTAGAAATCCAAATCCTCTAATAGTCGATATTTTCTAACATCAATCTTACGTATTTTCCCAAAGAAAAGTTCTTAACAAAAGAATTTAACCATATAAAATTATTATACAGCTAAATTTTACAAAAGTTATCTTGGATAAGTATTCTTTATTCCATTGAATAGATAATGAGTAACCTAAAACAGATTTAAGGATGAACATATTAGTAACTGGAGGAGCAGGTTTTGTAGGCTCAAATATAGTTGAAGCACTACTTAATGAGGAGCAAGTTAAAAACGTAAAAATCCTAGACAACCTTTCTACTGGCTCTTTAAAAAATCTGAAAGATTTTTTCCATCACCCAAAATTTGAATTTGTCCAAGGCGATATTCGAGATTATGATACTTGCTTGAGAGCTTGCGAAGGAGTAAATCGAGTTATTCATCAAGCAGCCTTGGGTTCTGTGCCTCGCTCCATAAAAGATCCAATTACCACCAACGAAGTAAATATTAACGGAACGCTCAATGTCTTCAATGCAGCTAAAGAATGTGGAGTAGATCGAGTTATCTATGCGGCTTCTTCTTCCACATACGGTGACTCCCAAGGACTCCCGAAAGTAGAAGATAAGATCGGGAATCCATTATCTCCTTATGCGGTAACCAAACTGGTTAATGAGCAGTACGCAAAAGTATTCGGAGATTTATGGGATGTAGATTTTATTGGATTGCGCTACTTCAATATTTTTGGACCTAAGCAAAATCCAAACGGAGCTTATGCAGCTGTGATTCCATTATTTTTTAAAGCAGCATTACGCGGAGATGCACCAAACATCAACGGTGATGGAAGTTACAGTAGAGATTTCACTTATGTGGCTAATGCTGTTCAAGCAAATTTAAAAGCACTATTTACCGAGAATGAAGCTGCCTTGAATCAAGTTTATAATGTAGCCGTTGGAGAGCGCACTACTTTGAATGAGCTTTGGGCAAACATCAAAGAAATCACTGGCAGCAAAGCTAGTGCAACTTACGGGCCAAACCGAGCTGGGGATATTCCTCATAGCTTGGCTTCCATTGATAAGGCTAAAAATCTATTAACTTACGATCCAAAATATACCGTAAAAGATGGCTTGGCTTTAGCCTGCGACTGGTATCAATCCGTTTTCGCAGAAGAAGAAGTATTGGCATAACCAGCTATAAGCGAATCTTTTCCCTTCACTTTTTTGCTTAAGATTAATTGACAACTACTTCTTACTTTGCACACGAAACCGCAGTCATAGACAACGACTGCGAGATAGGAGCAAATACCAAAATTTGGCATTTTAGTCATATTATGCCCAATTGCAAAATTGGAGCGCAATGTAATATTGGTCAAAATGTAGTGGTTTCTCCTGAAGTCATTTTGGGCAACAATGTGAAAGTACAAAACAATGTATCTATATATACAGGCGTCATCTGTGAGGATGACGTTTTTTTAGGCCCCTCTATGGTGTTCACTAACGTCATTAATCCTAGAAGTGGAGTCAATAGAAGAGGGCAGTACGCGAAAACCACCGTCAAAAAAGGAGCAACTATTGGTGCAAATGCCACTATTGTTTGTGGAAATGATATTGGCGAATACGCATTTATTGGCGCTGGAACGGTAGTTACTAAATATGTTCCACCTTATGCTTTGGTAGTTGGAAATCCTGCTCGACAAATCGGGTGGATGAGTGAGTGGGGGCATCGTCTGGAGTTTGATGAAAATGGAAGAGCAATTTGTCCGGAGAGTCAAGAAAAATATAAGTTAGAAAACGGTAATCTTAGTAAGATTTAGAAGTGCAATGCAACCCTCTCACTTTCTCACTCCTTTCACCTTCTCACTTTCTGTAAAGTGAAAAACTTTGCCCTCATCGGTGCAGCAGGCTACATTGCTCCTCGACACATGCAAGCCATCAAAGAAACAGGCAATAATTTAGTAGCTGCCTATGATCCATTCGATTCAGTCGGTGTAATTGATCGCTATTTTCCAGAAGCAGATTTTTTCACAGAATATGAGCGCTTTGATCGACATTTGGAAAAATTGAAGCGCGATGGTACAAAAGTAGATTTTGTTAGCGTTTGCTCTCCCAATTACTTACACGACGCACACATTCGATTCGGATTAAGGTACGGAGCGGATGTAATTTGTGAAAAGCCCCTTGTTCTTAATCCCTGGAATGTAGACGCCTTGAAAGACATAGAAAACGAAACCCAAAAGAAAATTTACAATATTCTACAACTTCGATTACATCCAAATATCGTTGCCCTCAAAAAAAAGATAGAAGATGCTCCAAAAGGCAAAATCTTTGAAATCAATCTTACTTACTTGACCGCTCGTGGCAATTGGTATTACAGTAGTTGGAAAGGTGATCAGAGCAAATCAGGAGGAATTGCGACTAATATTGGCATTCATTTCTTCGATATGTTACTTTGGATATTTGGAGGAGTCCAAAAGAGTATAGTACATATTCATGCACATGATCGTGCTGCTGGTTATTTGCAACTCCAACGCGCTAACATAAAATGGTTTTTGGGCATTAATAAAGACTTATTGTCAGAAAAAGAGCGAGTACATCGTACATTAGAAATAGATGGCGAGCAATTTGACTTTTCAAGTGGCTTCGAAGATTTGCATACCAAAAGTTATCAATACATTTTGAGTGAAAGTGGTTTCGGTCTAAAAGCTACAAAACACTCTATTGAACTCGTGAATCAAATTAGAAACGCCTCAATCGAAGAAAGTGATAAAGACAGACACCAACTCTGTTCAGCAAAATTGTCAAAACATCCTTTTAGTCGTTAAAACTATAAAAAATTAAACACTTACTACATATATCCATACTAGGAATTCTCCTGAGTTCCTGTGCCTCCTTTGAAGATCTCCTCCTATTAAATGAAGGCGAAGAATTTCCAATTGAACCCGAGATAATCGAAAACAAACAGTTACCCACCATCCAACCCAATGATGTACTTTTCATCCAAGTGGAGGCGGATGATTTGGAGGGTATTGCGGCGCAGCCTTTTAATAAAACTGCTGGAATGATTGGCGGCGGTGGAGGAGGTGGAAATTTGATCGAATTAAATGGCTATCTAGTAGATACTGCTGGTCAAATAGAGTTTCCAATTTTAGGTACTCTCGAAGTTGGAGGAAAAACAACCAGCGAAGCTAGAGAAGAGCTTGAAGGTAAATTGTTACCCTATATAAAAGCACCCATTGTTAATATTCGCTTCCTTAACTTTAGAGTCAATATAATGGGCGAAGTTGGTGCACCAGGAGTCATCACAACAACCAACGAGCGGCTTACAATCATGGAAGCTATTACTCAGGCAGGCGGATTAACACCAGTTGGAAACGCAACCAACATACTAATTGTAAGAGAAAAGGGAAATCAAAGAGAATATGGAAGAATTAACTTAAAAGATAGAGCAGTATTTCATTCACCTTATTTCTATTTATATCAAAATGACGTAATCTATATAGAACCTCTTGAAACTAAAATAACACAAGTCAGAGACCCTGCGCAAAGAATATTTCCTTGGGTTTCCTTAGGTATTTCGACGATTACTTTCTTAATTGCAGTTTTGGGGAGTAATTGAACCACTAAGAAGGTAAGAAAAGTAAGAAATTCTGGACTGGAATAAGACAAGCGTTAATCAACTAGCATACGAAATTATTGGAGCAGCAATTGAAGTTCATAAAACAATAGGTGCTGGTCTGCTAGAATCAGTTTATGAAGTTTGTTTATTTACTGAACTAACCAAAAGGGGATACAAAGTGAGTCGTCAACAATCGATTTCTCTAAATTATAAAGGAGTAATACTAGACAAAGAATTAAGATCTCATGTTACGCACCTTTTTGAAAAAAAAGGTATGAAAGCCTAGCTTTGTAGCATGCAAGATAAATTAGATTTATACACCGACTATTTACTTTCAAGTTTTGGACAAACTTCAGCAACAGGTTTATCCCGCCTAGTTGACGGAGAT
>JBCDFY010000140.1:0-20041 GCA_039176995.1 Bacteroidota bacterium
GAAGAAATCAAGAAAATCAAACTACTACTCGAATCTGATCGTTCAGAATTTCTAGCGATAACAGGGCGTAGGAGAGTAGGCAAGACCTTTCTCATTGATACTTTATTGCAAGAACATTATTGCTTTAGTATAACGGGTATCCAAAATGGAAATACGGCTGCTCAGTTGGTCAATTTTGGAGTGAAGTTGGCAGAATATCGAGGGGACTTTGAGTCAATTATTCCTAGCAATTGGCAAATGGCTTTTCTCCAATTGAAGCAATATTTGAAGACTTTAGATTCTCCGCGGAAGCAAGTTATTTTTATAGATGAATTACCTTGGGTGCATACGGCACGCTCTAATTTCATTCAATTGTTGGCGCATTTTTGGAATGATTATTTATCCAAAGAAAAGCATTTTCTGCTGGTTATTTGTGGTTCAGCAGCTTCTTGGATTACTAAAAAAATTCTCAACGATCAAGGTGGTCTGCACAATCGAATTACGGAGATTATTCATCTGCATCCGTTTTCTTTGGCAGAGACCAATGAGTTTTTAAAAAGTAAAGGATTGCATTTATCTACCCAAGAAGTGGCACGAATTTATATGACGCTTGGAGGCATTCCTTTTTATTTGGAAAATTTGCGAAGAGGAGAGAGTTTTGCTACTGCTATCGAACGCATTTGTTTTGCTCCAAATGGCATTCTGAAGAACGAATACAACAATTTATACAAAGCTTTATTCAACAATGCTGAACTACATCAAGCTATCGTAGCGGCTTTAGCTAAACACCAATATGGACTTTCTCATACAGCAATTTTGAAGGAATTAGGCATGAAGTTCACAGGCAGCTATCAACGAGCAGTAGAAGAGTTGATTATTTCTGATTTTATTACAGAAGACGCGAGTTTTACTAGAAAGAAACGAGGTCTGTCCTATCGTCTGACGGATGAGTATTCTGTTTTTTATCATCGGTTTATTCAAAATGTTCATCAATACACCCCTGGCATTTGGCAACAACTAGCCAATAGTCAATCCTACAAAATTTGGGCAGGCTATGCTTTTGAATCTTTGTGCCACAAGCATATCAAAGGCATTAAAAATGCTCTAGGTATTAGTGCGGTTTACACTGAAACCTCAGGACTCAGCGTACCAAGCGTAGATCAAAAAGAAGGCTTTCAAATTGATCTAATTATTGATCGAAAGGATGATACGATCAATTTGTGTGAGATTAAGTTTCACGCAAGCACCTTTACCATTGATAAAGTATATTATCAACAATTACTTAGAAAGAAGCAAGCCTTTATAGATCATACAAAGACTAAAAAACAAGTATTTTTGACCTTTATTACCAATCATGGTATCGCCCAAAATAGCTACGCCAATGAAATTGTAGATACAGAAGTGCTACTTGAAGATTTGATGCTTTATTGATAATACATTTGTCTCTCAATGCCCACTCTCCACTTCCTGCGCCTTTTCCGCCACACTTTCCACACTCGGCGCTTTCCACTTCGCATAACCCACAGGCATATTTTGTGCTTTACTGATTGCTTGTCCGCTGCGGCGTTTGTCATAGATTAAGGCAAAGGTCATAATAAGACTTGTTGCAATAATGACAAAAAGCAAAATACCTGCATTGAAACCTTCCACTTCTGCTTCTTCTGGAATAGCGTAGAATAGTAATACAGTAATGAGTCCGCGAGGAGCAATGAAAAGCTGTGGTAAAATATCTTTACCGAGCGACAAGCGCAGTATGACGAATCGAATAAGATAGATGGAGAGAATGATGAATCCACCAACCATAATTACTTCTGGATCTTTGAGCGAGCCTAATACAATTGTAATACCGAAGACCACAAAGAAGAAGGTTCTAACAACAAATGCCGTTTCTGCAGTTACTACATGCAAACCTTCGTAAATTCGATGTGCACTTCGATAGTTGAGTAAACTACTCAAAAATTTGGGTTGGAAGAAGAGTTTCATATTGGCAATGAGCAAACCAAAAACCAAAATGATAATCAGAGAGGAAAGGTGCATCAATTTACCAACAGCGTAGAGCAATAGTAAAACTGCAATTAGTAGAAAGAGTTTTACGCTAGATTTGATGTTTTGGAAAATGAGTACGATAATGTAACTGGCAACCAAAGAAATTACAACAGTTAGCAATACATTGCCCATGTAAGCGATAAACCCGCCACTAGAATGAACTGCAGTGTCCACGCCATGTTCTGCATCGCCGTGCAATTGACTCGTCAAAAAATAGAACGCGATAATCCCTAATATATCAGAAAACGTACTTTCGTAGATGTGAAATTCCTTCTTGGCTTCTCCTAAACCTGTAACACTTGGAATGATAATAGCACTAGACAATATGGACAAAGGCATCGCGTACAACCATGCTCTTTGCATATCCATACCTTCTATGAAATGGTTCAAAATTAGTGCTGCTACCCAAGCAGAAAGTAGAAGTCCTACTAGAGCAATTCCAAAGGCTTTGAGAATGGGGACGAGTTTTTCTCGCTTCAATTCAAGTTCCAAAGCTGCTTCCAGTACAATCATAATCAAACCAATTACTCCCAGAACTTCCAGCAAAGGAGCAAAATCTAAATGTTCGTACTCTGTAGCTTGAATACCTAAATTCAGGAGAATCCCTAGAAGAATTAGAAGCAGTACAGAAGGAATATTAGTCCGCTTGGCGATTTCTCCAAAAAAGAAGGAAAGAATCAAGATGACTGATGCCTCTATGATGATATTATAAGTAGAAAGAATGTCCATTTTCTTGTCGTGGTTTTAAATTGTTTGAAGGTTGGTTTAAAATTGTTCAATATTGTTTGATGAGCGTATCGTATCGCCGTTACAAACTGCGATACTGAGAGCTTAATTGGGTATCACTATCTGTTCACTCCATTTCCGCCTGATATCCCCACTCGTTCAATGCGGTCATTAGTTCGCGAACGTGCTTTTCTTCTTTTACCGAAACCTGTACGCGCAGTGCATTTTCGTTTTCGCTGTCTATACTGATTTTGGGTTGATGATTCCAATCTAAATAAGGCACGGTTGCCATCAAATCCAATAATCGGTTTTCACCTTTTTTATCTTCTGGCGTTTTAATTTTTAACTGATAAAACCCACCAACTTCTTCTCGATTGGTCAGAGTATATCCAGTGATATAAACTTCTTGATAAGGAATAAAATGTCGTCCAGTTGTGGTTTGCAAGTACAAACCTGTTCTTCCAATTTCTGAAATTACGCCTTGCTCTTGGCTCAGTTTTACCTGTTTACCCACAGCTACATGATTGTCCAATTGAATCAATCTGCCTGTGACATAATTGCGTAGATGTTGGAAGCCAATAATGGCGAGTGCGGCAATGATGACGCCATGTATCAACGGATTAATGAGTACAAAAACGCTTATGAGAACAACGACGACTAAGGGTTCATAAATCAGCAATCCGTAATGTACCACATTTTTGAGTACGTCGAAATAGCGATTCGATAAGGTGGCATTGAGTAGGCGTTTGTCCGCAAATCGTAGCAAGAAGTAGATGCCCAAAAGGACAATTGCTGCGAAGAGAAGATTGAGCCATGTTATTTGTTGATTCATTCTTGCTTGTTGATTTGTTGAACTGTTGATTTGTTAATCTGAAGAGATGAACTCCTTAAATCACCCTATTGCCAAATCATCAATTTTTAGCTTTGATAAAAACAAATATATTTATTTCGTTCTAGCAGTTTTCCAAGGTCATTCACGATTAACTCGTTGATTTCCAACCATCCAGCAGCATTACGCGTGAGAATACCGACGTTGAGTAGGCGTTGAAGTAAACCGCTGTAGTTTTCACTAAATGGCTTGCCAAATAGCTTGCGTAAACGATATTCATTGGTGCGTTTTTGCATAATGATCGCCGAGAGCAAGATGGCAGTATCTGGATTTAGAAAATCAGGCAAAGAGTTATGGATGGAGTTGGTGTAACGCACTTTATCAGTCTCTCCCACAGGGCTTATGGCATATGACCAGCGCAGCAATGCTTCGCCGATATTGCCTTCCGCGGCTTTATACACTTTGTTGGTCAAACGACGGAATTGGTTGGGTGTAATTTCCTGTCCGTCTTTATTTACCAAGGTTTTGTGCGTTGCACCATGTCGCACCAAAATGGCTTCTTGCACTTCTTGTGCACTCATTCTATCCAAGTTGATGTTGGCTTGAAAAACGCGATTGATTTCGTAGTATTTCGATAGATGCTCTTTCATCCAATTGCTCATACTAACGAGGAAAAAAATGCGGCTTGAATAGCGATCAAAATAGTTAAACAATTGGCGTACGTTTTGTCCAAGTGGAATTTGTGGGTCACGCCAAACTTCTAAATCGTCTATCCAAACCATCGGCTGGCGATTCAAGCTGTACTTTTGAATAAACTCCAAGGATTCCCCCAAATCGTAGGAAGTCGTCAGTTTCCTTCCTTGAACTTCAATGGTAGTCTGTGGTATGAGTTGAATCGTATTGGTGGAAAAGTAGCGGTTGCTGAGATACTCGCCGAGTAAAGTTTTGCCCGAAAAGCGTTGTCCAGTCAACAATAGCGTACCTCGAAAGCCTTCGTTCCATTGCTGGATCAAGCGATCCGCGCGTTCTAGTTCTTGCTTTCTGCCAATGAAAAAGGATTCTCCAATGTAGCCTTCGGTCTGAAAGATGGAGGCGTATTGTAAATTTTCTGAAGCAGTTTTTCGCACTTGTATCAGGCGAACAATGCGCTCCGAAATACTCAAACTTTCGCCTTGTTCAACGGTCTTTTTGACTTGTCGCAATCTGCCTGTTTGGTTCTTCCACCAATTGGAAATTTTGCTCAGAATAGGCGATTGATTCAAGCGAAACTGATTGACTGTACTCTGAAAAGGAACTGCTAAAAAACTTCTATTCGCATCGAAAATTTGGGCGACTTGAAATTCTTCTTTCAAACGGTCAGAAATGCCCTTAGATAAGTTCAAGAACTGTTGCTCTTGATTCACTACTTTCTCCAAAAAACTCTCCAAAGGATAACATAAACTATCGCTGTCCACACTTTCTGGTGGATTTTCTTCCTTGGATAACAAAATGATGCGATTTCGAATATTGGAAAGACTGATCTTAAAATCTCGCTCCACTCTTTCGAGTAAATCCCAAACTTCGTACAATAGCGGTAAAATTTCAGAATCCGTCCATTGTCGAACTATTTTATTCAAGCTCAATTCTTTATACAGCAGCATTCCATCATTGATGTCCACAACGTATTGTTGCTTTTGCGGCAAGATCAATTTTTCGTTTTCCCAACGATCCAAAAAGGCTTTAAGGTGATGATTAAGGAAATAATTCTTCTCGCGATCTTCTAGGCGATTGATGGCTTTGGAATACTTCACTTCTGGGTTGCCTTCTAAATTTTCGTGTATAAAACCAATATCTTCCTTCGCTAATTCTTTGATCTTTTCTACTTCTTTATCGCAGTCTTCTAACAAATTATTGATGATATTCTGAATAGTATCAAAATAGCCAACACTTTCACTAAGTATTTGATTTTGAAAAAGTAAGGCTTGGCTCTGACTTTCAATTTCTCTGATTTGTTCACGATAGGCTTCCCAAGGACTTTTTTGATGTTTCCAGCGTGCAATTTGTTTTTCGCTTACTTTTTTTGTGTTTTGATTGGTGAAGGTTTGAAAGGCTTGATGCGCCTCTTGCAAAGTTGTTTCAGAAGCTTTTTGTAGCTCTAATAAATCTTCTTTACTGTACTGTCCATCCAAATGAAGTAGATAAGCTTTATGCAATTGAAACGCGACATCGCGCCACAATAGCAAATACGATTTTGCTTGCAACGTCCACTGAAAAACGAGGAATTGATCTTCCTTTGTCGCAGTGCCTTCTTCAAAACGCTCGCTCGCTTCCGCAACTATTTTTTCTACCTCGAAACGGATGTAAGTGATTTGTTCAACGATCTTCTGTAGTTGCTCAACAGGACTTTCGCCCTTCCAAACTTCTTGCGAATGGAAATTTTGGATGCTTTCTAAAGTATTGACGGTTGTTATTTCATTCATTTTGCTGGCTCGAAATTGAAGTGTATTTTGGCGATTAAATTTGAAAGCTCAACGGGGAAATCAGTGAGCTTGTTCAGTGTTGTTGATTAAAGACTGGTTGGCTAGAAATTAGTCACACCAATGTAAGAGAAAAATTTTATTTCATGAAATTTTTCAAAGAGTCCCATGGTCAGAGAGCGGAGATAAAAATTTTCAATTTTTATCTCCGCTCTCTGACCAAAAGAATTATTGAAATTTTTCGCAGAAAAATTTCACTCAAAATCAAATCATCATGCGTATTCTATACATCATTCTTAGCATCCTTTTCACCCTTTTTGCTGTTGTCCAAATCAACGATGTAGATCCTCATCTTTGGGTAACTTACTATCTGCTTGTTGCCGCATTAATGGGAGTTGCTTCCTTCGGTCAATTTCGATTATATGCCTTCTTCATTGCATTTGCTTTGACTTTGATAGCACTTGGACGCCTCTTTCCAGAATTTATGGAATGGATAGAAATTGGTACACCTTCTATTGTGGAATCCATGAAGGCAGAGAAGGAATATGTAGAATTTGTGCGCGAGTTTTTGGGTCTGTTTATTGTACTACTGGCGTTGATTTTTTTGTTTGTGCAAAGAAAGAAGATTCCAAGTTTGAAAACTGCGAAGTAATTGATGGACAAAGATCAAATTATAGCAACACTCGTCAAGCACTATCATCCGCTCTCTGCTGCTTGTCAGGAAGAGTTGGCTGCTCACTCTAAGGTATTGGTTTTAGGAAAAGGAACTCAAATTTTAAGAGAGGGCGAATATGCGAATACTGTTTACTATGTAGCCAAGGGAGTAGCAAGAGCTTTTTATCTAAAAAATGGTAAAGATATTTCCGATTGGTTTGCTTTTGAAAACGATTTTATCTGCGCAATTGATAGCTATTTTTTGGAAATTTCAAGTCCCTACTACATTGAAACCCTCGATGCATCAGTACTACTAGGAGTTCATAAAGAGCAAGTTAATCAATTATCCGATAAATATCGAGACTTTGATCGTCTTGGCAAGGTAATCGTCACCAAGACGATGCTTCAATTGCAACAACGTATCGTTTCGATGCAATTTGAAACTGCCAAGCAGAATTATGAAAATCTTCTCACAATCCGACCCGAAATTACACAAAGAATTCCTTTGACTCATATTGCTTCTTATTTAGGAATTACACTCGAAACTTTAAGCAGGATTCGAAGCCCCAAGTATCGAATTTGATTTATGTCAAATGTATTTTGAAGAGATTCTTAGAACTTTGCAGAAGACTAAGATTCAAGACTCTTCACATGAAACGCATCCATTTCCTATCTAGCATTTTGCTCACTGCTTTCATCGGCATCCATCTTTTCAATCATTTCCTCAGCATTTTTGGGATAGAAACACACCTTCGCTTTATGGAAATGGCAAGAATGGTTTATCGAAACATACTCGTGGAGTCTTTACTTTTACTAAGCGTCTTGGTACAAATCATTTCAGGCAGCAAGTTGCTCTCCGCAAAACGAAAAATAGCGATCACCACCTTCCAAAAATTACAACTTTGGACGGGATTGTACTTAGCTTTTTTTCTACTCATTCATGTTAGTGCAGTACTCGTAAGTAGATTCGTTCTTGAGTTGGATACCAACTTTTATTTTGGGGCTGCTGGTATCAATATTTTTCCTTTCAACTTGTTTTTTGTTCCCTACTACAGCTTAGCCATTTTCTCTTTTTTTGGACATCTCGCTGCTATCCACCAGCAAAAAACGAAGCAATCCATTTTGGGTTTATCATCAACTCAACAAGCAAAACTCATCTTATCAGTAGGAATCCTTTCCATTCTTTTGATCTTTCATGGCTTGACTAACGGATTTACGGGCGTAGATATTCCAAAAGCCTATCAAGTATTAGTTGGAAAATGAATTTTAGAAGGGTACACATTTTTTAAGAACTCGTAGAGTCGCATCCAAAAAATCTTTTCACCTTTGAAAAAAGGTTTTCTGCGAATTTTGGAAACGAAAACTCCTATTTTCAATTTGTGTACCCTTTTAAACAATGAATTGATGCTTATCGAATATCTTTGAAGTTATCTTCAAAATACTTGATCCATTTGCCGTTTTCTAGCCTTTCTCCGTATTCTTGAAAAGTATTTTTGGATGGTTGATGAAAGATGAATCGAGTTGTTTCATTTTTGGTGACGACCAATTTCCCATCTATATAATCTGCTATGAATTTGCCTACGCCGTTCTTGTAAAAAGGGTTGTAAGAATATTTACCAGCATCTTCATCATAGTAAATTACTGTATGCAATTGCAATAATTCCGAGTGCAAATCAATAGTAATAACACTTGAGTCTACGGCGTACTTAATCTTTTGAAAAGCAGGTACTTGTGCGGTTATTTTACCATTTTGGTAAGTGGTAGAAATGCCAACCCAATCACCAACAAGAAAACTAAGTTGTTTCATTTTTTCTTGCCTTGTTTGTTGTCCTATCGCTAAAGTGTTCCATGAAAGAAATAACAGAAGCCAATAATAATGTAGTTTCTTCATTTCTATTTTCTTGAAAGTAAACATCTTAGAGCATGTCTAAATTTTATCGTTCTGATAGCCAATATTTTATGAACCTGCCGTTGAAATAATTGATTCATTTCCCGATAGCTATCGGGAGCTAAACTCATAAATTCTTTCTTAGGCAGATGTATCCGCCTCAGGCGTGAACCATAACCTATTGACGATCAGTTAAATAAATTTTGAGACAAGCTCTTAGAACTAAATGATTTGGTTGGCAGGTGTCGGATACTTTTTCTGCCCCTAAAAACTATTCGCAATCTCTAAAAACAGATTCGCTTTCAAAGAAGCACCACCAACCAAGCCGCCATCCACATCGGCTTTGGCAAAAATTTCTTTAGCATTAGCAGGTTTCACACTTCCGCCATATAAAATACTTGTTCCTTCCGCTATTTCATTTCCGTACTTACTGGCAATAAGACTGCGAATGTGCTGGTGCATCTCTTGTGCTTGTTCTGGACTAGCGGTCACGCCTGTCCCAATTGCCCAAACAGGTTCGTAAGCAATGATTACTTTTGAAAAATCTTCAGCAGACAAGTGAAAAAGCCCTTCTTTTATCTGATCTTCTACTAAGGTTGTATGATTTCCAGCTTCTCGAACCTCTAATTTTTCACCACAGCAATAGATAGGAATCAAGCCTTTTGACAAGACTAATTTCACTTTTTCAGCAATCAAGGCATCATTTTCTCCAAAGTATTCTCTGCGTTCAGAATGCCCTAAAATAACGTGCGTTGCACCCGTCGAAGCAATCATATCTACCGAAATCTCACCGGTGTAAGCTCCTTTCTCTGCATGATGGCAATTTTGTGCTGCTACGGAAATTCCTTCTATTTTACTGGCATCTACTAAATGAATGGCAGGCGTTCCTATTATAACTTGCACATCTTCAGGAATACCACCTGAACCAACAGTTTGGGCTAAAGACATTCCATCTTGATAATTCATATTCATTTTCCAATTTCCTGCTGCTATTTTCTGTCGCATTGCTCAACGATTTTAGAGAGGAGATGGTGAAATATGGGGTTGGAGACCATCTCGCGTTAATAGTAAAATTGCCTTTAAAACTAAAAGCGGCGCAAGATAAACACAAACTCAATACCCTTGAAAAGGAATCCAAAAATATGTTTCGGGAAAAGTCCAATTTCATGGTAAGAAAAAAATCTAGCTGTGTATTACTAAAAAATGTACCTTTGCAGCCCGAAATCAAGAATAGTGGTTCGAATAAACATCACTATCATCCGATTTTACAGCAATTTCCTCAAACTATCCAAATTTCAGTTGTCATGAAGAGATTCGTAATTTTCCAAGATTTGGAGCAAGTTTCCTACAAGGAAGCTTGGCAATATCAGCAAAAATTATTTGATCGCGCCGTTGAAGTAAAACGACACAACCGAAAGCACACCGAACAATTGGAGCAGCAACATCACTTGTTGTTTTGTGAACATCCACCTGTATACACATTAGGAAGAAAGGGAAAGTTAGATCATCTTTTACTAGATGAGAAGGGTCTAGCAGACGAAGGAATTGAGTTTTTCAAAATCAATCGAGGAGGTGATATTACCTATCATGGACCTGGTCAGTTGGTAGCATATCCCATCTTTGATTTAGATCATTTTTTTACGGACGTTCATCGCTATGTGCGCACACTGGAAGAGGTTGTGATTCGTAGTTTATCAGATTTTGGAATCGAAGGACAACGCGAAAAAGGCTATACTGGCGTTTGGTTAGCGGAAACAGACAATAAGCCTAAAAGAAAAATTTGCGCTATTGGTGTGCATTTAAGTCGTTGGGTCAGTATGCATGGATTTGCGCTTAATGTCAACTCCAATTTATCGCATTTCAACCATATTGTGCCTTGCGGAATAGCCGCAGAGGATAAAACGGTGACGAGTATGGAGAAAGAACTGGGAAGAGAAGTAAATATGAACGAGGTAAAAGCTGCGGTAAAAGAACAGTTTTCAACACTTTTTGAACTTGAATACGCTACTACAGAGAGCCAATAACTCAACCAAAGAAATACAATTATAAAATAATGGAATCACATACAATGAAGGCCGATATACCACAGCACAAAGTCGTAGATTTAGCAATCGCTGTACTTCCTAGAGAAGATGGAAAAGAGGAAATGTGGGATACTTACCTTATCAACTTGAAAGATGTTGCCATCAAGAGTGTCTTGATTAGTTCAAAAGGATACGGCAAATTGAATGGAGAAGAGATGAAAACGACCACTTTACGTCATTTCTTTGAAGAAATTGGACCTAGACAAGTGGTACAAATTGAACCGATTCAAACTAAACTGTTTGATTTGACCAACGAATATTGGGTGAGTTTTGTGCAAAATGATTATATGTATGACAAAAAATATGTCTTTGTCATCGGGAGTATTGCTACCTCTAATTTCACGCAAGTTCCACTTCTAGAACGCAAGGGTGTAATGATTAAGTAAGGAGACTGTCTTCTTGACCATTATACTACCCCAATTTAGCTATTGCATAATGGTAGATAAACTGCTATCTTGCCCTAAAAATTTATGCGACCATTGCCGATTATTTTCTTCTTGAGTCTTGCCTTTTATGGTATCTTTGCTCAACAACAGCCTCCTTCCTTTGACTTCAACAAAATAGAGCAAATTGTTATGTCAGAGCTAGACAATACGACTCTCATAGAACAAGAACGCAAGCGAAGAGCAGCGGGAGAAGTCCATGAATTTGCTAAAGCTCATAAAACTAATATCACTCCTAAAACGCACGGCAATTGGGAGTTTACTTCTAATGGAAGAGCCATTTGGCGTGTTCGTATCTATTCAAAAGCTGCTAAATCCCTCAACTTCGGCTTCTCCAACTATCAAATGCCACAAGGTGGCAAACTCACCCTTTACAGCAACGATTTTAAAGATATAAAAGGCCCTTTCACAGCGGAAGATAACGAGAACCATCAGCAACTTTGGACGCCCATTATTCTGGGTGAAGAGACAATTTTAGAAGTCAATGTTCCTGTCGAAAAAAAGGAAGAATTATCACTCACCTTAGCTCAAGTCAGTCACGATTTTCTAGGTTTCGGTACGCTGTTCAGTCAGCGATGTCACGTAGATGTAGTTTGCGATAAGGAAGATGGTTGGGAACTGCTGAACGACTATCGGGACATCATTCGTTCTGTTGGACTTTACTTCATCGGAGGCGTAAGAATTTGTACTGGTTTTTTAGTTAATAATGCGCGACAAGATTGCCGACCTTATTTTATGACTGCCGATCATTGTGGCGTCAATTCTAGCAATGCACCCAGCGTGGTCGTGTATTGGAACTACGAAAATCAAAGCTGTCGTCCAGTCAATTCTGTCGAAAATGGAAGACGTGGTGATGGACCACTCGACGATTTCAATACTGGAAGCACGCTGCTTGCTAAGTATCGAGATTCTGATATGATGTTGCTGGAATTGGATGACCCTGTATCCAAAACCGCCAATGCTTTTTTTGCAGGCTGGAATAATAGTGCAGTTACTCCTGATACCACCATTTGTATTCATCATCCTAATACGGAAGAAAAGCGAATTTCTTTCTCCTATTTTCCTACTTACACAGGTACTTGGGCAAGGGATGACGAAAGAGTCGAAGATGGCAATCATTTAATTGTTCCTAGTTGGAGCATTGGCTCGACAGAAGGAGGCTCATCGGGTGCGCCACTGTTTAATTCAGGCAAGGAAATTATTGGTCAATTGCATGGTGGAGAAGCCTCTTGCGGCAATGATAATTATGACTCTTATGGTCTTTTCCATACTTCTTGGGAAGGAGGCGGAACAATTGAATCTAGCCTCAAATCTTGGCTTGATCCTGACAACTTGAATCTAACGCAACTCGCTGGTTTTGACCAAAGCAACTGTGGTAGAAACATCTTGCCAGATGCGTACAAAAAGACCGTTTGCATCGGTGATACCGCCAACTATCAACTCCTTTTCGCGGATGGAATGTTCAGTGCTTCTGAGCTTCGTGTAGAAGGACTGATGGAAGGAATTGATTTTCAATTTTCTTCGGATACTATTGGAGTAGGAATTGATACTATTAATTTGCAACTATTTGGTTTTCAGGACTTAGGAAATACAGCTAATACTTTCAAAATTATTGCACAAGACACTTCTTTGAGCAGCGAGTTATTGTTACAAGTAGTAGTTTTAGATAGCCGACTTTCCGCTCCTCTGCTCGTTTCGCCGATGGAAAATGCACCTGCCGTCTCAGTAAGTGCGCTTTTTGTTTGGGAAACCGATGCCCTAGGTGCTGATTTTCAATTACAAGTAGCCACCGATACTACATTTGAAAATATAGTGCTTGATACGGTTGTGCTTCAACAAAGTAGTTTTGCTGCTTCTAATTTAGCTGCAGGTATTGCTTATTATTGGCGCATTAAAACGATCAACAACTGCGGTGAAAGTGAATGGTCACCTTCTTTTGCTTTCACGACGGCTATTTGTACACAATATTTTTCCGAAGATATACCAATAGAAATCAGTTCGGGTTCACCACGTAGTTATACTTCAACAATTCTTGTCCCAGAAGAAGGAGGCATTGCAGATGTTAATGTTATTCAACTAAAAGGAAGGCACACTTGGGTGAGTGATCTGACTTTTACCTTGGCTAGTCCAGAAGGTACGCTGGTGGAGCTGATTGAGCGTCCTTGCTTCGATGAATCAGATTTTGATATTCAATTTGATGATGAATCCACCACCGAGAACATCATTTGCCCAATAACGGATGGGTTCAGTTATCTCCCTAAAGAACCATTATCAAATTTTGATGGAGAACCTATGCAAGGGGAATGGATACTTCAGTTCAGAGACAACGAATCACAAGATGGTGGTAGCTTGGAAGCATGGGGGATTGAGGTATGTAAAGTGAGTGAGCAGTTTGATATTTCTTTATCCTTATCCCAAGATACATTCTTAATCTGTGATGAAAGTTCTATACTCTTTGATGTGACGGTAGGAAATGCCTTTAATATGGATCAAATTCGTCTGGAAATACAAGACTTACCGCTTGGTGTGACCAGAACCATCCAGCCTTCTGCAGATAATCTTTTTGAGGCGAGCATTAGATTGAATAATCTGAACGAATTAGAAGAAGGTACTTACAACATTACTATCATAGTGGAAGACGGTACTTTTTCTAGCAAGAATACGCTTTTTCTGCAAGTCATTGCTCCACCTGAACTGACTCTTCTTCGACCTTTCAATCAAACAGAAGAAGTGCTCAGAGAAGAACTCCTTTTTGAGTGGGAAAGCAGCACAGCCGTTGGAAATTATAAGTTAGACATCGCTATTGATTCACTATTCGATACCATTACTTACACCGTACTCACAGATTTGACTTTTCATACACCTGCGGATAGTTTACGAGCAAATCAAACTTATTTCTGGCGCGTTTCTGCTGCTAATGAATGCGGAAATGGGACATCAGAAACGTATAAATTCAGAACAGAAACGATCAGTAACACGCAACAACTTTCTGAGAGCGATTATCGCATTTTTCCAAATCCAACTGATGGGTTTTTACAAATAGAAATGAATATCGCTCAGAATACGTTGGAACTTTTTGCAACCAACGGAAAATTATTGCAAAGATCTTCCTTTACTCAACGAACTACTTTAGATTTGAGTCACTATCCTGCTGGGCTTTACTGGATTAAGTTAGTTAATGCTAAGGGAATGATTGTGAAGAAAGTAATTGTAAATTAGGGAAGAAAACCGAAAGTACGATTAGTATTTTTAATAAGTATTGAACAACTGCTTTGCAGTCATAACTAGCTGCGAAAATATCAATTCTACTTAACCACAAAGGAACAAAGGTCACAAAAGGACTATTCTTCAATTCTCTTTATAGTTCTATTTTGGCTTATTTCAAAAATCTAACAGTTTTGCTATTTTTTGTAAGCTGTTTATCATAAAACTTATGTCAGTCATTAACTTCACTCAAGAAAACGGAATTGCAACCATTAAGCTCAATCGTCCAAAGGCATACAACAGCGTCAACAAAGCACTGGGCGAAGAATGGATAGCTACTTTAGATCAATGTGCTGAAAATCAAGAAATTAGAGTAGTAATCATCACGGGTGAAGGAAAAGCCTTTTGTGCAGGTCAAGATTTAAAAGAAATCGTGCAGCCTGAAAAAGACTTTAAATTCAGCAATTTGCTAGAAGAACGCTATACGCCCATTGTAGAAAAAATATTGAGTTTGGAAAAGCCCGTTATTGCTGCGGTGAATGGCGTAGCAGCAGGTGCTGGTGCGAACTTGGCTTTAGCTTGCGATATTATTATTGCCTCCGAAAAAGCCAGTTTTATTCAAGCATTCAGTGGTATTGGTTTAATTCCAGATAGTGGCGGTACTTACTTTCTCCCGCGTTTAGTTGGTCGTGCCAGAGCAATGGCTTATGCGATGTTGGGCGATAAAA
The DNA here is from genome assembly GCA_039176995.1 of Bacteroidota bacterium. Taxonomy (GTDB): domain Bacteria; phylum Bacteroidota; class Bacteroidia; order Chitinophagales; family Saprospiraceae; genus JAAUTG01. The sequence continues at coordinate 15,038 of JBCDFY010000140.1, forward strand.
TTAGTGCCGAAAAAGCGGAGGAAATAGGGATGATTTACCGTGCTGTTCCAGCCGAAGAATTTGAAGGAGAAATCGAAAAATTGGCGCAGAAAATGGCGCAAATGCCTACTCGTGCTTTAGGTTTAACCAAAAAAGCCATCAATGCCTCAATGGGAAATACTTTCGAGACGCATATGCCTTATGAAAATGCGCTGCAACTAGAAGCTAGTGCAACCGAAGATTATCAAGAAGGTGTAATTGCTTTTGTAGAGAAGCGTCAACCCGTTTTTAAAGGAAAATGATTAACGCTTCTCTTCAAGTATAATTTATCCAATGACTACATTCACCATTCGCTTAGGTACAACAATAATTTTGCGCACCGTTTTCCCTTCTAACCACTTTTGAATGCCCTCTATTTCCAAAGCAGCCTTCTCAATATCCTCCTTGCTCGCATCGCTTGGAAACATTGCCGTGGCGCGTTTCTTGCCATTGATGCTGATCGGATATTCGATTTCGTCTTCTTTCAAATAGCTTTCATCGTGCGTTGGATAGCTCGCATGATGAACACTACCTTCTTTGCCTAATAATTGCCACAATTCTTCAGTCACGTAAGGTGCGAAAGGTGCCAATAAAATTGTCAAAGGCTCTAAAACAGAGCGTTTGTTGCACTTCATCTTACGCAAATCGTTGCTCACTTCCATGAACGCACTCACACAAGTATTGAAGCTGAAACGCTCGATATCTTCCGTCACTTTTTTGATGGTCGCGTGCAAAACTTTCAATTCTGCTTTGTTCGCTGCCTCTTCACTAATAGTAAATTGCTCATTCGTGAAAAACAAATTCCAAAAGCGGCGCATGAATTTAGAAACGCCCGTGATTCCTTGCGTATCCCAAGGCTTGGATGCCTCGATGGGACCTAAGAACATTTCGTACATTCGGAAGACATCCGCACCATGTTCTTCGATGACCAAATCTGGATTGATGACATTGAATTTGGACTTGGACATTTTGCCTACTTCCGATTTGGTGTAGAAGCGGTCACTGTCTTCGGTGGTTACAAATTCGGCATTTTTATATTCTGGACGCCAGTTTTTGAATTGCTCGATGCCTTCTTCACTCAAGTAAGATTTGTCCGAACCATAATCGGTTACAAAATCAATATGAACAGGCATTTGCGCAATATCTTCACCTTCGTAATCAGCAATCAGTTCCTCGCTGATGAATTGACCTGTTGATTTTTGATAGTAGGCAAATTCAATCACCCCCTGAATCATCCCCTGATTAATCAACTTCTTGAACGGCTCATTGGTTGGCACTAAGCCTTTGTCATACAGGAACTTATGCCAAAAACGTGCATACATCAAATGTGCCACCGCGTGTTCTGCACCACCGACGTACAAATCCACATCTTGCCAGTAATTCACTGATTCTTGACTTGCAAAAGCTGCTGGATTATTTGGATCCATGTAGCGCAAATAATACCAAGAAGAACCTGCAACGGCGGGCATCGTATCCGTTTCGCGGGTATAGCCATTTTCTAAAGTTACCCAAGCGTCCAAACGCGAAAGTGGTGATTTTCCACCTTTACCAGGTTTGAAATCTTCGGTTTCAGGTAGCTCCAAAGGCAATTGATCTAAAGGCAAGGCTTCTGCAAAGCCATTTTTATCGTAAACAATCGGAAATGGTTCTCCCCAATAGCGTTGGCGACTAAAACCTGCATCGCGCAATTTGTAGTTCACTTTGGCTTTACCAATACCCATCTCTTCCACGCGCTTGTTCATTTCCACAATCGCTTCTTTTACTTCCATTCCATTCAAGAAATCAGAATTGATAATCTCTCCAACCTTATCATCCAAGGTCGCGCCTGGATAATCACTTTTATCAACGACAGGGATGATCTCCAAACCAAATTTCTCCGCAAAACGCTGATCGCGCTCATCATCACTTGGTACTGCCATAATCGCGCCCGTTCCATAACTTATCAAGACGTATTCTGCAATCCAAATGGGTACTTTTTTGCCTGTAAATGGATTGATGGCATACGCTCCTGTAAACGCGCCCGTCACTTGCTTATCCGACATTCGATCTATTTCCGAACGCGCTTGCGAATACGCTAGATAATCATCAATATCTTTCTGTTGTTCAGCAGTGGTGAGTTTTGCAACCAACTCATGTTCAGGTGCTAAGACCATATAAGTTGCTCCGAAAATGGTATCAGGACGGGTTGTGTATATCTCAATTTGGTCGTCGTTTCCTTCTACATTAAAGAACATTTGCGCACCTGTCGAACGACCAATCCAGTTGCTTTGCATCGTCTTCAAAGCGTTCGACCATTCGATGGTTTCCAAATCATACAACAAACGATCTGCGTATGCCGTGATGCGCAAATTCCATTGCGGCATCGCTTTCTGAACCACTGGATGACCACCGCGCTCTGAAATGCCATCTTTCACCTGATCATTCGCCAAAACCGTTCCTAATTCCTCACACCAATTCACATAACCAATTTCACGATACGCTAAGCGATAATTCATCAAAACGTCGCGCTGCTCCTTTTCGCTCATGGCGTTCCATGCCGCTGCACTGAAAGCTTCGGTCTGCGTAGTTGCAGCTTTCACATTTGCGTTTCCTTCTTGCTCGAAAGTAGCAACTAAATCTTCAATCGGCAGGGCTTTATCTGCTGCTTGATCGTAATAGTGCGCAAACAACTGCGTGAAAATCCATTGCGTCCATTTGTAATAATTAGGATCGCAGGTTTTCACTTCTCTACTCCAATCGAATGAGAATCCTAAGTTGCTCATTTGCTCCTTGTAGCGCACAATATTCTTATCCGTAGAAACCGCAGGACGGATTCCCGTATCAATGGCATACTGCTCGGCTGGTAAACCAAAAGCATCGAAACCCATTGGATGCAAGACATTGAAGCCTTTCAATCGCTTGTAGCGACTGTAAATATCCGAAGCAATGTAGCCCAGCGGATGTCCAACGTGCAAACCCGCGCCCGAAGGATAGGGAAACATATCCAATACATAATATTTGGGACGATTACTGTCATTACTCACTTTATAAGTGTCGTTTTCTTCCCAATGCTTTTGCCACTTTTGCTCAATGGGTCTTGGTTGATACTCCATTCTTTTCTGCTAGTTTTGAGTTAGGAGGGATGAGTCTTGAATTACTTCTACCGCTCTTGCTAACAAATTTTCATTAGGATTGATTCCCGATTTCTTTCTATTCCTAAAACCTTCAATCTCTAATTTCTAAAAAGTCCGCGAAGATAGGGATTTGTGGGAGGGAGTGCAAGGGGAGAATGGAACAAATGAAAGATGGGATTTGTATTTTAGGAGTGAAATGAATTAAATTACATAGAAATATTGAGCGCAGAATGGATACAATAGAAATCAAATCTAAATTACAGCATTATATTGAACAAGCAGACCAGTCCTTTTTACAAATTGTTCAGGCTATGTTTGAGCAATATTTTGAAGAGGAAAAGAAGCGACAAAATAGAAGAGAAAAAGAGCTATTGGTCTTGATCAATAGTAGATTGAGTACAAAAGAGGAAAGGCGTTTAGATGAATTGGATGAAAAAAGAAGTCTTAATCAATTGAATACAGAAGAGCATACAGAGCTTTTAGAGTTAGTCAACCAAGTAGAAATTTTCAATGCTCAACGCTTGCAGTATCTTTCCGAATTCGCGCAGCTCAGAAAAACAGATATTCGCACTTTAATGACTACTTTGAACCTAAAATCAAGGGTACGTGCCTAGAAAAAATTATCGTCAGATCATTTCGTAACTACTGTAATTTACAGAGCCGATTATTGGATTAATACAAAAACTTCATTCTTTCTGTAAAGTTCTTCTGCCTACTGTGTAAGAATATAAGGAGGCTGGGATGTAATCAAAAGTTAAACCTTTATATTCTTTCTCACCTATTGCATCAATAGTTGTCACAACTGCCTTATTTAATTTATTTTTTTGAAGAAAACTAGATAAACTTTTTAGCTCATGAGGTTTCTCAAAAAAGCGATTAGACCATTTTATTTCGACAGCCCAAGCTGGCTTTAGCTTACTATTTGATAGTCCGACTATGTCTACCTCACCAGTTTTCCATCGAGAATAAAAAGGGGTAAACCAAAATCGGTGAAACCATTGAGAAAAAATAGCAGTTTCTATCATATTCCCAATGAGTTCTGAGTGACTTCCAATAGGGGAAAAAAGTGCACTTCTCAAAGATGGATTTGTAAGATAAATTTTGAAAAAATTAGCCCTTTTAAATTTCTTTCCACTAATGTCAATGCGATTGACTATTTTAATCAAAAAAGCAGCCTCTAAGTAGTAAATATACTTTTTAATAGTACTTTTTGAAACACCAGACGAGGAAGTAAGACTATCATAAGAGAATTCATTCCCAGAATTAAAGGCAATCGTTGTGAATAGAGAATTTAGCTCTTGTACATCTTGTATACCATATAAACTAGGTAAATCTCTCAATAAAACCTTATCTATAATATCACTTTTGATGTATCGACTAGGGTTCGATTGAATTTCTTTAGATAGGGATACCTCAGGATACCCCCCAAAATTGATATAATTAATAAAATGACGATTTAATTCCTCTATATTAACAGTTCTGTAAATAACAAAGGAAGATGAATTCCATGTTTTATTAACTGGTTGGATTAAACGATCTAAGTTTCTTAAATGAATATATTCGTGAAAAGTCAATGGAGGAAGAGTAAAATCTGTAAATCTCCCTGCTCCAGATTCATTACTTTTTAATTTTAGTGCCGCCGCTGCTGAACCAGAGACCACAAACTTTATATTATGATAAGAATCGACTAAAGATTTAAGATGTATTTCCCAATCTTTCAAATACTGAACCTCATCGAAAAAAACATAGAATCCATCATTTTCTTCTTCTTTACCAACTGCTTTTTTACATAGCTTGAGCAATTCCTCCATTCCAATACCATTGAAGACTGGTGTTTCAACTGACAAATAGAAGAGTTTAGTAGGTTCAATAC
>JBCDFY010000141.1:0-19912 GCA_039176995.1 Bacteroidota bacterium
ACCAAATGAAAATTTTTATCCACGATAGCTATCGGGATAAAAATTTTCATTTGGGCTTATAAAGCATCGCCTCCTAATTCTTAATAAGAGCCATATTTTTTCTATCCAAAAATTGCTCTTACTTTTGCAGACTTTATCTGTAAAGTACATACAGCAAGAGCTTTTTAAGCATTAGTTGAACTCCTATTTTTTACCTAGAATTCAAATTAAATCAATGATAAAATTACAAATTTCCGCTAAATGGAATCGTGACACCAAAAGTTTGATTATTCCAATTATTGCCTCCAAAAATCCGTTCAAGAGTATAATGCCACTAGCTCATTTTAGTAAAACTACGCTTCAGGAGACTTTTAAAGGAGAAAAAGGAGAGCTTCAAATTTTACCTACCGAAAAGCAAACAATTTATCTATTAGGTTTAGGAGAGGAACCTTTCAATTCTAGGAATATCATCAAAATCTTCCGCAGCCTTTCTCATCGTCATAAAGGAAAGCTATCCCACAAAATTGGGCTTTATCTCCATCACTTAAAGTCACCCGAAAAAATCGTAGAATTTGCGCTAACTGGCTTGCTGTTAGGCACTTACAAAATAGGACATTTCAAAAGCGAAAAGCAGGAATTGCATCCGTTTGAAACAAAAGGAGCTAGTTTAAAAATATACACTGAAGCCAAGACCAATAGTTTGCGCAAGGCAGCTCAAAAGGGTATTGCAACCGCCGAGACTCAAATGAGTATTTTTGGTCTGGTAAATGCGCCGAGTAATAAAAAAGTACCCGCTGTGCTTGCAAAATGGGCGGTAGATTCAGGCAAAAAATATGGCTATCAAGTTGAAGTTTGGGACAAACCCAAAATTGAGAAAAAAGGTTTGCACGCGCTACTTGCGGTGAACCGTGGCAGTGAATTTCCTGCGCGATTCATCATTACGGAATATAAGGGAAAGAAGGCGAAACATAAAGTGGGACTCGTTGGAAAAGGAGTCACTTTCGATACGGGCGGTATTTCTATTAAAGGCGCGATGAATATGCATATGATGAAAAGTGACATGGGTGGAGCAGCTGCTGTTTTAGGCACAGTGGAAATGGCAGCAAAACTACAATTACCCATTCACTTAATTGGCATAGTGCCTGCCACCGACAATAGCGTGGATGCTCTCGCCATCAAACCTGGCGATGTCATAGATTCTTATAGCGGAAAAACCATTGAAGTGATTGATACTGATGCCGAAGGACGCTTAATCTTATCAGATGGAATCGCTTATATGCTGCGACATTTCAAACCCGATACCTTAATTGATCTAGCAACATTGACAGGTAGTGCAGTACGTACTTTTGGCTATCATGCAGGTGCATTATTCTCCAATAATGATAGTTTAGCCGAAGCAATTTCTAAAGCTGGTAACACTACTGGGGAACGCGTTTGGCGATTGCCAATTTGGGATGTTTACCACGACGAAATGAAATCGGATGTAGCAGACATCAAAAACTTTAGCGGTCGCCCAATGGCAGGTGCGATTACTGCGGCAAAATTCTTACAGTTTTTTACGGAAGAACATCCCAATTGGGCACATATGGATATTGCAGGTGTAGCGTTTAATGATGCTGATTTCTCTTCTCAAAAAAGTGCAACCGCCTTTGGGATTCGACTATTAATCAACTATTTGGAAAATTTATCTGAAAAGTAACAGTAGCTAATATCTTAGAAACGTCATTTCCTTGCTCTGAAATCTTCGTACTGGTATTAGAAATGACATTCCTTATTGCTCATAAGAGGGACAAATATCTTCGCATAAGAAAAGTGAGGTCACTACTCGAACAAATTCCGACCTAAAACCTTCTCCTAGCAAAAACAAACATGAAAAAACTGCTAGAAACCTATCTACCCGATATTAATTCATGGCTAATTTTACTGATAGTCTTAGCAACTTCACTGGTTGTAAGTACCATTATTTGCTGGCTTATTTTTCGCATTCTGCGATTGAGCGGTAGAAAACTAGCCAAAAAGTCGCTTTACAATGTGGCGATCCGAAATTTGGAGGCACCACTCACCTATTTCATTAGCCTTTTCATAGCCATCAACTCAATTGATGCAGTTCCTCTTTCTAATGAAAATGTCATTTTTCCCTTCACAGGGCGCGCAGCCCAGACTATTCAGTTGTTGCTACTTCACTTGCCCTTCTGGAGTTTGAAGAAGTCCGAAAAATTGGAGCGGGCTTGCTAACTTCCGCAGGAGTTGCAGGTATCATTATTGGCTTTGCTGCTCAAAAATCCATTGCCAACCTACTGGCAGGTTTACAAATCGCTTTTACTCAACCAATTAGAATGGATGATGTGGTCATTATTGAAGGGGAGTTTGGTCGAGTAGAAGAAATTACTTTAACCTATATCGTTGTTCGTCTTTGGGATCAGCGCCGTATGATTACACCTCTGAATTACTTCATAGAAAAACCTTTCCAGAATTGGACGCGCCTCAACTCTGAACTGCTTGGCTCAGTTTTCATCTATGCGGACTATGATTTACCGATAGAACCCTTGCGCAATGAACTCAACAAAATCACCGAAGATCATCCACTTTGGGATGGTCGCGTTCGCAATGTCTTACTCACCGATTTGACAGAAAATGTGATGAAAATTAGGATGTTAGTAAGTGCGAGAAGTTCTGGTGATGCTTTTGATCTGCGTTGTTTCATTCGTGAGCATATGGTTACCTTTATTCAAGAGAATTATCCAAATAGTTTACCAAAGACGCGAGTAGAAATGTTACCAATGGGTGAGTTAACCAGTAAGTCTTCTTCTACAGATTCATGAAAACGATTATTTCCTCTTCGCAGACAACATTCGCTTCTTTCCGTTCAAATCTTTTTGAATTTGAACATTGTAGAAGCTTGCTTCACTCACTAACTGAGCAACTTCGGCAGCATTGTATTCATTCAGTTCAAAGAAGAGAAAACCATCAGAAGGAAGATGACGAATAGCAAACTCGGTGATGCGGCGATAAAAGAGTAACGCGTCGTCGTTTTCAACAAAAAGTGCTAGTTCAGGTTCATGATCTTTGACACGACTAGGCATCAAATTCGCTTCTTCTTTAGGAATATAGGGTGGATTGCTAACGATGATATCGTAGGTAGGTAGAGTAATGCTGCGTTCTTGTTTCAAGATGTCATAAATAAAAAATTGGACATCTAGTTTATACTTTTGAGCATTGGTGCTTGCAATTTTTAGAGCTTTTGTGCTTACATCACAGGCAGAAATTTCTGCTTTGGGCAGTTGCTTTTTTAGCGCAATTGGAATACAACCACTTCCAGTTCCAATATCCAAAATACTACCATTGAATTGCTTACTACAAGTTTGTACAACTAAAGCTACTAATTCTTCCGTCTCCTGCCGAGGTATCAAAACAGCAGGACTTACTTTCAGCTTCAGTCCATAAAAATCAGCTTGCTCTAATATGTACTGAATAGGCTCGCCTGCCAACAAACGAGCCTTAATTCTATTTAACTGTAGTTGATCTTCTTGCGAAAAATCAAAGCTGCTCACAACAGGAAAGGCATCCTCAAATACAATTCGAGCAATGCTTTTTGCCTCTCTCTCCTCATAGATTGGAGAAAGTGCCTGAACAAAACTATTTTTAACCGTTAAACGATTCATTTTCTTTACTCTTCGCCTGCCGCTTCTGCCGCCATTTCTGCCGCATTGATCGTTTCAATTTCTTTATCTATGTAATACAAACTAGAAGGTCCATCTCCAATCAATTTCAATTTATCTAAAATGGAACGCATTAAATCTTCTTCCTCTCGTTGCTCTTCGATATACCATTGCAAGAAATTATGCGTGGTGTAGTCGTTCTCTTTTACTGCAATATCCATTAATTTGTGAATGGAGTTGGTGACTTTTTGCTCGTGTGCATACACTTCTTTGAACATTTCTTGAATAGACTCAAACTCATGCGGCGGTTCTTTAATCGCAGGTGCTAAGGCATGACCATCTACTTCGCTCAAATAGTAAAAAATTCGCAACATATGTTCGCGCTCTTCTGCCGACTGGCGATGCATGAATTGTTTGCAACCTTCCATTCCTTCCTTGTCACACCAAGAAGCCATAGATAAGTACAGAAATGAAGCATATGCCTCAAGACTAATTTGGTTATTCAGCGCATTTAGCATTTTCTTTGAAACCATAATTTTAATGTTGATTTGTTGAACTGTAGTATTAGTTTATTTGATCGACTCTTGATTCCTCCTCAGAGCTTTCAAAAGAACCGAATATGAAGGAACACGTTAGTGTATATTCCGTTCAATACTCACGATCCTTTTACCTTGGTATGAGCCTATTTGTAATTAGTCTTTATAAAAAATCATGGTTGTACGAAGTATTAAGTACAAGGTGTTAAATGAGCAAAATCTAGCTGTCAAGGCATAAAATCTAGTATTTTTAGTGAGTTAATCGTTCCAGAATTCAGCTTTTATCACAAAACTTGTAGTTCTAGTACTTAATTCCTAATACTTCATACACGACTAATAAAAAATCATGGTGTAAGTAGTAGTAGTTATTCACAAAAATTTGTGGAGCCGAATTGATATGCTGAAAGTCAATTAATTAGCTGCTACAAACATTACTTGTAAATAAGGTCTGGTTCTTGAAACAAAAATCCCATTAGGTATGCCCTGTAAACTATTTCATTCGCATCTTGAACATCCGTTTGTACTCTCCGTAAAAGCTATAAAATCTAGCTATGAGCCAAACACAAAAAGGATCTCTCCTATATATTTTACTACTTTTTGGTTTCAATTGTTTTTCACAAAGTAACTACGAAAGAGGCTATTTCATTGACTCTAAAAACAGTAGAAAGGAAGTCTGGATAAACAACAAAGATTGGCGAAACAATCCTACAGATTTTCAATATAAGGAGAAAGAAAATGGATTGGAAAAAGACAAAAGCATTGAGGCTATTCAGGAATTCGGTATTGAGGGGAAAATAAAGTACATCCGATTTGAGGTGGAAATAGATCAGTCCAGCAACTATTTGGGAACTTTGAGTAATGAAAGAAAGCCTCAATACAAAAAAGATACTGTTTTTCTGGAAGAATTACTCAATGGCAAAGCGAGCTTATACAGATTCAGAAATAAAGATTTTATCAGGTATTTTTATGCCCTAGATAATGCTCCACCAGAGCAATTAATCTACAAGAAATTCCGAATTGAGAAAAGTGGAAGTATCGCCTATAATCTTGATTTTCAATTACAGCTAAAAGAGAACTTGGGTTGTAATTCCATTTCAAAAAATCTCCGCAAGCTAGATTACGAAAAGAAGGATCTGCTCTCCTATTTCATTGAATACAACTCTTGTCATGATTCAGATTTTCAAGTAAATGATAGAAGGCTTGGTAATGAAGATAAGTTAGTAAAATTCTATTTGAAAGGAGGTTTGAGACATTCTTCCTTACTCATTGATCATCTACCGACGGATACTAGGGATATAGATTTTGGAAATCAATTAGGTTTCAGAATTGGCTTAGAAGTAGAGTATACCATGCCTTTTTTGAATGATAGATGGGCATTTATTGCGGAAGCAAATTATAATACTTTTAATTCTAGCAAGGAGATTACATACATTCAAACAGCAGCCATCCAGAGAACCACATTAGTTACAATTAACTACAAAGGAATTGATTTTCCATTAGGGATTAGGCACTATTTCCCGCTCAATGAACAATCCAAACTTTTTGTCAATATCAATCATACCATGCATTTGGGTTTAGGTGATGATATTGTTGCAGAAAGGAGATCAGTTGTAGATTTAGTAATAGGAAAAAGACTTGTGACAGATCAAAATATTGCCTTAGGTCTTGGCTATCGTTACAACGACCGCTTTTATGTGGAAGCGAAATATGAAACGAACAGAAATTTCTTAAACTATTTTAATTGGAGAAGTGACTATCGAAATATTTCTTTAGCTGTGGGCTGGAATTTTCTGTAAAAGATAATCTTCTAAAAACTAAAATCCAACTCATCTTCATCTACTTCCTTTTTCAAAAAAATCCTTAGGGTCACAGCACTTATTCAAGCTATCAATATTGAAAGTATCAGATATTGGATAGTCATAAAATATGTAGCTGTTAATTGGAGTTCTTCTAGTGAAAGCAACTAAGTAAGTCGCATTAAGTTTGAAGTTCTTATGTCTTTTATATCTTGTATCCTTCCCTTTATAATTGTAAAATACGCCATGTGTTCCAAAGACATATCTACTAATAAACCTCGAAGAACGCTCTGATTTTTTAACAGGTCTACCAATACCGAAAGTATCAATTTTTGATTTTCTGAAAGTCTGCCAAAGGAAGATAAATGATAAACACACCAAAAATATTCCGACTTGTTTTAAGGTGTTTTTCATATCTAAGTACAATCGTTTCTACGAGTAAGCGTATTCTTTTACAGTCTCCACAAAACACTTAATAGAATCAAAAGGTGTATCGGGATAAACACCATGCCCAAGATTTGCGATGTGTTTGCCACCAAACTTTTCAATCATTTCGATGGTGGCTTTGCGCACTTCATCCGTAGAAGCATATAGCTGACAAGGATCGAGATTACCTTGTAGCACTTTATCATTACCTGCCCATGCGCGCGCTTGCTGTGGCGAAGTGTTCCAATCTACCCCAACAACTTGACAATCTAATTTCCCTACGGATTCCATCGCAAACCAAGCACCTTTGGCGAAAACAGTGATCGGCACTTCATCAATGGCATCACATATTTTCTGCAGATAAGGCAACGCAAAAGTTTGATAAGAAGTAGGAGATAAAATACCTGCCCAAGAGTCAAAAACTTGCACTAAATCAACGCCCGAAGTAATCTTTTTCTTTAGATAAGCAATCGTAGTATCGGTGATTTTATCAAGTAGCACATGAGCCATTTCTGGAGCAGCATACAGCATTTTCTTCGCTTTGGAGAAAGTTTTGCTACCCGAACCTTCCACCATATAGCAGAAAATCGTCCATGGTGCACCTGCGAAACCAATAAGCGGGACTTGGTCGTTCAAATGATCTTTCATTAAGCGTACAGATTCATAAACGTACTCCAATTTTTCAGCGGCAGATTCGCCTTGTCCCAATTTATCTACATCTGATTGCGATTGAATCGTTTCTGGAAAAAGTGGTCCTTTCTTTTCGATCAGTTCATAATCCAAGCCCATAGATTCGGGAATGACCAAAATATCTGAAAAGATGATCGCAACATCTACACCCAACAAATCTATTGGCTCAATACTTGCCTCCACTACTCTATCCGGCGACTTCACCAACTCCTTAAAACCTGACAGTTTCGCTCGCATTTTTCGATAGCCTGGCAAGGTTCTTCCCGCTTGTCGCATTAGCCAAACTGGAGGGCGTTCTACTTGCTCTCCACGCGCTGTTCTCAGAAAAAGATCATTCTTGATTTTCATGTCACAATGATGCTATTAATTCGCTGAATTTCAAAATTTTAGGAAGGAAAATGACGAGCACATGGCAGTTGTTTTTGAGTCGGTTAATCGTAGGGATTTATGGCTAGAAAAGACTAACCATAAACCCCTTGATCGTTGAAGTCTCCAGACTTCAATGCAATATTACAAGGTCTATGACCTGTTCTACTTTAGTGCTTAATCCAACAATTCTACTTCGATCTTAAATCAATTAATATGATATCCAAATCATAGACTTGGACACCATACTTCCTTATTGTCGCCTCGAAAGTGGACACTTTCTTGAAATTAGTGAAGTCGCATTCAAAAGAGCCTTTTAATGGGCTTTTTTGAATGCTCTGGGGGTTTTTAGGGGAGAAACACATCCAAATTTTGAAAATTTGGATGTGTTTCTCCCTTAAAGACCCCTTAGCAGAAAGTCTTTTCACCTTTGAAATTTCAATCTACCTCGGGCTGAAAAGACTTTCTGCGAATTCTGGAAACGAAACACTCTATTTTCAATTTGTGCCCACTTTTGAAATTGTCGCTAAGTAGTTTCCAAATGATGCTCTAAAATAGCATAATCGGTATAGCCTTTTTCGCCAGGCGTGTAGAAGTAATCTGGATCAGGCTGGGCAAGTACTTCGTCATGTTCCAAGCGAAGTGCCAAATCTGGATTAGCGATATACGGTCTTCCGAAAGCAACCAAATGTCCTAGCTTATTCTCTAGATCTTGATTGGCTTGCTCGCGGTTATAGCCACCAGAAAGAATAATGGTTCCACCAAAATGTTGCGCAATTTTTTCTTTGATACTATTTGGAACTTCTGGTGCGCCCATAGATTCGTGATCTGCAATGTGAATATAGGTTAAGCCAATTTCTCTCAATTGTTTTGCTAAATAGACAAAAGTTTCCTCTACTGCTTCCTCAAAACCAACTTCATTCATTACACCATAAGGAGACAATCGAATCCCGACACGCTCCTTCCCGATCGCATCACTCACTCTTTGTGCTACTTCAATCGCAAATTTACAACGTGCTTCTATCGAACCACCGTATTCGTCTGAACGCTGATTAGAGGTTGGAGAAATGAATTGCTCTATCAAATAGCCGTTCGCACCATGCACTTCTACGCCATCAAAACCTGCCTTAATAGCATTTTGCGCCGCTTTTACATACTCATTTATTGTCGCTGTAATTTCTTCGGAACTCATTGCCTTTGGTGCAGTTGTTGGCAGTTCACCTTCACCATCCACATACATTTTCGTCTCTTCTAACTCTATCGCAGAAGGGGCAAGCACTCTAGCGTTTTCAGGCATATTGGCTTTGTGAGAAACACGCCCTGTATGCATCAATTGTAGGAAAATTTTTCCATTTGCCTCATGCACGGCATCGGTTACTTTCTTCCAAGCCGCTGTTTGTTCTTGATTATAAATCCCAGGAATTCTTGCGTAACCTGCTCCATTGGGAGAAGGCGCAGTTCCTTCAGTAATAATCAATCCAGCACCTGCTCTCTGCGAATAATAAGTTGCCATTAAATCAGTAGGAATATGATCGGCAGTTGCTCTACATCTGGTCAAAGGTGCCATCACAATTCTATTTTTCAAACTCGTACTGCCGATTTCGTATGCATCAAATAATATCATAAATCTTTGTTTTATGATAAAACTGAATGCTATGCTTCGTGTTCGATCAATTCTGCGGCGGGTCTGCCCAAAACATTACTCCACTGAATGCAGTTTTCCAAATTGTAATGCTCTAAACGATTGTGATAATAGTGGAGCAATGCAAAACTTTGACTGATGATTTCGCCTTTTTTATTTATTTTTAAAGGCAAATTAGCATGATAACTTCCTAGACGCTTGATGCCATCTTTCAAAATCGTATTAATGTCTTTTTCTATTACTTCCGATAATTTAATATGATCGGAGTCGCGCATTTTGAAGAGTTCCTCCTGCAAACAAGTCAGGATTTTCCTCAATTTCTCTTCCGAAAATACAATATCTTCGTGCGGCAATCTTAATACGCCGTACAAATCCAACGATTCGTTTTCTTGACGCAGCAATTTGAAAGCAGCAAAAGCTACCAAATGACTAGAAAGCACCATATTATCCGCAAAAAATCGCTCTACAATTCGGTCTCCCAATATTCTAGTGTAGACGTTCTCGCGTTGGAAATCGGTACTCAGATCACCGAAGCTCGAAAAGTAATCTTTGATGTCCACTTTTTGTCCATTACTGCCGTAGCTGTTCCCTTCTTCATCCACAAAATTCCCGACCACATCCATTGGCTTGCCAAAGGAGACTACGATGTCGTTAGAAGTAGAAAACAACTTCCCAGCAAACCATAGAAAGCGACGAATGCTATCCGAACGATCCTTAGCTCTTAAGTATAGCTCTTTCCCAGTTCTGCGTAAATGGTTCTCTACCAAGAATTTACCTTCTAATACAAAGTGATAGCCTAGCACCATAGGCACTATAAATATCTTCTCATCTTTGCCTTCTTGTAGATTAGCGCGCTGCGCTTCCACTAATGTTCCTAACAATCCCAACTTCAATTTTGTCTCCAGCGCGCCCGAACGAGAGCGCGTTCCCCCTGGAAAAAAGATGCTGTTCACACCCCGTTTAGTAGAAAGCATGGACATGGCTTTCAAAGTCTCCAGATAAATCGGATTTTTCTTTCTGCGATCTACGCGATATGCGCCCAAACGATTGATGTAGTAAGCAACAATACCCGAGTTTAGCAGATTTAGACCTGCGCCATAGGTGAAGGCGGGTAAACCTGCAATACCATCTAGTACATAACCAATCAAGATAGAATCTAAGTTGCTAAAGTGCGTAGGCACCACTACGACTGTTCCCTTTTTAGATAAACTACGCACCAGTTCCACATTGCCATGTGCTTGCAAACGATCGTAAAGCCGATAGCGAATATTGAAAAACTTCCCTTGTGCAGCATTCAGCATTCGGGAAAAAAAAGAGGTCAGAAATCGGCGAGCAAAAAGGAAGGTGCTTTTATTGAATGTCCCAACAATTTCTTCCGAGTAGCGATGAATAATGCTTCTCAACAAACGCTCATTCGTAGAGCGTGCCACCGAATCTTCTCGATCTAAAGACTTCTTAATCAAGTCTTTACTGATCTGCTTCCAAAAAATACGCTCATCCGCAGGGTCAACTTTCCAAGGCTCTCGCTTGATTCGAATGCGCTCCAAATAGAGCGTTTTAGCAATCAAATCATCTATATTATCACCATGCCGTTCCACCAAGCGATTGAAAACAAAATCGTCCATTTCTTCTACAAAAGCCTTGCGATCTTGGTGCAATTTATAAATCGGCCAATCTTCTATTTCTGGAAATACGGGTGGGTAGGCTTGTCGCTTTTTGTTCATATGTCTTTTATTTGCAACTACTTGATAAGACGATTTGAAAACCAATCAGATACTAAAATAAATAAGGTTTATGGTAGCACACCAATCCTATTACCCGCTCAATCCATGCTTGATCTTTACCCATAGCTAAACTAATCCATAACTAACTTTTTTTGTAACGGATGGTATCACTTTTTTTGCTGGCACGCTATCATTCACATTGAGTTGAATCTCAAATTTCAGTAGAATACGCGTTCTTTAGAATTCGTGGAGTCGCATCTAAAAAATTTTTTGAGAGGATTTTTTTGGACACTCCCAGAAGTCCTTGAGGGCAAAAAGTAGAAAATCTTTTCACCTTTAAAAAAGGTTTTCTGCAAATTTTAGAAATGAAAACTTCTGTCGCTTAATCTATGCACGCTACTGAATATCAAGTAATTAAATTTATTAGTTTTCTGAC
Source organism: Bacteroidota bacterium (assembly GCA_039176995.1). Taxonomy (GTDB): domain Bacteria; phylum Bacteroidota; class Bacteroidia; order Chitinophagales; family Saprospiraceae; genus JAAUTG01. The sequence goes on from JBCDFY010000141.1 coordinate 11,255, forward strand.
ATTTGCCAAAAAAACTAATCAAGTTTCATAGTGCACAACTTACGGAAGGATTGGAGGAGTACCAAAGTTTGAAGGCTCAAAATTTGATCTTTCTGTTATTTCTAAACGAGAGAGAGGAAGGTATGGTTGGAGGGTTTTAGAGTTAAAGTGCTAAATAGCAATGTAACCATTTAACACTTCAACCCTATTCCACTTATTTCTTATTCTTCACCAATAAAATCCGCTCGTACTTTGCGCTTTCGCTGGTCCTATATTTCAAGAAATAGATGCCTTTTCGGAACGCATTTCCATCAAAACTCCAAGTATAACTACCAGCTTCCATACGCTCATTATTAGCTAGAATCTTAATCGGACGACCAATATAATCCAAAATCATCATCGTCACTTGGTCATCTTTTTTCAAATTCAAAGAGATATTGACATCTATCAAGAATGGATTGGGAAAAACATCTACTACGTAAGGTTTACCTGGTTTATCTGGACCATCGCCATCATCGCTTGGATCATCTTTTCCATCTTCCACTTCTTCTAAAAATACGGGTTCTCCCGTTAAAGTGACTGCATTTCCATTAACCAAAGTCGTGTCTTTCGTAAAGGAGTAGCTCCACTCTTTTTGTATGAACTGATCTATGCCTAGCAATTCCTTGAAATTGACAACCTGCATTACGGATTCGGAACGATCTATTTCTGTTTCTGCCCAAAAAACATACGTCAATTTCTCCGTTTTTTCGTCTTTGAACACACCACCATTTACACCCTTAGGTAATTTCAAGCGATCAAATGCTTCGTGATCGAATCGTTTGCCATACAAAATCTCGGAAGTGGTCGCATAAGTCGTTCCCACATCATTGTTTTTTTGTTTGTAAGGCTTAGCCGAATACATATTTTTGAATAAACCCATGATATGGTATTCGTCGTACACGTCCTTAGCTCTGGCATAATCAATTTTATCCCCCAAAGTGAAAATATGAAATTGATGAATGTCGTATTTTTGTGATTCCACCAAGGCTTTGATAATGAAATTACGCTGAACTTCCTCTGAGCCAAATCCACGATTGACGGGCTTTCTCGGCACATTGGACTCCGTGATAATCCACTCTTTTTCAGGATATTCTGCACCATCGTAGCCATGATTAAATAGCACTTCTTCAAAGCGATTACGTAAGTTCAGCACCCCTTTCACAGCTGCATCAGTATGGCGACTGTACTCAAATCCTTTGATGTCATTGTTCCATTTTCTCAGACTATTATCAATGTGTGGATACGTATGATAACTCAACACATCAAAATACGCGCCACCCATTAGCGGATAATCATCGCTCACTTGTCCGTTATTTGGGTTATCTGTATTTCTCAATACAGCATCCAAGAAGCTAGGATAACCAATACCTCCAATCGCAACGTATGCTTCTGGATCAACGGTCTTGATGATATCATAACTGATGCGTAACATTCTGATATAGTGGAAGATGGGCGCATGAATATCGTAATCGCAAGGATCGGGATTGTTTTCCCACCAATTGCCATCTTCGCCTGGGCGTTCGATGGAATTGGCAGTGAAGGAATAATCTGGTTCGTTCCAAATTTCCCAAAATTTCACGTAGTCTTTGTAGAGTGTAACGGTTTTGTGGAGATAAGCGGCGTAGTAATTGTTGTCGTTGTAAGGCGTGCCATTTGCGCCATTGTCCCAAATTGGAGTGTATAAATTTCGGAACAATTCGGAGCGCGTACCGCTGCAATATTCTTTAGGATCGCGATGCTTATCAGAAGGATAGCCAACAAAGACCACATTGTCTTTCGCTCCTAGTTTTTTGTAGTGCTCAAACGTCTTGACACGTAAATCGTAGCCCCATTGTTCCATGAAATGTTCAAAAAGTGCGGGACGCATCGTAGTGATGCCGACTCCATCTACGTCTTCGGCTTTGTTCCCTATGGTAATATCTGCTAATTGTTCTTGTGTCCATTGTGGATAGTAACCAACATTTGTACCGTATCCAAAATAACCTTTGTAGGGAACTACTCGATCATTTGCAGTATAATTGACTTGAGTATCAGCGGTTTGTGGGATAAGCAATAGGCAAGCGAATGCCAGCAAATAACAGTAAACAGTCTGCATTTTTAAGTGTTTGTGTGAATCGGTAATGGAAAAGTTTTGCGTAGAAGTAGAGCTGTTTTGCGATTCGTATTTTGAACATAAATGTGTCTTCTTCAACCTAACTTTCGAGACAAATATCAACACATTGATTGCAGTATGAAAGCTGACTTTTTTAAACGGTAGGAAATTATCTGCTGGCGAGTAAAATTGATTTGTTTTAGGATGACTATAAAATGAAAAAGGGAAGTTTTCCATGTTGGAAGACTTCCCTTTTAGCTTATTCAAATGGCACTTTCGCACTGTTTTTTTATTCGGCTACTACCTCAAATTTAAGATCAGCCACAACTTTTTTGTGCAATTTTACTTTAGCAACGTACTCTCCTAAAGTTTTCACTTCATCTTCTGGCATTTCAATATCTCTACGATCTACCTCTACCTGCAATTCACTTTGGATTGTTTGTGCCAACTGAACAGTCGTTACACTACCAAAGATTTTGCCACTTGTACCCGCTTTTGCACCAATTGTGAACGTCTTGCTCTCAATCTTATCTTTGATGCTTTGCATTTCTGAGATCACTTCTGCTTCCTTGGCTTCTTCGCGTGCTTTGTGCTCATCCAAACGAGCCAAGTTGTCTTTATTCGCAATGATCGCCAACTTTTGAGGGATCAAGTAGTTGCGTCCATAACCTGGCTTTACCGTTACTACATCAAACTTCTCGCCTACTTTATCTACGTCCTTGAGCAAGATAATGTTCATCACTATATAGTTTTCGACTCTTAAATAAGTCGGAGATTAGAATAATTTTATTTCAATAAATCCGTCACATAAGGTAGAATCGCCAAATGACGTGCGCGCTTCACTGCAGTGGAAACTTTTCGTTGGTACTTCAAAGAGTTACCTGTAATTCTTCTTGGCAGAATCTTTCCTTGCTCATTCACGAACTGCATTAAGAAATCTGCGTCTTTGTAATCAATGTGCTTGATGCCAAATTTCTTGAAGCGGCAATATTTTTTACGCTGCTGACCTAGATTAGGATTACTTAGGAATTTTATATCGTCTCTTGATGCCATTTTATAGCTAAATTTATCAATTTAATTGAATGAGTATTGAACTACGCTCTTCCAGCCGTACGAACACTTTTCTTATTAGAAGCGTGAGCCTGTTTCTTAGGGTCAACTTCTGCTTCTTCTCCCTCAGGACGCTTCTTACCAATTTTTCCGTTACGCTTATCATCGTTGTATTTGACACCAAACTTGTCTAACTTGACAGTCAAAAAGCGAAGGACTCGATCGTCTCTGCGGAAAGCTAATTCCAAACGCTCAATAGTTTCAGCAGCGTTTATCTGAAATTCAATACCATAATAAACACCTGAAGTGCGTTTATTGATTGGATAAGCAAGCTGGCGAAGTCCCATTTCATCCACATGAACGATAGTCGCCCCCAGCTCTTTCAATTGTTCCTCGTAAGTTTTTGCAGTCCCCCCAATTTCTTCTTTAGAAAGAACTGGATCTACTATGAATGTTACTTCGTAATGTTGCATATTATTTCTTAAATATGTATGTTTTTCAAAAGCGGACGCAAAGTTAAGCATTTTTCCCGAAGAAAATTTAAATTATTAAAAAGTTTTTCTCTTGCTTTAGTGCTATTTCTTTACTTTTTGCTTATAAATTGGCAGGTGATACTTTTGAAAATCCATTTTCCACAAAAAAAGAGCCGTTCATAGGAACAACTCTTCTGTTTAAACCAACTATTTCAATTTAGCAACTTCTGCTAAATTGGAGTAATTATTCGGTTATTTACTTCACTTTCATAGATTTCAAGACAGAACTTCCTGTCACAGTGCTGATTCGATAGAAAAAGACGCCGTCTTCTACAAACGATAAATCAAAAGTTTGCTCATGTGTTCCTTTAGCCAAGCGATCTTTGAATAAGGTCTTGATGACTTTTCCTTCTGCATTTAATAATTCAATTTTTACTTCGCCTTCACTTTCACTCTTGAAAGTTATGCTTTGATTGTTTATTGCCGGCATCGGCGAAGCAGTCGATTGAGCTATTGCTTGAGTGCTAGGATTTACAGATTCTGTGGCGATAATGAGGAAAGCAATATTTCTGGGCAATTCTACTTTTTCTGTTGGAGGAATCACTTTATTCATTGGAGCATAGTGGAAATACTTTCCTCTCAAAGCTGCCATTTCTGTTTGTAGGGCATCAATTTTATCATCAAATTTGATGGCTAATCTTTTTGCAATGGCAAAAGTTTCACGGTTCTGATGCGCTATATTATCCACTAGATATTTTCTATTAACTATCTGCTCCTCCTCAAAGCGAAAGACTTCATTCTCTATTCGCTTCTCCGTTCCATTGATCTGTTCATCGTACAATTTTCTCAAATAAGTAATATCTGCCCAGTCCTTTTCAGAAATAAACTCATCCAATTGATGACGAAGTGCTGCCCTTTGTGGCAAATAGATGTTTTGTAAATAATTCATTCGTTTTTCTCGCCATTCATTTATTTTTTTGGTAGAAGCTTTTCCGCCAGCAACAGATTTCACCTCAAAAATTTCGCGCCCACCTTTGCGCTCATACTTTGCCCATTGTTTTTCGGTCAAAATGGATTGAAGCAATTTGCGCTTTTCCCCTTTGTAATCTCTTCCGCCTTTCCATTTACCATCATTGAATGCTAAATCAAAATCAGCCAACAATTGTGCTTGTTCACCCTTAATTTTCAAGTAATCGTACAGCTCCAAGTACATATCCTTGTAGCGTTTGGAATGCACTGGATCGAGTTCTGCTTTTGCTCCATCGCGGAAGGCTTGATAACCGAGTTTTTGATCTTCAGTTAGGATTTCGTTCAAGCGATTGATTCGCATTTCATCTACTGCTCTCAATTCATTCTTCAAATCTTCTCGATACGATAAAGCATTATACAACTCGCTCTGCTTTTCGCCAACTTGTGTGTACAAATCATTGATCTGATTCATCTGTTCAGGAGAGACATTCAAGTCTTCCATCAAATCTTGATTGTAATAAGGAAAAAAACTGAGATCAACTTGCGCCAATTGTGCAAGGGAGAAGAGTGGCAATAGAATTATTGCAAATAGGTTTAACATCTTCATAGTGACTTTTTTTACGGTAGACGGCTAATGACCAAAGATGGACGGCAATCTAGTCGATGTGATTAATAAAATTATAGCTGTTCTTTGATGAAGATGCGATTAGATTTGGTTTTGGTGTGTAGAGGAGAGGATTTATGGTTCAACGGTTTCATGGATAGGTGTATCCCAAATTATACTTTTATCAGAAATGATAAGAAACTGAAAATCAGATCACTGCTTATTTCAACTCGTGGCGGCATCAGCCTAAGGCAGACATGGTCGAACCGCCATGAGTTGATCAAGGTTTCTCAAGGGTAAAAAATGGTTGTTAGCCATTTTTTACCCTTGAGAAACCTTGATGGCATTGGATGGACTCTATGTCCGTCCAATGCCAAACTACGTATTCCCGAATAGAATATTGCTCTACTGACTTTGAAGTATTGTATAATTTGAGGTTCAGATATGGACTGTGCCAATCTAATGAAAATGAAACCATTCAACCACATAGGTTAATGGACATTGCCCATCAGCCGCTTCATCAACGGCGAGAAAATCACAACGATCAAACCTGCGCCAATGGAGTATTTTGCAATCAAGTCAAAACCATTGATGTAAACGTCTAAAGTGTCAAATCCTCCAACGTTAGCATCAGTACTTTCAACAGCTAGTTGAGTAGAAATGAAGCCTACGATTTGGAAAGCATAAGCAGAAGATAAGAACCAAATCCCCATCATGAAAGCCACAATTCGCTGCGGGGATAAATCCGTGATTTTGGATAATCCAACGGGAGACATGAACAATTCACCGATGGAAAGAATGAGATACATGATTAATAGATAAGCAAAAGGAACTAAGCCTTGCTCATTCGCGCTTCCTCCACTCAATGCTAAAATATAGAAACTAATACCTGCCAAAAGCAATCCAAATCCAAATTTATAAGGTGTTCTTGGATTTAGGTTTTTCTTAGAAAGATACGTCCACAACAAAGAAATTGGAATGGAAAGCAAGATGATGAACATTGAGTTCAGCGCGTTTGTCTGACTTGCATTGATGACGGATAAGTCCACATTTCTAGCAGCAAAGAGCGTAATTACACTTCCCGATAATTCATGGAAACCCCAGAACATCGTCATAAAGAAAGTAATCAAAATCGCCATGAACAATTTCTTGCGCTCATCGGGCGTAGCTTTTACCATAATCATGGTCATATAAATAATCACTGCAACACCAATCAACTTAAAGATCAAGTTCACATAGTTCTGATCGCCTAAGAAACTCTCTCCACCAGCAATGGCTTTGTAAGAAGCTAAAATATAAGCAATCAGAGGTGCAGACAAGAAAGCGACGATGGGTACAAAAGTCTTCTGCGGAATGCCTAATACTTTTTTCTCGTAAGTTTCAGGGTCAGGTGGCAGACCTTTGTCTCCAAATACATTGCTTCGTATACCGCTCCAAAAGAAGATCAAACCTGCTAACATCCCAATTCCTGCAAGACCGAATCCATAGTGCCAACCATATTTCGCTGCTAACCAACCACATAGCAAAGGTGCAACGAAGCCACCAATGTTGATACCCATATAGAAAATGGTGAATCCCGAATCCTTTTTTGGGTCTCCTTTTTCGTAGAGTGAACCTACGAAAGTGGAAATATTGGGTTTAAAGAATCCGTTCCCAACAATGATGAGGGACAATGCCAAAAAGAAAGCAATATTGTTCTCAATGGCTAAGACAAAATGTCCCAATGCCATTAAAATACCGCCTAAAAAAATAGAACTTCGCATTCCTAGTATCTTATCCGAAACGCGTCCTCCAATGACGGTAGAGGCGTAAACTAAAGATCCATAAGAAGCATAAACCGCAGCCGCAGCAATGTCTCTTTCCACTAAGGCTTTGAAGATTTCGTTGACCATGTAGAGGGTCAACAAAGCGCGCATTCCGTAGAAACTAAATCTTTCCCAAAGTTCTGCAAAGAAGAGATACATCAGTCCTCTAGGGTGTCCAAAAAAAGTTGCTTTATCGTTTGACATATAGTTTAAGTTGGTTTCAAAATAGTTTTGGTGTGGAACTAAAGCTGTTAACTTTATCTCACGCAGAGATTTTCTCAACGTTCTCTACCGACTTTGTAATTAGCAACTAGCTCTTTTAATTCGCCACCATATTATCTTTCAAATTGGGCTAAAAATAGAAGATTTCAGTAGAAAGTTAGGAATTGTAGAGCTTAATGTTTTGTGAAAGTGTGAGTTTGGGGGAGAATTGACGGCTTTATGAGCAATAAAAACCGTCATGAAACTCACCTAATTTGCCTGATACTTATAGGTTATTAATTGTCCACCACTTAGTAAAATCCAGCCAGCAATACTAAAAGTAAACATCCGAAAACCTGTCAGACTTGTAAATACAAATCCTGTTACGCCTCCAATCGCTGCAAAAACTACGATTAAGACGCCTAAATATCCAATCCATTTATAACGTTTCCCTTCAATCAATCCGATGATAGAATACACGAATATAGATAAGCAACAAGCAATAATAAAAATGTAATCTAGTGGATGATTGATAGCAAAGCTAAAGGTGCTGATAGGCTTCAATACCTCCATATTTTCATCTAGTCTATCCGCGTATTGATTAAGAAAATAGGGCAAGACTAAGCCATTGAATAAGGCAGCGAACATGGCTGCAATTAACCCAAATGCTATGATTATAAATGCTAAAATAGAAAGCCTCCATTTATCTAGTAGCATGATCGTGAGTCCATAGAATCCAAATAGTGTGATCGGTAAACTAAAGATGGCGAGAGAATGAGCAGTCATAATTATTTTGGAAATATGAATGATATGCTCAAGACTTCCTCCGCTCGGATGGAGTACCATAGTAGCTATGATTAATAATGTACCAGAGATCAGTGCAATACCTGTGCTTTTGTAAAAATGATTGTCCATTGATTTGATATTTTAATTCGAGGCAAATATCTATGAACCAAAGGAGATCAGCACTTGACTAGAATCAAGAAATCATCCAATTCTTTTTCTAACTCTACTCAGAGTTTCAGGTGTGATTTTTAGGTAGGATGCAATCATTTTTAGTGGGAATATTTGTATCAATTGAGGTCTATTTTTGAGTATGTAGTTGTATTTTTCATCAGGGGTATTGTTATTATCAAAAAAGTCAACTCTTGATGCCGATTCTTTCAAAATTTTGCCCATTTGAAGGAAGTTTTGAGATAGAGCGATTAACTTATGGATAGATTCGATTGATAATTCGTAAACAGAACTTTCTTCAAAGGCTTGTATAGCGTATTTAGAAGGCTTCCTTGAGGTAAAACTTTTATGATCTAAAATCCAATCATGGGTGGTGTAAAGCTCTATGAAATTTTTATTACATTCTGAATCGACATGATATTGGTGAAAGCTACCTGAAACTACAAAAGATACGGAGGAGCAGACTTCTCTTTCTTTTAGCACAAAACC
>JBCDFY010000142.1:0-19683 GCA_039176995.1 Bacteroidota bacterium
AACTTTTGGATTTTTGACTCATATAGCATAGCTACTCCCTCTACTACCAGACGACTCTCTGGAGGCAATGTGGTGAACAAGTCTTGTATCTCTTTTGGAAACATCACACAAAATAAACATTTTATTGAATCTCAGCTTTTACTGAATAGTTACCTTTTTTCTTTTAAAGCATCATGTCTCTTACTCATTGGATAGCAGATTTTCTTGGTAAAAGTCAGTGCTTGTAGATACTTAAAAATTAACAGTTAACAATTACTTCGGTGGCTGCATCACCGCTCCACAAGCATCGCAAGTGCGGAGGACCTTATTAGAATAGTAACGATCAAAAATGACGGGCATATCCGTTTCAATATTTTTGAGTTGGAAAGGTTCTTCGTAGAGTTTGTTGTGGCAAGACTCACAGAACCACGCCATGCCATCTTCCATACCTTCAGGGCGTTTTTGTTCGATGACTAAGCCAACCGTATTTGGGCCACGTTGTGGTGAATGTGGAATATTGGGCGGCAAGTAAAAGACTTCTCCTTCACAAATATGAATGTCTCTCGGTTCGCCATTTTCGATAACTTTGAGGACAATATTACCTTCCACTTGATAGAAAAATTCAGGCGTTTGATTCAAATGATAATCTTTGCGCGAATTTGGCCCACCAACAGCCATAACAATATAATCTTCATTGTAAATGGCCTTATTACCAACAGGTGGCTTAAGTAAGTGACGGTTGTCTTCTATCCATTTTTGGAAGTTGATGGGCGGTGGTAAGGTTGACATAGTATTGAATTTTAGAAAAGAATATGATCCAATCAATTGATTATATAAAACGCTTAAATCATTTACACAGTTATTTGTACACGACTATTAAAATTTTGAAACCTTTCGTCATCCAATAAATTCAGTAACTTTTTCCTCAAACAGGCATCGAACCTGTTTGAGGAAATCAAGGTTTACAAAGGTAAAAAAGGGCAAAGCCCTTTTTTACCTTTGTAAACCTTGATCAAATGAGTTGGACTCGATGTCCAATTCATTTGAAAGAAACGCGAAATCAATCATTTCACGGAATTTGTCAAAGAACCAAAACTCTGGATGATGCATGAGCAATTGATTCCTATATCACTGGCGTATCTAATTTTGCTAAGGAGGCTTCGATTTCTGCCTTCGTTATTTCATGCTTCACGATCTTTCCTGCAAAATAATCCTCGTAGGCTTTCATATCGAAATTGCCATGTCCACATAGATTGAACAAAATCGTTTTAGAAACGCCTTCTTCTTTGCATTTCTGCGCCTCTGCAATTGCTGTTGCAATACCATGCGTCGCTTCGGGTGCTGGAATAATGCCTTCCGCTCTCGCAAAGGTGACGCCTGCTTCGAAGACTTCTACATTATCGTGCGCAACAGCTTCAATCAATTTATCTTTCAGCAATTGACTCACGATAACGCCTGCTCCATGATAGCGCAATCCGCCCGCGTGAATCGGTGCGGGAACGAAGTTGTGTCCTAAAGTATACATTGGCAGCAATGGCGTCATGCCTACCGTATCACCAAAATCGTAGCGGAAAACGCCTCTTGTCAATTTAGGGCAAGAAGTTGGCTCACTGGCAATACAGCGGATGTTTTTACCTTCTTCTAAATTGAGGCGCAAGAATGGAAAACTCAGACCCGCAAAATTAGAACCACCGCCAAATGGAGCAATTACGATATCGGGCAAGTCCCCTGCTTTTTCCATTTGTTTGATAGCCTCTTGTCCAACGATAGTTTGGTGCAATTTTACATGATTCAAGACACTGCCCAAGGCATATTTCGTGTCTTCATTCGTTGCCGCTCTTTCCACCGCTTCCGAAATGGCAATGCCCAAAGAACCCGTCGTTTCTGGATCTTCTGCCAATACTTTTCGACCTGCTTCGGTGGCTTCTGAAGGAGAAGGAAAAACTTTCGCACCCCAGGTGTTCATCATAATCTTGCGATAGGGTTTATGATGATAGGACAAGCGCACCATATAGACTTCACAATCAATATCAAAATGATTGCAAGCAAATGCCAGTGCACTCCCCCACTGTCCTGCACCTGTTTCCGTCGTGATTCTTTTGATGCCTTCTTGCTTGTTGTAGTACGCTTGAGGAACAGCAGTATTGGGTTTATGAGAACCAGAAGGACTTACCCCTTCGTATTTGTAATAGATCTTAGCAGGCGTATCAAGTGCTTTTTCTAACCCATAAGCCCGATATAAAGGTGTTGGTCGCCAAAGAGAATAAATGTGCCGCACTTCATCGGGAATATCGACCCATTTTTCGGCAGTCACTTCTTGCTTTATCAATTCCATTGGGAAAAGCGGTGCAAGTGCTTCAGGACCAATGGGTTCTTTAGTACCTGGATGCAATGGAGGAAGTGGTTTGTTGGGCATATCGGCTACGATATTGTACCATTTGTCTGGGATTTCCTTTTCGTTTAAAGTAATTTTTCGATTTTTCATCTTCGATGATTTTTGTAATAAAAGAATATTGAGATTATTGGTAATTGTAATCTGAAGTCATACAAAGTTTCAAAAGGGAGAACAGATCGAATAAATTTAAACTGATGCTCGCACATTTTTAGAATTTCACTAAAAAATCCGTCCATAATCTATTAGATCAGCCTAATCCGCGTTCCAATCTTAAAAATGAGTAAAATGAAAGCTCAATTGTCGCTTAATATCCTTCGGCAATTTAGGCAATTCTGAGCGAGGAATCAAGAGGGTGGAAATAGTATGAAAATCAGTAAAAATTTTGTGGCGACTAGCGGTTTCACTCAAATATTCATGTCCAGCAGAGCCACCTGTGCCCACTTTATTTCCCAAGAGTCGCAAGACCATTTGTGCATGACGATAGCGCCAAGTGGTCAATAAATCATCTATATCTACCAAATTCGTCAACAGCTGAAAGGGCAATTGTAACAGCGGCTCATCGCGATACAAATTGATGAACAGAGCCGCTACTGTTGCATCATAACTCAATCGTTTTTCTCCTTTTTCTACCATTTCGCCATAGTTTTTGCGATTCAAAATGGCTTTGAAGTAAGTATCAGTGCTACCAATCATTTCCGTTCGCTTCTGCTTTTCTTTTTCGGTCAAGTATTCCGAAGCCTGAATCGCGGCTGTCTCTCTATCTAGCATTTTTTGTATGGCTGCTCTGTATTGATCTGTGAATTTAAAATCTCCAAATTTCAGGAAAGGCGTACGTTCTAACCATTTGTTCACCCAATCGAAGAGCGTTCCATTTTCATAAATATTGGCTAGATAATCTTGTTGCTCTTTTGGGAAAACAGAATCGTACTTTTTGTTATGATAAGTCATGCGTTGCTGCTTCGGCAAGCCTAGCAAAGACTCAATCGCTCTAAACTGAATGCTCTGAAACCCCGAAGCAGGAAATAAGTACTCCCGAAAATCCAAGAAATCCAGCGGCGTCATGGATTCCATTACTCCGATTTGATCTACCAATAATTGTAGGATTCGCTCCACTCGATCTAGGCGAGCGATAGCCGTTCCTAAGTTGTTCTCATTCAAGCGATCTTCTGAAAACAAGGCAATCACCGATTCCAATTCATGAATGATTTGCTTGAACCATAATTCATATACTTGATGCGTGATAATAAACAACATTTCTTCGTGGGCAGGTTTGCCCAGCTGCTCACTTCGCAGAACTTGGGTTTGCAATAGTTCGTCTAAGCCCAAGTAATTTTGGTAATGAATAGTCGTATATTTTTCGTCTTTTGCCATTTTTGATGTGTAATCTCAGAATGAATGATGAAAGAAAATATTGCTTCTTTGAATAGGGAAGCATTCCAGCAAAGGAAAAGTTTTATGAGAAACTTTATCATTCTACTTGCAATTTTACACTTCCTAAATCTTGAAAAACCGCTTCAACTTGATCGCCCTGATGAATGTATTCCGCAGAAGTGGCTGCTCCTGCTAAAACAATTGCTCCAGCTTCGATGACTTCACCGTATTTAACTATCATTTTTGACAATTCTACTAAAGCAACCAATGGATTTCCCAAAATTGCATTAGAATTCCCGCTTTGCTTCGTTGCTTCTTTAATTTTCAGCGTGATCGCTAAATCTTGAACGCTGGTCTGCGGTTCCTGCCATGCTCCAAGTACAAAAGCAGAAGACGAACAATTATCTGCTACCACATCTTCTAAGGAGAACTTGAATCGCTCATAACGTGAATCAATAATTTCAATGGCAGGCGCAACGGCAGTTATGTAATCCAAAATATTATCCATGTCAATTACGCTATCAATTTTCCGATTCACTCGAAAAGCAATTTCGGGTTCTGCTCTTGGATGAATAAATTTATTGAAGTCAAGTGCCCCTCCATTTTCGATTTGCATCGCATCGGTCAATCTTCCCCAAATCACTTCGTGTACGCCCATTTGTTCCATTTTCGCTCTGCTCGTGAAGCCCAATTTGTAGCCAATCAATTGCTCTCCTCTCTCCATTCTTCGACTGATGGATAGCTTTTGAATTTCGTAAGCAGTCGCCAAATCAAATTGATGAGTAGCACTCAATTGGCTGACTGCTTGTGCGTTTTTTGTGGCAGTGTCTATGATGTTTGCTAATTCTTGCTGCATATAAGTGGTTAGGTTTTTCAAAAAAATTAAAGCTAAGGAAAATTTCTCTATTTGGTTAGGCATTGAAGTGCTTGCGTAGTAAAACTGGAAACTCTAAGCTCTCTGAAATTGTTCTTTCTAAAAATCTAAGCTAATTTATGACAGCACATACATTAAATACAGCCAAAGCAAACTTAGAACAAGTAATTCAGAATACCATCGACAATCAAGAAGAATCAATGGTAGTTACAGATCATGGTTCGGTAGTCTTGGTAGAAGAGGGACAGTGGAATGAAATGATCGAAACACTTCGATTATTAAATGACCGAAAATCGCTTACTTCTCTACTAGAAAGTATTGAAGCGAGAAAAAGAGGAAATAGAAGCTCATCAAAATCAATGAAAGATATTTTTGGATATGAGTGAATATCGAATTTTGATTTTAAAAAAAGCAGAAGATGACCTTGTATGGTTCAGAAAGAACGATAGAAGGAGTTACTTAAAATGCTTTGATTTATTGAGGTCGATAACTACATCTCCAAGAGAAGGAATTGGTAAGCCAGAAAGATTGAAATATTTTGAAGAACAAGAAGTTTACAGTCGTCGAGTAAATCAAAAAGACAGAATTGTGTATGTGATTTACGAAAAAGTCAAAGAAATTGATATTACCTCCTGTAAAGGACATTATGATTAAATCGTTTTCGATCTATGAATAACATACTTGACCATTCAGAAAAAATTCCTATTCAGAGATATAGCAAAAAAGCGCTGCGAATATCTTTGATTGCGTTACTTAGTTTCGTGTTATTTATTGGGCTTTCCGTTGCGTCATTTGAATTACCAAAAGCACTTTCTTTCAGTTTATTCTTCTTAATGATCATCTTGGTAATTACTTATATTACACTCACAATTTGGGGATTAATTGCAAGTATTCGTGCAATATCAAATAGAGAAGTTGGTAACAAAAAATATGTCGCATTTACTCTTTCTAGCTTACTCTTTTTATATTTTATTGTTAGCATTAGTGCAAGTCTTCTAGGTCTTAGTTGGAAATCATGATTTGAGAAATAATTTTTTTATACCTTTGCTTTGCATTACAAAGTACTTTTTAAATATGGACAAATTAATCTACTTAAGAGTGTGGCTACAATGGCGAGCATTACGCTTTGCTTGGTGCGCACTTCTCTTGATGTTACGGCACAAGAAGCAACAAAAATCTAGGTAATATCTATCAAAGTAGCCTCCAAAAAATCATTCATAAACTAATCATCCATTGTCAATTAACAATTATGCAATTCAACTATCTTTTTGCTACGGCACTTTCTTTGGGCGCGAGCATCACATTAGCAGCTTTTCGCTTCCATTGGTCAGGCGAATTCACCTATCTATTTTTAATTTGGAATTTATTTTTAGCTTTTATTCCTTTTGTTATTAGCACCGCTATTTTACATAGTAATCGTTTGAAAAACAGTAAGTTATTATTCATTTTAGCAGCTCTACTTTGGTTACTTTTTCTTCCAAATGCTCCTTATATTATTACGGATATCAAGCACTTGCGTCCTAAATCAGGCATTCCAATTTGGTACGATATTTTCGTCGTTTTTTCTTTTGCTTGGAATGGTCTGCTCTTGGCGTATTTGTCGCTTTCCGATATGCGTAAGATGGTGCAGAAGTTATTTGGCAAATGGCAGTCGAATCTATTCGCTGGAACGTCTTTGGTAGCGTGTAGCTTCGGTATTTATTTGGGTCGCTATTTGCGCTGGAACAGTTGGGATGCCTTCACCCAACCGAAGCTCGTTGCCTACGAAACCTATTCCACTTTCACGCAACCTTTTCAGGAATCACAGGCATGGGGAATTGTATTAGTGATGGCTGTTTTCCTACTGTTGACTTATCCAATTTTTGAATTATTACGAATTAGAGGATAAGTCTAGTAGCAGCTTCTCATGTGGTATTCAGAAATATCATTTTTTGCTCCTGAAAAAGCAGGAGGATAGCTACATGAAAAACTACTGTGAGTCTGGAGAGAGAAACAACGAAAGGACTTGACTCAACGTTTAGGAGGAAAATAATTTTTTTTGAATCACCAACGATTAGAACAAATGAGATTTCACCTTTTGCTCCTTACACTTTTTATTTCCCTTTCCTCTTTTTCACAATCCAAAACGAACAGTAACTTAGAATCCTTTTCCAAACTCTACGGCTATATTCGCTATTTCCATCCAAGTGACGAGGCTGCAGCAGTGGATTGGGACAAATTTCTCTATTATGGTATTGAACAAATCAACAATAGCAAGCAAGGGAATGATTTACAAAACACCTTAGAAGCGTTGTTTTTACCAATTGCTCCAACCCTTCAGATTTATAAAGCAAATAATACTCCAAAAATCATGAGTTTGCCGACCAAATCGGAAGAATCCGTCTTAGTTACTTGGCAACATAAAGGTTTTGAGCATAGCGAGCGCAACATTTACAGAAGTGTGCGACTCGGCAGAATTAATCTAAATAAAGAACCTGCACACGGGATTTCTATCTATCCTGATTTGGGTGATTTGAGTGGCAAAAAATTCAAATTATCCTTGAAAGGAAAAGCGACACCCAATTCCAAAATGCAAATCCAACTCGTCACTTACACTAGATCGAGAAAGACAAATCGCTACAAATTACTCATTGATAGCGAAGAATGGAAGGATTTTGAGCTAGAAGATACTTTTGAGGAGGGCACAATGCGAAGCTATTTGACGATACAAATGCTAGGACTTGGAGAAGCTTGGATAGATGAAGTAAAAGTAGAACTAGAAGAAGAAAATGGATGGACAGAAGTAGTTATTGAAAATACAGATTTTGACGGAACAAAAGCCGACGGCACACCAAAATATTGGGAAGTAGATGGTTTCGGATACAATTATTTAGTGAAAGAAAATGCGTTACAAATCAAGAATATCGAAGGTTATCAAGCTGGTTCTGTTTTTTCCCATCATGCTAAAGCCGATGAATTTTTCACAGCGGATTTAGGCAATGGATTCAAAGCGCGTTTCCCGTTGGCACTTTATCTACCGAAAGAAATGCTCACCACTTTCTCACCTGCTCATCAAGCTCTAATGCAAAAATTAGATTCGATAGCATTAGAAACACTGAGCGCGGGAAATATGACCACTCGTTTAGGAGCAACCATCACAGCTTGGAATGTCCTGCAACATTCTTATCCTTATTTCGATGTCGTGGAGGTTGACTGGGACGAAATGTTGAGTATCACACTGGAACGAATGCTAAAAACCAAGAGTCAAGAAGAGAGTATCGTCGTGCTGCGAAAAATGATGGCGAAGCTACAAGATGGACACGTATTTGTCAGTCATACTTCCATGAGAAACCTCGCACCGCTACCTGTTTTATTGGATTATGTTGAAGACCAAATCATTATACTTGCCAGCAAGGAAAATCAATTACAAGCGGGTGATATTTTAGTAGAAATAGATGGACAATCGGCTTCAGAACTACTAAATCAGCAAACAGAGCTACACTCTGGAACGCTGCAATGGCGACGCTATCGAGCTTTAGGCGAAATAACTTTAGGAGAAAGAGAAAGAAGTTCAATATTAAAAATCAGAAGAGGAGATGAACACCTAGAAATAGAAGTTACTAGAGGAGAACGCGCCCCAAGTTCTACTCGACCAGATAGCATTGTTCATTTAGATAATACTATCTTCTACATCAATCTTGACGCTATAAGAATGTCGAACATAGAAGAACAAATTGAAGAACTAGCTGAAGCAAAAGGCGTTATCTTCGACATGAGAGGTTACCCAAGAGGCAATCATAATGTCATCAGTTACATGATTGATCGTCCTGTACAATCTGCAAAATGGAAGGTTCCTCAAATTATTTATCCTGACATGGAAAACACCCCTGCTTATGATACTTCTGGACGCTGGACGATTGAGCCAAAATTGCCCAAACTGGAAGGCAAAATTGTCTTCATCACAGGAGGTAGTGCAATCAGTTATGCAGAAAGTTTTATGGGCATTATTGAACATTATAAATTAGCAGAAATTATAGGCAGTGCTACTGCTGGCACAAATGGAAATGTCAACCCTTTCCCTACTATGGGTGGGTTTCGTTTCAGTTGGACAGGTATGAAAGTCGTCAAGCAAGATGACAGCCAGCATCACTTAGTTGGAATTCAACCGACTGTCCCGATGAAGCCGACCATTCAAGGAATTAGAGAGGGGAAAGATGAACTGCTAGAAAAAGCGATAGAACTAATAATGGAAAAATAATGGTACAAAAACTTGACCACATCGTTTATGCTGTCCCTGACTTAGAAGCGACTATGAATTGGTTTGAAGAACAGACAGGTGTTCGTCCCGTTTTTGGAGGCTATCATACTACTCAAGGTACAAAAAATGCGCTGCTGAAGTTAGGTGATCAATGCTATTTAGAATTCCTTGCTGCGGACGAGAAAAACACAGCGATTACTCCACCAAGATGGATGGGAATTGACTTAATTGCTCAATCCAGAATCACGCGATGGGCAGTTCAATCTACTGATTTACAAAAGGATAGCAAAATTCTAAAATCTTACGATTCCAAAATGGGAAACACCGCAGGAGGGCAGCGAAAAATGACCAACGGCAAATTACTCACTTGGGAACTGACGATGCCACTCGCCGAACCCGAAGTAGAAATCTTACCTTTTCTAATAGATTGGCAACGCTCAGAAAGTCATCCCACAGATAGTTTAGAACAGCACTGTCATTTGGTAGAGTTAAAGTTGACGCATCCAAATCCTGATTCTTTACAAGAAGTATTAGGGCAATTGAATCTAAATATTAATATTTCTAAAGGAGCAGTTAATATCAATGCAGTCATTCAGAGTCCAAAAGGATTATTGGTTTTGTAGTTTACCAACGCAAATATTCTCATTTTACGATTTTTATCTAAATTTGATCAACTATGACAAAGACTTCGAGTGGTCTTGAGTCTCTAACAAACAAAACAAAATGAGAAAATTAGCACTGCACTGGCAAATCTTGATTGGAATGGCTCTAGGCGTCATCTTTGGAGCAATCGCCAATACGATGGGATGGAAAGAATTTGTCATGGATTGGATTAAGCCTTTTGGAGACATCTTCATTCGTCTACTCAAGATGATTGCGATTCCAATCATTATTGCTTCTTTAGTTAAAGGTGTTTCTGATCTAAAAGATATTTCCAAATTCTCTAAGATTGGTGGTCGAACTATTATTATTTACATCACCACTACGGTTATTGCAATTACGATTGGATTGACGCTCGTGAATATTATACAGCCAGGCGATGGCATTTCCGAGGAAACCCTAAAATCTTTAATGGCAGATGTGGATATGAGTACAGCAGAAGAAAAAATTAAGGATGCGACTGACCAACAAAACACTGGACCGCTACAACCTTTGGTAGATATTGTTCCGCAAAATGCGATTAAAGCCATTGGCGAAAATGGAAGTATGCTGCAAGTGATCTTTTTCAGTATCTTTTTTGGAATCTGCTTATTGCTGATTGACCCGAAAAAAGCAGAACCCATGAACAAAATCTTCGATGCGCTCTACGATGTGGTCTTAAAAATGGTGGACTTGATTATGCTAACCGCGCCTTTTGCAGTATTTGCATTATTAGCTAATGTAGTCGTAAACGCACCAAATGCCGAAGTCTTGAGTGCCCTGGGGATGTATATGCTCACTGTGATTATTGGTTTGGCGTTGATGGTTGGTTTTTATTCCATCTTGGTTGCGGTTTTTGCCAAAAAGAATCCAGTTTGGTTTCTCAATAAAATCAGCCCTGCTCAATTACTCGCCTTCTCTACCAGTAGTAGTGCCGCAACACTCCCCGTTACGATGGAACGCGTCACCGAACACGTCGGTGTGGATGAGGAGGTGAGCAGTTTTGTATTGCCTGTAGGTGCAACCATCAATATGGATGGAACGAGTCTGTATCAAGCAGTAGCCGCTATTTTCATTTCGCTTGCGCTAGGACATAACTTAGAATTTTCCGATCAATTAGTCATCGTTTTGACGGCTTTGTTGGCTTCCATTGGTTCGGCGGCAGTGCCAGGTGCCGGTTTAATTATGTTAGTGATCGTTCTCCAAAGTATTGATTTTCCCGCGGATAAATTACCAATTGGAATTGCTTTGGTGATGGCAGTAGATCGTCCATTGGATATGTTACGAACGGTGATTAACGTGACGGGTGATGCGACAGTTTCTACTCTAGTAGCAAAATCCGTTGGGAAACTAGGCGAGCCTGATCCGCAGAATATTGGCGATCATTATGAAGGATAAATGAAAGATGGAAAGTAGATAATTGAAACTTAGCTTGCTGATTTTCAGTTATCTCCGTAAGAAATTCTAAGAAATGATGAAAGAGTTCAATACAACTGGTACTTGCTATCCTGAGCAACATTACATGATGGATAATTCAGGGAAGTTAGCGGCAATTCTGTCATTGATTGAACGTGGGAAATACTTCACTATCAATCGTCCTCGTCAATATGGCAAGACGACTTCTATGTTTCGATTAGCAGATCAGTTGCGAGCAATGGAAGCGTATATGCCGATTAATATGAGCTTTCAGGGCATTGATGAAAAGTGGCACGAATCGGATGCGAATTTTGCACAGATGTTTGTGAATCAACTAAAGAAGAAACTAAAGTTCGTCTATTTTGATTTATTCAAATTCTTAGATGAGTATGAAGAAAGTATGGGAGATATGGACGATCTGTCTCTATTGATAACAGAATTCGTTCATCAAGTCAAAAAGAAAATTGTTCTATTCATAGATGAAGTAGATGCAAGTAGTAACTACGAGCCGTTTTTGAAGTTTCTTGCCATGTTGAGGACTAAATATTTGGCTCGCAACCAAGCTGATGAAGCCACCTTCCACAGCATAGTTCTGGCAGGTGTTCATGATATTAAGTCCTTGAAATTCAAATTGAGAAATCCAGAAGAAGCAGACTACAGCAGTCCTTGGAATATCGCAGTGGATTTTGAAGTGAGAATGAGCTTCAACCCACAAGAAATTGCTCCGATGTTGGAAGAATATAGTGCAACGGAAGGTGTCAAAATGGATGTTCTTACTATTGCGGAACGCTTATATTATCACACCTCAGGCTATCCATTTTTGGTGAGCAAGTTATGTAAGAATATTGCCGACAAGATTTATCCTAAGAAAGAAGATTCTACTTGGATGGTGGAAGATGTGGATGCTGCTGCACAAATCTTACTTGACGAAAGCAATACCAATTTCGATAGCTTATTTAAAAATCTAGAGAATCATACAGATTTATATGAGATGGTTCAACGTATTTTGGTAGAAGGGGAAACGGTTCCCTTCAATCGACATAATCCGGTCATTCATAAAGCCATTATTTATGGTATTTTTAAACGAAATGGGCGAATAAAAATTCACAACCGTATTTACGAGCAACTCATTTACAATTACTTAGCTTCTGTAAATTTAACTAAAATTCGTCCTCGCCATAATTACAGCCACCACTTTACAACCGAAGATAATGGTCTGGATATGAAAGCGGCACTTCTACGCTTTCAGCAATTTATGAAAGAAAATTACAGTGAAAAAAGCCTTGACTTCTTAGAAAGAGAAGGACGTACCATATTTCTTGCTTTTCTAACTCCTATTCTAAATGGTCATGGTCATTCGTTCAAGGAAGTTCAAGTTTCTCTAGAAAAACGCCTCGATATTGTAGTCACTTATTTTCAACATCGCTACATCATTGAGCTCAAAAAATGGTATGGCGAACAAGCACATCAAAAAGGCTTGTTACAGTTGACAAATTATTTAGATATTCATGGAGTTGATGAAGGATTTTTAGTGGTATTTGATGAGCGCAAAGGAAAGGAGTGGCGAACTGAAGAAGTTACTGTGGAAGAGAAGAAAGTATTTGGGATTTGGGTATGAGTTGAATTCCATAAATCAGTCAAATGAGAAAACTCACACCACTATTTTTGATACTTCTAGGAGTCGGATTGTTTGTTCTTACAAGAAAGAAACCGCCAGCTAAAACCTCAGAAAAAAAGATCAGCAAGAGAACGGTTGGATCTGTTGTTAATGAAATTGAGCAGGAAGTTACTCGCCGATTATCCCCTCATTTTACAAACGCTGGATTGAATGATTTTCCTAAAGAAATCGTTTTAGTAGGACTAAAAGAAGAACAACTTCTTCAAGTTTATGCTAAAACGCAGAATGACATAAAATTTATAAAAGCATATCCTTTCACTGCCAACAGTGGCAATCTAGGTCCAAAATTAAAAGAAGGTGATCGCCAAATTCCAGAAGGGATTTACCAAATAGAATACCTCAATCCGAATAGTTCTTTTTATCTCTCTCTAAAGATTAACTACCCAAACGAATTTGATAAGTCCAAGTCTCAATTTGCGAATGTTTCCGAAATGGGCGGTGATATTTTCATTCATGGAAAGGCAGTAACGATTGGTTGTATCCCGATTGGAGATGAAGCCATTGAAGAGGTATTTCTAATGGCAAAAAAGGCTTTTAGTCATCCTATAAAAGTTATCATTAGCCCAAGGGATTTTCGTAAAACAGCGATTTATCCAAATGTAGCATCAATTGATTGGGAAGAAGAATTATATCGCCAAATAGAGGAGGAATTAAATAAAGTACCGCTTTCCAATCTTTAATTTCCCTATCATTATTTCTTTTAAATCATCCAAAACCTATCTTTTCAATCTACTTTTGGCTGCTTTGAAGACAATCAAAACAGCCAAAAGTGCCTTTTTAAATGAGTTCTGGATGTTTTGTTTCAGGCTTTGAATTATTTTAAAACCCAAGTACTGTCAATCCAATATTAATCGGCGTCACCTGCGGACCTTGATTCTCTCTAAACAAATCCGTCAAAGAATACTGCGCGTAAAAACTCACCGGTCCTAAACCAATTCGACCTTCGATACCGTAGCGAAATTTATTCAAATTAAAATCATCTTTAATCTTATTGGTATCGCCATCTGCGCTCTTGATTTTCTGTTTCGCATTCAACAATACACCTCCATAAACTCCACCGCTGATAAAATAATTATCGTTTCTGCCGGGCGTAATCGTCATCATCAATGGAACTTCTAAGAACGTAGTTTTCAATTTATTTTTCTTCAACTCCACATCTAATGGCTTAGTAGCAAATTCCTCCGCGTTTGGTACGAGCTCGAAATCGTTAGCAAACTTATATTGCATCCAAGAACCCGTGATACCATATTCTAGGAAGATCGTATTTTTAATAATCGGCAAACGATGGCGGAAAATGTGCCAATTAATGTTCAGAGAACCTCCGTACAACAAGTCCAATTCGTCTAGTTCTTGAGGCAATTCGAAGCTATTATCGAATAAGTAACTACTCAATCCAATATCCAACATCGAAAATCTTAACTTACCAGACCTTCTGCGTCCCCAATCATCGTCGTCATCATCATCACCCCAGTCTGATTCCCAATCATCGTCATCATCATCTTGATTTTTAATAATGATTTGCGATTTAGAGGTATCTTTTTTAGTCTTAATATTAATTTCAATTTGCTCAATTGCCTCTTCTTCCTCTTCGGTTTCCGTGCTTTGTGCAAAAGTGGTTTGCGTGAAGAAAAAAGCAAATACCATCAACAAAAAACTCACAAATTTTAATTTTTTCATAGCAGTTGTTTTTAAGTTTGGACAGTACATGGGCTTGCTTCTCTTGGTGCAAATGGAGTCCGTAGTTCTGAGAAGCTCCAGCCGAATGATATATTTTTTAATGAAATTCAATTTTGATTGGTAAGTTGGTGATCGATTTGACACGTTTAATCCGCATTTGCAAAATAAGTTGGCACAAAGGCATCCAAAGTTGCGTCCTCGAAAGGTAATTTACCCAAGAAGCTCTTTATCTTACTCAGCTTATTTCCAATACGGTCCGTGTTGCTTAAACGAGCAATTAAATCTTTGCTGTCCTCTATTTGCAAAATGCTAGATTCTAAAGGAGATTCAATGCTATTGATCGTAATGTTGATCTGCAGTTTTGGCAATGGACGTACTGCAACTACCTCTGCTCTTTCTACTTCCTCGAAGATGTTTTCTTCTTGCGTAAGTAAAGTCTCGATTGGTTCGGTCTTTTCTTCTACTATTTCTTCTTCTACTATTGCTAAAGAAGAACTTGCTTCCTCTTGTAAAATTAGAGGTTGAATCTTCTGCTTTTTATCAACACTTTTTGATTCCTTAACTGGATTAACTAATTCGTTATCAGTCAATTGCACTTCAACTTCTGCAATACTCCCTTCCGCTTCAACTGGAGTAACTGGAACGACCTTTTCCTCCACTTTAGGTTCATTTTCGACTAGAATCACTTCACCATCCGAAGACAAAGAACCTGCAAAATAACCGACTCCAAAACCAATCAAAAGAATTGCAACTGCCGCCGCTGCTGCCATTTGATACCAACGCCTTGGCTGCATGAAGACAACGGGCGTTTCGTTTTCTTCTCTAAGTAAACTTGCCTTATTATCGTAAATAATAGACTCATCTGCCTCGAAAGTGAACATCGCTGCTCGCATACTTTCGATTTCTGCATCCAAATCTGGATGTGCTTGTAGAAAATCTTTCATTGCTTTACGTTCGCGCAATTCCAAATTCCCTTCGATATAATCGAGTGCAAAAAGTTCGTAATTAGATTTATTGATTAGCATGGTTTTTGAATTTTTTAATTTAAGAATTTTTTGAAGTTCAACTGGCTTTGCTTAGGCGATTTACTTCTGCTTGCAATTTCTTTCTTCCTCTGAAAATATAGACTTTGACTTGCGACAGAGTCAACTCCGTCATTTTCGCAATTTCATCATAACTGTATCCTTCATAGTCTCTCATCAAGATAACCGAGCGTTGAATTGGACTCAAAATTTCCAAGCACTGCTCCATCATATCGCGCGCTTCGATTTGGTTCTCAAATTCTCCACCTGCTCGTTCGGGTAGATTTTCGTAAGCCTTTACAAACTTACGCTTGCGAATCAAATCAATCATCGAGTTGTGGGCAATCGAAAAAGTGTAAGACTTGGCTTTTTCAAATCCAACGACTTCTCTTTTGAGCCACAATTTCTCAAAAGTAAGTTGCATCACATCTTCTGCATCTGCTCGATTTGCCAAGTTCTTCAGCAAAAATCGGAAGACCGCATCCGAGTAAAGTTTAACGCAATTATTATATTCCTGTGTGGTCATAGGCTGTTCAAGTGAAAATTCGGCGGTAAGACGGCTAGAAGTTACAGAAAGTTACAGCTTGTCGCAATTGTTGATTCGTTTAATTGTTGATTCGTTGATTCTATATTGATAATCAATGATTTATAGTAGGTAAAGGCTTTGAATATTTTTTCATACCCAAAGCCTTAGCTCTAAGAAACTTCGCGCCTTTGCGTGAGACTACTCTAAAAGCTCAATCTCCCAAATTTTAGAAGGACGACTCGCTTGCGTGTGCTGTGGCACATTGTCCGTACAACCACTAATGAAAAGACGATTTCCATCAGTACTGAAAGCCAAACCAATCGGACGATTCAAATCAGCAGTCAATGCGCCACCTCTGGGTGTTCCGCGCGTACCAGAACCTGCAAATAATTCTACTTTTCCTTCTAAGCTAACTTTATAAACTTGATGCGCGCCGATGCTAGGCACATATAAACTGCCTTGATGATAGGTAAGATAGCCCAGCCACATGTAGTAATCAAGTGGGTAAGTCGCTGGTTTGAAAGTCGGGACATTTGCTAGTGTGGAAATTGCTCCTTCGGGTGTAATTCTACTAATTTTTCCACTCTCATGATTATGACTAATGTACAGATTTCCTTGTTCATCTGCTGTGATTCCTCTAGGTGCATCTCCTACTTTCGCAAAAATGGAAGCATTGCCATCGGGTAAAATTTTGATGATTGTTCCCTCCAATTCACTTGCGACGAAAATAACGCCTTCATCATCCACATAGATTCCATCAGGACGCTCTAATTCCAAACCTTCAATTTCGAGTGTGGAAGCTGAACCATCCAGACTGGTTTTGATGATTCGATTTCCGTTCAGTTCAGATTGATAAAGGTGATTTTGACGATCAAAAGCATTCCCTGCAAGCAATTTGTAAGGTTCACTGAAAGTAGAAACCGTTTTATTCTTCGCAATTTTATGAATAGGAAATTCTGACTGTACGTAGGTTGCACCCACTCTGAATACAACATTGAAGTCCGCCATATATAAATTCCCTTCTTGATCTATAGAAAGACTACCCGAACCTGCTTCAAATTCTTTACTATAATCAGCAATCAAGTTATTCGTTTACAACTCAAAATCATCTTCATCTACGACCAAAGTATTTTTGAATGCCTTCTTATCTTTTGCAACAGTAAGCACTGCAAATCTGTATAAAATTTTCTCTGTAATGACATCGCCGTCCGTATCTTTCGCATCTACTGCTAATACTTTTCCTTTGATTGGATAAGTTTCATTAATACCAACTTGGGTGTACCTTTCAGTCGGCATGGCGTTTGCATCTTCTAGGGTAAAAGCGGCGGCTTTATCTGATTTAATCGCAAAAATTCGATATTCTTGAATATTATTTGTTTCGAGCTGCTTTCGGAAAAATACTTCAATATCTGAAGCGTCTCCTTTATTATCATTGTCTTGCGGTTCTATTTCTTTTATGCTTTCCAAAGCAGGAAGTGCAGTATCGTCCGTGCAGGTCCAAAGCGTAAAACTTAAGATAAAAAGCAAAGTGAGTTTAGTAAGATAAGTGTTCATATAGTGTTCGACTATTGTTTAGCGATATTCTTCCTTCTAAAAACGCTAAATTGTAAAGGTTTGCTGCTCACATCAAGGACAAAAAAAATAGCCTGAACCTCAAAAGATTCAAGCTATTTTGTACCCTGGAAATACAATTTAATGATTCTGTATTTCTATCTAAATGATCTTTCTTTATTCGTCATCCGTAGAACGCTCCGCATCAACTACCGTAGTAATGTCATCTGGAATCACTCCATTCTTTGATACACGCTCTTGCACATCCACAGGACGTTCTCCAATTAGCTTCTCTACATCAGATTTAAGCAAAACTTCTTTCTCCAGTAAATGTTGCGCCAAAATCTCTAGTTCTTTCTTGCGTTCTTTCAACAAGTCCCTTGCGCGCTGGTATTGTACATCTAACAACTTACGCACTTCGTCATCAATCAACTTCGCTGTTTCATCAGAATATGGCTTGCTAAAGTTGTCTTGCGACATTCCGTAGAAGGAAACTTGTCCAACTTTTGGATTCATTCCAAAAACAGAAATCATGCTATACGCCATTTTGGTAACTTGATCTAAGTCATTTTGCGCACCCGTAGAAATCTTTCCAAAAGTGTTGTCTTCTGCTGCACGGCCACCAAAAGTCATACAAATCCGATCAAGCATTTGCTCCGTGCGCGTGATGTACTCTTCTTTTGGTAAATATTGCGCATAGCCCAAAGTACCAATGCCTCGTGGGACAATTGTCACTTTCACTAAAGGAGACGCATGCTCTAAAAACCAACCACAAATCGCGTGACCTGCTTCGTGATAAGCAATGATTTCTTTCTCTTTTGGCGAAATTAACTTGTTTTTCTTCTCCAAACCACCAATCACTCTATCCAAAGCATGATTGAAGTCATCAATGTCCACTGCTTTCTTATCACGACGAGCGGCGACTAACGCTGCTTCATTACAAACATTGGCAATGTCCGCACCTGCAAAACCTGGTGTCATTTCAGAAAGTACTTCTGCGCTAACTCCTTCTGCAGTTTTGATATTTTTCAAATGCACTTTAAAAATTGCCTCACGCCCCTTCAAGTCTGGACGATCAATTCCAATTTGACGATCAAAACGACCTGGACGCATCAAAGCAGTATCTAGCACATCTGGGCGGTTGGTTGCCGCCATCAGGATAACTCCTTTATCCGTACTGAAACCATCCATTTCTACCAACAACTGATTCAGCGTATTTTCACGTTCATCATTTCCGCCCGTAAAATTACTGCGTCCTCTAGCACGACCAATGGCATCAATTTCATCTATGAAAACGATACATGGTGCTTTCTCTCTCGCTTGCTTGAATAAGTCGCGCACCCTAGATGCACCAACTCCAACGAACATCTCCACAAAATCAGAACCTGAAATGGAGAAGAATGGTACACCTGCTTCTCCTGCCACTGCTTTCGCTAAAAGCGTTTTACCTGTACCTGGAGGGCCAACTAGCAGCACACCTTTAGGAATCTTACCACCAAGTGCCGTATATTTCTTCGGATTCTTTAGGAAATCAACTACCTCCATCACTTCTTCTTTCGCCTCATCCAAGCCTGCAACATCCTCAAAAGTGACACTTACCTTTGCATTTTGATCAAAAAGAGTAGCTTTTGATTTACCAATATTGAAAATTTGTGCCCCTGGGCCACCAGCTCCCCCACCTACTCTGCGCATGATAAATATCCAAATCAAAACCAAAATCGCCAGTGGGAGCACCCAACTTAAGATAATACCTAACCAATCGGTTTCATCTCGGTACTGAACGATAAAGCTCTTCTCTGCATCCAGACTTTCTTTGAGCTTAGAAGTTTTTTCATCAAAACGCTCCGAAGAAGAAATAGTGAAGGTAAAATGCGGACGCTTAGCAAAATTACTATTACTTATGCTTTTATAATCCCCATTACCAATTTTGGAGTCTTTGATATATACTCTTGCTTGTGAGCGATTGACTACGACAACGCGATCAATATCACCACGTTCTGCCATTTGCTCAAACTTCTGGTAATCAATTTCTTCATTTTGAGAACCTGATACCATGTATAAATTCAATACAATCAGAAAAGCCGCGATCAAGATATAAATCCAATACGAGCCAAAACGATTTGGAGGCGTATTTTTATCATTCCCCTGATTCTGATTATTATTCCCGTTATTCGTTTCCATCAAATCTATTATAAATTATAATTGGAAGCTGCCATCATCACAATCTAACTTCCAATTGCAAGTGGATTTCTTTTAAATTTACTCTACACAACAGCTTTATTGCAATAGAGTTGTCTAATTTCTAAACGCCTTGGTCA
>JBCDFY010000143.1:0-19372 GCA_039176995.1 Bacteroidota bacterium
CAATATTTCGCTAGAATCCGCAGCTATCTTGGTACTGCTCGTAAACAAGGCGTAAATGCTTTTGAAGCAATCCGCAGTCTGTTTACCAATGAGGCTATTCCTTATATTTTAATCCGCAATCTTTATTGCTGAATAGTTACATTATTTGTTAATTTATCTTTTACACCAAAAAAATAAAAAGGGAAGTGGTGAGGTGATATAGAGAAGGGACAGAAAATTATGACTTTTTCTACCCCTTCTTGAGGAATTTACTAAATCGTTGGCTCCCAACCTGGCTCATACTCTCTTCCCCACATCGATTCGGCTTTCTTATTGCCAATAATGTATCCTGTATCAGGATCGGTATGCACGACTGCGGCGCATTCTTGAGCAATATTCGCTAAGTGCGGCATCAAATTACTGATATTACCATCCTCAATTGGAGAATTGAGTTTTTCTCCTTTGCGAATACCATTGCAAAGATTATTCATATGCAGATCATCTAAACTTCCTCTTCCTACAGTATTAGTAGTGGCAGAAGCTTTTTGTTCTTTTACCTCTTCCACTACTTTTCCTTTCAGGTCGTAGTGAATATAACCATTCCGATCAATTAACATACTTCCTTTTGTACCATGAATGGTGACGCCTCTTCCACGTCCTCGGAAGTTGAGTCCATTGCAGCTTCTGCCCTCCCAAGTAATCATTTTATTGCCTGGAAATTCAAAATTGACAATTTGTGTATCATAGAACTGCCAATCATCTTCAAACTGAAAACGACCACCACTACTATTCGTTTTAATCGGATATTTTACCCCCAACGCCCAACGACAAATGTCCATTTCGTGCGTTCCGTTATTGTTTGATTCGCCCGTCCCCCAGTTCCAAAACCAATGCCAATTGTAATGAACAATATTACTGCGATAAGGTACTCTCGGAGCAGGTCCTTGGAACAAATCCCAATCCAAGTGCGCTGGAGCATCCATCACTTTTCCTCTTCCAATACTGCCTCTAGTATTTGCATACCAAGCCTTACCATGGTAGACTTCTCCTAAGAGACCTTCGTGAATTAATTTAATCGCTTGCTGGGTTACTGCTCCCGAGCGTTGCTGATTTCCCATTTGGACTTGCAGACCATATTTTTGCTGCGCTTTCACCAATAGTTCTCCTTCCGCTGGATTGTGGCAGCAAGGTTTTTCTACATAGACGTGCTTTCCAGCTTTCACTCCATCTATTGCCATAGGTGCGTGCCAGTGGTCGGGCGTTGCAATCGCAAACGCGTCTATATCTTTGGAAGCTAACATTTTGCGATAGTCTTTATAGGCAGTTGTACTCGCACCCATGTTCTCTTTCACTTTCCCCTTCACTTTTTCCAACACTTTGCTATCCACATCGCATAAAGCTACAATTTCTACGTTGTCTGTGGCATGAACAGCTGCTAGAAGTGCATTTCCACGTCCATTCAAGCCTGCAAAACCGAAATTAATTCGATCGTTTGCACCTAAAATTCGATTATAACTTTTGGCACTAAGCCCCATGGCAAGTCCAGTACCTGTTACCGCAGTTTTTTTAATGAAGCTTCTACGAGAGGTGGTTGATCGTTTTTTCATTTTTAATTTTTTACTTAGACGCTCAGAAGTTGACAGCGTGGAAAAGATAAAAATAGAATTTTAGTTTGAATCTGTTACATTATAGACCACATTCTTCTGATTATACCATTAATTTATAAGAAATGATTTTTTGAAAAGAAGTCAGAATGATGAAACAAAAAAGCGTCGAATGTTCGATTGACATCCGACGCTTTTTTCTTGAAAAGAAGTTACTTTCTAACTCAACTGAAAGCCATTTAAGTATTGACTGCGTGTTTGCTGATTCATAACTAAATCTACGTTCAAGGTACACTTATCGTACCTCATTGCATAAGTGCGCTTCACTATGCCTCGCCCTATGCCTGTATCGTCCAGAACAGTGAACCCATGGAAAGCTCCAACCTCATCTCTAAAGTTGGACATAGCGTCTTTCACACCTTGTAGGATATTGGAGTTGCTCCCTAGGTTGAGGAACTTTACAGTCAAGTCTAATTTAATTTTTTTAATGTTCATGATGTTCTCTTTAAAATATTACGGGTGATGTTATTTATCAATTTAATTTCCGCTGTTTCCTTGCTAAAAGACCAGTCAAATCAACAGCTATGTATGAGTGATTTTGATTATATAACGCAATGATAGAAAAATATTACGTCTCAAAAATTAAGCATTTGTTAATGAGACTTAAGAATTTTAAGACACTTCTGCCATTCACCAAAGAATAGTGTCATTCACCTCAAAAAGGTGACCATTTAAAGGATGAAAATAAGAAAGAAAGAGTGGTTTGTAGAAATAAATTTTAAGACTTTTTAACAAACTTTAACATTTCGCAGGAAGTAAATTCAGCCAATTTTCATTTAGCAAAGCTAATTTTGAGCAAGTTAAACGATGGAAGTTTGATGTGCTTATTCTCTCTGCTAACTTGGATGATTACTTATAATCATTTTCTATTTAACAAGTTGATGATGGTTCTTTTTTCAGTGGGCTTTCTTCTAAATCTTATTGGTGCAAAAAGAGCGCCCGAAAAATTAAGTATTAGTGACTTTGACGACTTCCGACAACTGGTTTATGCTATGAATAGTAAAATATCTACTTAACCCTTAGCCACCTTTATTTCCAATCGAACCAACAAACCGACGATCAAAACTTCTCCCAAAATATAAGTCCAACCTAAGTAGGTAATGGACTCAAGGTGAAAAAAGGCAATTCCAATAGATAGTATACAATAAGCGATATTTGCGTAGGCAATGCCTTTTAGAAAAAATGTAGCTCTCTTTTTTGCTAGGAAATAGCACAGCAAATCGTAACACGCAAAAAAACAAGGAAAGGCAGCAAGTAAGTACAATACGGCGAGAGGGATACCAAAAAAATGCTCCAGCTTTACTAAAACTACACCAAGTAGAAATGCAGATAATATTGCACCTACTGCGTCTACAAGAAAGAGTTGTTTTGCATTAATTTTCATAGAGCAATATTTTCCATTTCCACCACACATTCCCCCAAATCCATCATCGCATTCACCAAGTGCACACGCTCAAATTGGGTAAAGTCTTCGACTCGAAGATCGGCTTCTTGAATAACTTGAGCTTCCAATAATTTCGCCCTCTTGACGCCTTTAAGCAGAGGCCGTCGAGGTGTTAAAAGTCGTTTTCCGTCATCAAAAACTAGATTCGCATAGTAAGAATCTGTGACTAAATCATTCTTGACAATGATGATATCTTCACAAGTGCCGCGTTGTTGGAAAAGTTGGGTGAGTGCGCTTCGATCTTCCGTTTTATAGGTGTAGTTGATGCTATTGTTTTGAACAACTTTTAAACTACGGATAGGACGAATCTGGTAAGGTTGGAATACCACGCTTTCTATTTCTTCAGCATATAGGACTCTGCATTTAAGTAAATCGTTCCCAAATTTTTGAGGCAACTTTAGCCAATCTTCCAATCGTTCTGAGTAAGAATCATCCTCCGAGTCAAACACCTCTCTTCGAGTCTTTTGCATTCGCTCAATGTGCCAAGGCAGATTTTCGATTTGCCCGTTGAAGATGCGAATGCTCTCGATGAATCGGTGCATAAACTTTGTCAATTAATTCTTGATATTCTTTTTCCACTTCGCTGTAAATGGTAATGCCGCCACCGCTTTTGTAGTGCAACTCGCCTCCAGTGTTTTCGATGAAACGAATCATTACCCCACTTTCGACTTGACCGTTTTGATAGTAGCCAAATACGCCTGTGTAGTAGCCACGTTCATAACTTTCTGCGGTTTCGATAATTTCTACTGTTTTCTTTTTGGGCGCACCACAAATAGAACCTGCTGGTAATAATTGCTCGAAAATATCGCCGAGATGTGAAGCATAATCATTGGGTAATCGTCCTGTAACTTTAGAGCTCATTTGTAGTAATTCTTTGTCCCAAGTCTTAATATGATCTAGGTAACGAAACTTTTCGACGCACACTTTTTTTGCTACTAGACTCAAGTCATTGCGAATCAAATCCACAATCGTATTGTGCTCCGCGCGTTCTTTTTGGTCATTCAGCAATTGCGTTCTTGCATTAGGTAATTGAGCATCAATTGTTCCTTTCATTGGGAAAGAAGCGATCTTTCCAGTCGAATCAATTTGTACAAAAGATTCTGGCGAAAAAACGGTGAATTGATCTTTAAAAAGCAGGCGATAAGGTGCTGTGTTATTATCAAAGATTTGGTGCACGCTAAGATTTGTTTCTATTCGAGTTGGAAAAGTCAAGTTAGTGAGGAAAGAATTTCCAAATCGCAATTGCTGCTGAACGTAATCAAAAGCAGTCTTATACTTGGAAAATGCAATTGGATACTTCTGAAAGCGCAAATGCTGCGGCAATTCCGTGTTGCTCACAGCATTTGATAATCCTTTGATATGAAAGTAAATACCCTTTTTTTCCGCCTCTTCCAAAGGCAAAATGATGGGTTGTTGAAGATCAAAATCTAAAATGAAGAGGAAAGGAATGTTTCGCTTTCCGTACTCATTCATTTTTTCTAACATAGAGCAGAGTACTGGATTATTAGAATTAAGACACAGAGCATCTGTATTCAATATATATTCAAAGATGGGTGCTCGGCGTATTCTTATCTAAGACAAGTATTCAGCCACTTTGTTTTCAGCAACTTTGAAGACCTCCAAAGATCGCCTCTTTTCTTCTATTCTCTATCCTTAAATTGCTGCAAAATAAACTGCACAGGCCCTCGATTCTCCGCGTCTATCAAACCTGATTTTTCTGCTACAATGACGTGATCTAAACCAACTACTTCTGCTTTTTGCTTTAATACATGAGCATGGTAGGGATGATGATAGAGATCAAGTATATCTTCTGGAGGTAATGATTTTCCGACATTATCGACGTACAAAGGCGCATCATCGGCATCCAGCAAACGTAGCATATCTACTTCTGCACGATAGTCCGCAATCTTATCATCGTATAGTTCTGGAAGAGAATCTATGGCGTAAAAATTATATAGAATTTGCTGATCAAACATCGGACTATCCAAGGAAAAATCGTATTCTCTGAAAATCTCTTCCCAACGCGCCATATCGTAAGTTGCTTGCGTTCCAAGCGAAACGACCGCACTCAACCTAGTAGACTCATGCTTGAGTAAGTCAGAATTATCAGGATCAGCAAAATCATCGTGAGTACCTAACCAAAGTCCTGCACCACCACCTGCGGAAGGTCCATAAGCGGCAATTCGCTCCTTATCAATATTAAAATCAGTTGCATAGTAACGAATGAACTGCAAGAAATCGCGACAGTCTTCTAGCGATTCAATCACGCCCTCCTTAGTGTGTTCCAAATAGCGATAATTAATAGTTGCGAACGCAACGCCGTTTTGTAGAAATTGACGAATGGAATCGGTGTGAATGTAAGCAGCTTTTTTATCTCCTCTCGTAAAACCACCTCCATGAATGTAGATCACTAAAGGTGTAGGCTTATCAGACGCAGGCAAGATGATGTCAAATTTATTACGCTTGTGCTTTCCATATTTGACATTGCCTGCAAACTCAAAATCTACTTTTCCCACAGCAAAAGGAGCAGGTGTTGACCAGTCCACTTCTAAAGGCATACTTTCCTTGAAAAACTGATCTTTGATATTGTTTGGTAGAGGATCGGGAAGAAGGCTTTTTTGATCGCATGAGGAAAAAAGAATCATGGCTAATCCCAATAGTAAGAACGGATGAAAGACTTTCATGGCTATATGTTCATGTTTTTGTAAAACGGTTAATAAATCTCTTACTGGGCAGACCTCGTATTTGTATTGCTTGTTTTGCATCCATCATTGTCTGTGATGTATGACTGAAAAGTATAGGACAAAAACGTTTTAATTGATAGATATTGTTTGATTTATTCACAATTAAGGACTTGTTTTTGTTGTCTCTTCTGCCTTTTAGATGTGATCAAACATAAAAAGTAACCCTTTTCAGGGAGGTTTAACAATTCATTCAAGATTGTTTGAGATTCATTAACGTGATCTATTATGGCTTGCCTCTATACTTGCAGAGAACAAAAAAATATCACAATTATGAACGCACTAAAACTTTCTATTGGACTCTTACTCCTCTTCTTGGGTTTAAGCAATCACGCACAGAAGACCTACAATCAGATCATCAAAAAAGAAGATGGTGAAAAGCATCTGCTCGGATTGAGCAACCGAGCAGGACTAGAACAAGCACCTTTCCAAGAATGGTTTCAGGAAAATTATACAAATTACGAACTCGACGAAGCGATGCTTGAAAAGAGCAAAAAGAAAACCAAAGGCGTAGAAGTCAAGGTTTTCATGGGCACTTGGTGCGGAGATAGCAAACGTGGAATTCCTCAATTTTACAAGGTGATGGATGAAATGGGGATCAAAGAATCTAATATCACTTTAGTTAACTTAGATGATAGTTCTGGCGACTATAAGCAAAGTCCGACTGGCGAGGAGAAAGGCTTAAATATCCACCGCGTTCCAACTTATATTTTCTACAAAAAAGGGGAGGAAATTGGGCGAATCGTAGAGTCTCCAGTCACTTCTTACGAGACCGATATTGCTCAAATATTAAATGAAATGCCAAGTTCTCCTAACTACAAAGGCGTGGGTCAATTACATGAATTATTAGCTAAAGAAGACACTTCACATTGGTCACAACAAAATTTGGTTGCTCATGCTAGAAAAGTGTATCGAAGCATCAAAGCAGACCGAGAACTCAACAATTACGGATATGTTCTAAAAGCTAGAGGAGAATTGGATAAAGCTATTGCCGTATTTGAAATTAATCGAATGATTTTTCCAAAAGTGGCAAATGTTTACGACTCTTTGGCGGAGGCTTATCTGGAAAATGGGAATGAAACAGCAGCAAAATTCTATTACGAGAAGGTATTAGAATTGGAAGAGGATAATGAAAATGCTTTAGCGCAGTTAGAGAAAATGAAGGAAGGAGAAGAGTAGCTATTGCACACAGAGTTGACAGAGCGCACAGAGACAGAACGTCGTATTTTAGGCTTCTGTGCGCTCTGCTGATATAATTTTTACTTCCCCGCTGCCTTCTTATGATCCGCTAAGAACTTAGCTAAACCATTGTCTGTCAGAGGATGCTTCAACAATCCCAAGATTGGACCTAGAGGACTTGTTATCACGTCCGCACCTGATTTCGCTGCTTCCAAAATGTGGCGAGAGCTACGAATAGACGCTGCTAAAATTTCAGTATCGTATCCTTGAATGGCATATACCTCTGCAATCTCGCGAATCAAACCAACGCCATCCCAATTGATGTCATCTACGCGTCCCATGAATGGGGAAAGGTAAGTTGCACCTGCTTTAGCTGCCAAGATCGCTTGTCCAGCAGAAAACACTAAGGTACAATTCGTACGAATTCCGTTTTCTGTGAAATGGCTGATCGCTTTCACTCCTTCTTTAATCATCGGTACTTTCACGACAATATTTGGTGCAATTTTTGCCAACTCTTTTCCTTCCTCCACTATACCATCAAAGTCTGTACTAATCACTTCTGCACTGACATCACCAGAAACAATATCACAGATTTTTTTGTAGTGATCGCGAATGTTTTTCTCTCCTGAAATTCCTTCTTTTGCCATTAAAGATGGATTTGTCGTCACACCATCCAAGATGCCTAAATCTTTTGCCTCTTTGATTTGATCGAGGCTTGCTGTATCAATAAAAAATTTCATAATTGTCGGTTGATTAATAACTATTTACCACAGGGTTTATATAGCATTTTAACGTAAATTACTCGGTAGATCAACTTTATTTTATAGCCTACCTCTTACTTCAAGGAATCTGACGCTACTAGATGATCTAAGAGAAAATAACTGTTATAGCGAATTAATTACACTGACTGTTAATAATTAAAGGACAAAAGTAAAGAAAGTCTTGTTCAGTTAGAAGAGCAAAAAAGGAAATGAATTTTTATAAATTTTGAGGAATAAAAAAAGGCGGGCATTCGCACCGCTACAACCTCCTACCCTTGCTTCGTTTCCGACCTGGGGGAGTTCAGAGGGAGCTGGTCGATGACCGCCGCCGCAAATGTAATACTTTTCAATAATTTTTGAAATATTGCTCCGTATTTGTCTGAAAAATTATTTAGCAGACCGTGAGACACTCTACACCTAGGACTGCTCAAAGCTATCAGAAGACCCTTAACCTAGCAGCTTTTTCTTTTCTTTTACAAATTCTTCTTCTGAGAGATAGCCCCGTTCCTTTAAGTCCCCTAACTTTTGTAATTGGTCAAGCAAATCTGGTGTGCTTTGTAATAAATCAGTTTTGGGCGCTTCCACTTGCAGAGGCTCACTAGCAGGAATTTCCGTTTCGGTAGTTTCTTCTGTAACTGCTGTGGAATCGTTTTTGCTCTCTGGCAGCCGAAAACCACCTTTAGCAAATACCTCAAATTCGTCCTGGATACGCAAGTAAGCGAGCGCATCGTGAGTACGAATCTTCTGGAAATCATCGAAACCATACTTCACAGCTTGATCTAAATGATAAATCGCAGGGCTTGTTTCTTCCGTCAAAGAGTAAGCACAAGCTAAGTTAAAATGTGCCGCTATATCTTTTTCGTCAATTTCTAAAACACGCTCGAAGCAGTCAATTGCTCCTTCATAATCGTATTCTTTGAATCGCTTAATACCCTCGGTTTTATAAGTGGTTTTCTTTTGCATTTGAGCTTTGCGTTCTTGACGACTACGCTGCTTTTCTGTTTCTTTTTCGCGTCGTGCGTTCTCACGTTGTCTTTCGCGATGCCTGCGCTCCCAGTGCTCAATTTCTTTTTCGCGATGATGCCTTCTGCGCTCAAAATTATCTTCTCTTGATCTACGTCTTTGCCGATTTCGATCTCTTTCATGCCTTCTCTCCCAACGATCTCGCTCCTGATAGTCACGTCTTTCATAGCGATCTTCTCGGAGTTGTCGCCAGTTATATTTTCCATCAAAGCGATCTTGGTCCATAGAGAAGAAAACCATGGCATCAATGAATCCAATGATGGTAGAAATTCCTGTAACAATTAAAACACAGTGTAAAATTCCTAACCAAATTTGTCCCAAATAAAAACGATGTATTCCAAAAGTACCTAAAAAAAATGCCAGTACAGCTGCTACGTTCTTGTCTTTTCTATCCATCTGTTAAACAATTCGCTTTGGGCGATGATAGTCGCCTAGCTTTTATTTTTAATTAGTGCTCTTTGAGATTGATTTTTTATCCCTCTGCTTCTTTGGCTTTTCAAACTAAACGTATAAATCGTAAAAATGACCGAATGAAGAAGCATCCATTCGATAAAACGAAGAAAATTCTAGACTAGTTCTTGGAATTTGAAGAGTTTATTGTAAAAAATTGTACGTCTATTTACCACATAGTCAAATAAGCTAATGCACATAGAACTAATAGTTACAGAAAGACTAAGATCTGATAAGAAAATTGTACAAATGTCAAACATACTTGATAAAAGCGACTTATTTTGGATTGGGGACATGATTTGAAAGAAGCAGAGATCAGAGCTTCTATCATTTCTCATCTTCTACGAAAGTGCAATTTATCATACGTACCTTTCTCTGCCCTCAATTTCTCAATCCTTATAATTCTTATATTTGCTTTCAATAAACCGCCGATTCACAGATGTCCAAACGCAAAGTTACACAGCAACAATCCATGAACAATTCACAAATTCCCGCTTGGTGGACAAATGCTACACTCCACAGTATCCTAATTTTCCTTTTCGCCAGTTTACTCTACGTCAATACGATTTCGCATGATTACACACAAGACGACGCGATTGTGTTGTACGATAATATGTTTACGACGGAAGGTGTTCAAGGTATTGGAGGCTTACTAACGAAAGATACTTTCTTTGGCTTTTTCAAAGTAGAAGGTAAAGCCAACTTAGTCGCTGGTGGTCGTTATCGTCCTTTGACCTTGATTCAATTCGCTATCGGTTGGGAGTTCTTTGAGAATACGCCTTTGATTTATCATTTAATGAATATTTTTTGGTACGCCATAACTTGTTTGATGGTTTATTGGCTGCTGTTGCGAATGCTAAATCGCTACTCGTCAAAGATTTACGTTTATTTTATTTCGCTAGGTACAGCTCTGCTTTTTGCGGTACATCCCATTCATGTGGAAGCCGTGGCGAATATCAAAGGACGCGATGAAATTATGACGATGCTCGGTAGTTTAGCAGCTTTGTATTTTGCGCTGCGTGCTTTTGATGAAAAGAAAGCATGGATGCATCTAATATCAGCAGGATTGTTTTTTTTAGGAATTCTAGCAAAAGAAAATGCGATTACCTTCCTAGCTGTCGTGCCACTTGCTTTCTATGTTTTTCGACGTGTTTCTTGGATAGAAAGTTTGGGTAAAAGCATTCCACTTTTTATTGCAGCAGGTATTTATTTAGCCATTCGTTTCTCCATTTTAGGTTTTGAAAATGAACCCTCTGGAGAATTAATGAACAATCCGTACCTCAAAATTGAGAACGGGCAATGGGTCGATTTTACTCTTGGGGAGTGGTCAGCAACGATTATGTTTACGCTTGGAAAGTACTTACAACTCCTCGCTTTTCCACATCCTTTGACGCATGACTACTATCCGCGACAAGTAGATATAATGACTTGGGGAAATTGGCAAGTATTGCTAAGTTTTGTGATCTACGCAGGCATGACGATTTATGCTCTAATGCGCTTAACAAAACGCGATCCAGTCAGCTTCGGCGTTCTATATTTCATCATTACGCTTTCCATTGTTTCCAATATCGTATTCCCAATTGGGACGAATATGGGCGAACGTTTCATTTTTGTGCCTTCGCTTGGCTTCTGTTTTGTAGCAATGATTTTGTTATGGCGATTAGCAAAGAAAATGAATGCACAAAAAATTACGCAAGTCAAAAACTTGAGTGTTCCACTTGGTATTATTAGTGTAATTGTTCTGCTATTTTCCATTAAAACTTTTACGCGCAACTTCGCTTGGAAAGACAATTTTACGCTTTTCACAACAGATATTTACACTTCTCCCAATAGCGGAAAACTGCGCAATGCGATGGGTGGTACTCTGCTAGAACAAGCGACTAAAGAAACCAACGAAACAAAACGCAGTCAATTGGTTCAAGAAGCGAAAGGACATCTTTTTGAAGCTATTAAAATTCATCCAACTTATAAAAATGCGTATTTGCTGCTCGGCAATGCGCACAACTATTCGCAAGACTACG
Source organism: Bacteroidota bacterium (assembly GCA_039176995.1). GTDB lineage: Bacteria > Bacteroidota > Bacteroidia > Chitinophagales > Saprospiraceae > JAAUTG01. Next base: position 11,263 of record JBCDFY010000143.1, read on the forward strand.
AAGCAGCCATTCAGTATTATGAGCGCGCCATTTCACTAGACAGCGATGGTGTTTATGAAGATGCCAGCAATAATTTAGCCATCACTTATCGCGAAGCCGGCAAGTACTTTGGTGCACAAAAAAATGATCCAGTTAAAGCAATCGAATATTTAGAGAAGGCAAGACAGATGCGTCCCAATGAAGTAGAAGTTTTGGATTTGTTGGGTACAGCTTATGGCATTAGCGGTCAGCCGCAAAAGACAATTGAAATACTAGAGAGAGCGATTCAACTCGACCCAAATCGCGTGAATACTTTACGTAATTTAGGAGCGGCTTATGGGCAATTAGGAAATGAGGCAAAGGCGCAGGAATACTTCAATAGAGCAGCGGCTTTGGAGTGATTACTCGCGAAAAGTCAGTTTTATTAATAGATTTCGCGAGTAATAATTTTTATTGCTCGCTAAATCTCCACTTTTTTGACACATTTCGCAAGCAATCGGACTTTTTACTCCGCTGGCTGAAAATAAAAGTCCTCAAACTTTAAGATGTGAACGAATTGATTTTCAAAGCGTTCTGGCTCACCAAAAGTTTCTCTGTCGTAAGAATCTTTCTTTACTGTAAGTATCGGTTGAATCGAATAATTGGTGTGCAATGAATTATTCTCCGAGCGATCGAAGAACTCGTAGAACTTCGTACCGTGCTGCTTGAGCATCCTTCCAAAATAGAGCATATTATCGTAACCACGGAAGGCTTCTGCAGATGGAATGGTGCTGTATTCATCGTAGTAATCTTGGCGAAATTCACGAACAGTCTCGTCATAATTATCTACGTAATATTCGCTGCTAATGTGCAAGTTTAGATTTTCGTAGTAATTATAATCTGCATCTTCAAAGCGTTGCCATTGTGGCATTCCATATACTACAACGGGCGTATAGCGACTCGCTAAATAGGCTTTTCTCAAGAAAGCATAAATGAAGGCTTTATCTTCCCACATTGGCACAATGAATACGGTTTCTCGACCATTTTTCATTACAATATCAATGTTGGTTTCCTCTAAAGTAGGCGTTTCATCATCAATAATCAATTCTTCTAAACGAGGTACGTACGTACTACCCGCCAATTCCGCATTCACCATTTGCAAATAGCGCAAACGATCTTTCGCGCGTTCATTATTACCAGGTGCGACTAAGACAATTTGATCGCTATTGTAGTTCTCTTTCGCATGACGTGTCAATTCTTTCAAATGTGTAGTCAGCGAAGGATTGATTTGTAAATAGAATGGATTGGGGTTGCCCCTCGTGATACTTGAACTTGCACTAAAAGGAGAAACAAAAGGAATTTGTTGATCGCCTGCGTAATCTGCCATTCGCTTCACACATTCCCCGCGCACAGTTCCTATGATTAGGTGAGAGCCTTGAATAAATCCAGTATCTCGCTGAATTAACTCATTCAATGCTAGCACGTTAGCTTTAGTATCGTAAACTGAAACTTTTAGATTGACGCCTTCCGCGTCCAATTTCTGCATCGCTAATTTCGCACCTGTATAAAATTGAACTGCCCAGCGTGCGTTCGGATCAATATTGGGGTCGCTGCCATCAAAACGATCAGTCAAAAACGGCAACATCATAGAGACGTTATAAGAACGCAGCAGTTGTGTGCCAAATTCACCTTCTCCAATCACTACATCTCGCCCATCGCCACTATTGTCAGCTAGAACGCCTTCCGTCGTGATTGGAGGGTATTCTCTAGTAGAAATTTCACGCCAGCGAATGGTATCCATTTTGTCTACCAAGACCTCTGGTGTTTCTTCAAACTCTCCTGTCTCTGGATTGTATATTCTTCCTCCACCAATCGGGTCAAGTTCTTCTTCTTTTTCTTCCTTGTCTTTATTCCTATCACCTTGTATAGGCTTGAATAATTCACAAGAGGAAAAAACAAAAAGAGCCAATAGGAACACTAAAAAACTATTCCCATTCGATTGTTGCAGGAGGTTTCGTACTGATATCATAAACGACACGGTTTATACCCTTTACGGAATTGATGATTTCGCTAGAAACAGTGGCTAAGAAGTCATAAGGCAAATTGCTCCATTCAGCCGTCATGCCGTCGGTGGAATTCACACATCTTAACGCAACGGCTTGCTCGTAGGTTCGCTCATCTCCCATCACTCCGACCGACTTGATTGGCAATAAAACTGCTCCAGCTTGCCATACTTTGTCGTAAAGATCAAATTTTTTCAGGTTTTTTATAAAAATTGCATCTGCTTCTTGCAGTAAAGATACCCTTTCTGCGGTAATATCTCCCAAAATTCGGATGGCTAAGCCTGGTCCAGGGAATGGATGACGGCCCAAAATTGCTTTTGGAATATCTAACTCTGCTCCTACCCTACGCACTTCATCTTTGAAGAGCATTCGCAGTGGTTCTACTATTTTTAGGCTCAATTTTTCTGGTAAACCACCAACATTGTGATGCGATTTGATCGTAACTGACGGCCCGTGAACGGAAACCGATTCGATCACATCTGGATAAATCGTTCCTTGTCCCAGCCACTTAATATTTTCTAATTGATTGGCTTCTTTTTCAAAAACTTCGATAAAAACGCGACCAATAATTTTTCGCTTTCGTTCTGGATCAGAAACACCACTCAATTCGCTCAAAAACTCCTGACTGGCATCTACACCAATCACGTTCAAGTCCATTTCTTTGTACGCTTCTAAGACTTCTTCGTATTCCTCTTTGCGCAATAAACCATTATTGATGAAAAAACAGATTAATTGATCGCCAATCGCTTCGTGCAACATACTTGCTGCTACAGTGCTATCCACACCGCCTGACAGTCCCATCAATACGCGCTCCGAACCAATTTTTGCTTTCAGCTCTTGTACACTTTGCTCCAAAAAAGAAGCGGGCGACCAATCTTGACTACATTTTGCAATATTGAGTACAAAGTTGGAAAGTAACTGCTTACCTTCCAAGCTATGGGTCACTTCTGGATGAAATTGAATGCCGTAAACGGGACGATCTTTTTGTTTGAACGCAGCAACTGGAATGCTAGAAGTGCTTGCCAACAGCTCAAAACCTGCTGGTAGCTGAGTAATTGTATCACCATGCGACATCCAAACCTGCGAATCCAAAGCAATATTCTGAAAAAGCGCATCGCTTTGCTGAACACTCGCTAAGTTTGCTCGCCCGTATTCTCTTTTTTCCGAAGCTTCCACTCGTCCACCTAGATTGTGAGCGATATATTGCGCTCCGTAGCAAACACCAAGCGTAGGACGTTGAGAGAGAATAGGTTCGAGATTGACGTGTAAGGCACGTTCATCAGTTACAGAAAACGGACTACCTGAAAGAATAATACCTTTCACGCTTCCATCAAAAACGATCTCCTTATTGTAAGGTATAATCTCACTGTAAACATTCAACTCTCTGATTCTGCGCGCAATGAGTTGAGTGTATTGAGAACCAAAGTCGAGGATAACTATTTTTTCGATCATGCGCGCAAAGATAAAAGAGTCCACTTATTTACTTTAGAGCTTGACTAAAAATTTATTTAACCTCTTGAAGTCCTGATAGAAACTGACAGATTCATGGAGTAGGAGAGCAGATTTTTTACTTCTTGGAAATATTTGGACATTTTAAGTCTCCAAAGTAATACATCAGACCAACACCAATAAAAACATAAGTATCATTATTAAACTGATCTCCACGTTGTGTGCCTGGCGCAAAATTAGCTTCCACGCCAGGAAGATCTATCGCCCGATTACTCAATATTGCAGCATCTTCTCCACGAAGGTTAGCAATATCGTCAGGATCGGCAAAAACTGTACTAACATCATCCAAATAGTCACTGAATAACCAACGTGCATCTACATGGACATTGATGCTCCAAACATAGTTCATTGAAAATTTAATACCGCCACCGTAGGCTACCCCAATCTGCGTGCCGAAATATTCTTCGCCTCTGAATTGTCCTTCCGTTCCTAATGGTCGCAATTCAATGAGTCGACCATCAAGTTCTGTTTTTGGATTAAAATTGTAGACCACCAATCCACCTGAAAGATAAGGCGTGAAAAATTCTGTGTAACTTCCATGCACTAATGGTAAGAAGTTGAACTCAACTTGAGCAGAGCCATCAAAAATTTCGGACTGGAAATTTAAGTTCCTAGCTCGCTCGAAGATGTTGTCTGAATCTGCATCATCTGCGGCAATCTGACCATAGTTGCCCGCAAATTTTAAAGCAACTCGATTATTAAAATTATATCGAAACACTACGCCTGCTGCGATGCCTGGATCTTTGAATGCAAAATTGGTATTCAAATCTCCAAAGTAATTGGAAGTACCAATCCATCCACCACTCTCCCAGCCTTCTTGGGCCTGTACAAAATGAATAGTAAGCGATAGAGATAGAAAAAGAAAGATTTGTTTCACTGCTTGAAATTTAGATTTTATTGTTCATGGATACTTGGACAAGACCATTATCAAAATAACCTTGTCACAAAAAAGTCGCAAAACTACAATAAAACGAAGGAATTCAAACTCCTAGTGTGGACAGGTTCGTGGATTCGTGAAGTCCATTATCTTTGTGCGCAAAAAAAGCGTTTTATGAGTCGAGTGAATAAAAGAAAAGCGTACAAAAGTAGAAGAGAACGAGCACAGCGTGACTGGCGCAACATTAGTATTCTTGCGTTATTTATCTTGATTGCGCTGGTAATTTTATTTATCAAAAATGGAAAAGAAATTTTCCGTTGGATTGGTACTTATTTTTATTGAAAGCATAATATTACAGCGACGGAGAAGTACCATAAACTAAAACACCATCCTTTGACAGCTTTCTCGTATAGTTCTCAATTATTATTCACTTCTATTTTTCCTTATCGCTTTTTGCAGAACTCCATTGATTTGTTCTTTACTAAAGGGTTCTACAATATGATCATCCATACCTGTGGATAGACATTTTTTACGATCTCAATTAAAAATATTAACGGTGGCGATTCATATCCCGCGCCCTCTTGAAAGATAAACTTCCTAATTTATTCTTTTTTCCAAGGAAGCTCAAAAGCCGTACTGGACAGTTTTTTGCTCAAATTATGAATACCATCAATAAATCGAATGGTGCCCGAACGAGAGCGCATGACGACGCTTTGAGTCGTTACGATATTTTTAGAACGAAATTGTACGCCGCGTAAGAAAGTACTAGAAGTAATTCCCGTTGCCGCAAAAAAGGTATTATCACTTGCTACCAAATCGTCCAACGTCAATATTTCTCCTAAATTCGTTCCTTCCTCTTCTAACCTTTTGCGTTCTGCAAAACTCTGTGGTGCACGCTGGCACTGCATTCCACCACCCATCGCTTTTACTGCTGCTGCTGTAATAATTGCTTCGGGCGTTCCACCAATCCCAAAGAGCGCATCTACACCCGTGGTTGGTAAAGTTGCAGAAACGCCACCCGAAACATCGCCGTGTGCAGTAAGCAAAATTCTGACCCCACAAGCGCGCAGCTCTTCAATAAGTGTGCCATGTCGTGGACGATCTAAGACAAAGACGGTCAGTCCATTTACACTCTTGTCCAATGCTTTTGCAATATTTTTGACGTTTTCTGTTGGACTTTTAGTAATGTCAATCGCATCTTTAGCTTTGTCTGGTACTACAATTTTATTCATATAAAACGAGCTGCCCACTTTCAGCATCGTATCTTTCTCGGATAGTGCAATGGTTGCAATCGCATTGGGTTGTCCTTTTGCCAAAAGCGTTGTTCCTTCCACTGGATCAACAGCAATATCGACAGCTGGACCTTCGCCCGTTCCTACTTTTTCGCCATTGAACAACATCGGCGCTTCGTCCTTCTCGCCTTCTCCAATGACGATTGTGCCATCTATATTGATAGTGTTGAAATAATGACGCATGGCATCCACAGCAGCACCATCGCCGCCTTCTTTGTCACCTTTTCCAACGAAAAAAGAAGAGGAAATGGCAGCCAATTCGGTTACTCGAACCATTTCTAAAGCTAAATCACGGTAGGACATTCTCGATAAGTTTTGTTGCGGGCCGAAAGTAGGGAATTTAGAGCTTGTTTGAAAGTCGAAGATCAACAATCTGTGTGGAGGAATAAAGATATTGCCCATCTTTTCGCACTACTTTGATGCGATACTGAATGATCTCTTTGCGAAATGAAGTCTCATCCAAATGCAAGTAACTACCACCAATTTCCGCCTCTCCAACGGAAGCAATCCAAGCTACTTTTTGAAAGTTTTTTCCATCCGTGGAACGCTGCAATTCATAGCCAACAATAGCTTCCTCTCTCCTCACTTCCCAAAATAGCTCGATGGCATCTGGCAACGCATCAGCACTAAATTGAATAGCATCGTTTGCATTTTCGTTTTCTTCTAACCAAACATCAGATTGATGACTGACAGGCACTGCTTGCTGTTGTGCAAGCGCGAAAGCACTGGTCGAAAATAGAATAAAAAGTGTAGCAGTTAACCTCATAAACGTACGTATTGATACACAGTAATGTACTGATGCTCACGGATTTACCACTGGAGAATTGTTATTGTAAAATGGATGGGTGTAGAATCAATAGGAGTGTTTTCTCTGATATGGAATAAAGAAACGAAATATTCTTGGTCAGATAAAGTACTTTTGCCAAAAATTGGAAATTTAATTTTATGACACGCCAACAGCTCTATCAAAATATCTTATCGAAGCAATCCTACCTCTGCGTTGGACTTGATCCTGATTTGGATCGTTTGCCCAAACATTTGCTCGAATTGGATGATCCTATTTTTGAATTCAATAAAGCCATTATTGACGCCACCCAAGATTTATGTGTCGCTTACAAACCCAATTTAGCTTTTTACGAAGCCTTAGGTACAAAAGGCTGGATGGCTTTTGAAAAAACGGTGAATTATATTTCTAGCAATCATTTTATTATTGCCGATGCCAAGCGAGGCGACATTGGAAATACCTCTAAGAAATACGCGCAAGCCTTCTTTGAACAGTTGCCGTGCGATGCTTTGACGATTGCACCCTACATGGGAAGCGACAGCGTAACGCCATTTTTGGAATTTGATGGAAAATGGGTCATTTTATTAGCGCTCACTTCTAACAAAGGCAGTCAAGATTTCCAATTCATGCAGGAAAATGGTGAATTGCTGCACGAAAAAGTACTGCAAACCACCGCTCAATGGGGAACGCCCGAAAATCTGATGTTCGTCATTGGAGCAACGCATCCTGAAAAATTTCAGCGCATTCGAGCACTCGTTCCTGAACATTTTTTGCTCGTTCCAGGCGTAGGTGCACAAGGAGGAGATTTGAAGAAAGTTTCTGAATATGGCATGAACGAGCAATGTGGTTTGTTGGTCAATTCTTCAAGAGGTATTATCTATGCTGGTAGTGGTGAAGATTTTGCGGAAAAAGCGAGAGCTGCGGCGCAGAAAATTCAGGTGGAGATGCAGGAAATTTTAGGTGAAAAGCATTAGTCATGCAAGGAAAAATAATTGGTGTCGGTTTCCAAAAAACGGGTACTTCTACGCTTTTGGGCGCGCTACAGATTTTGGGTTATAGAGTGAAAGACACTTCCTCGAGAGCATTGATTCCTATTTTGAAAGGCGATTATGATAAAATTCTTCGTATAATTGAGCCTTATGATGCTCTGGAGGACACGCCTTGGTATATGATTTACAAAGAACTCGATCAGCGAATTCCTAATTGCAAATTCATTCTTACTATCAGAGAGTCAGAATCTTGGTACAAAAGCGTCAGCCGACACATTGGTGATTTAAGAAGCGCACAACACGAATGGATTTACGGACGCTACAAAGGTTTACCCAAAGATGATGAAGCCAATACGCTTCAAGTTTACAATCGCCACAATCAAGAAGTTCTCGAATACTTCAAAGATCGTCCTGAGGATTTACTGGTTCTGGATTTTACAAAAGGTGACCAATGGGAAAAAATTTGCTCCTTTTTGGGAAAAGAAATTCCACAAGTTCCCTTTCCGCATCAAAACAAATGGGGCAAAGCTCAAGAAGCAAAAAAGCGTCCCTTCAAACTTTGGCGAAAGCGCGTGAAGAATTATTTAAAGATTCAATACATTGATTGGAGAGGATATTGGTAGGGGAATGTTTGTATG
>JBCDFY010000144.1:0-19242 GCA_039176995.1 Bacteroidota bacterium
CTCGCCGCTGTCGAAGACGGCGGCGGAAACAGTGTTGAGGAAGAAAAATGGTTTTTTCAAAACCGCTTTTCTTCCTCAAACTCCTCTGGTTAAAAATTGCATAAAACTTAGTTTACAGCATAAACAAAGTTTTTTAAACTTTTGATTCTACATGCCAATGCAATAATTAGCGATACTTTTCTATTTCGTTACTCAAAACGCCAACAAATTAATGGGAGAGGAAAAAAAGAAGAAGCAAAACCAACGTAACTAATACTATGAGAAGAGAATGCCGAGACAGACCAAACAGTATGAAATAAAAAAAGATTAGTGTCGGTAGCCTTTCCAAGTGCCGCCGTAGCGATACGTAGGCATTTTCTGATGTTCCTCACAACAGCTTTTACAAACAAAAATCCACGTTTTTCCTTTATGAATTTGCACTCTATACATCACGTCATCTTCTTTTTTACAAGTAGCGCATATTTTCGTCTTCATAGGAGCTTAAATATTTGTTTTTAAAAGTGGGTGCAAAGTGAGAACAAAAGATTTCATCTAGAGCTTGTCTAAAAATTTATTTAACTGATCGTCAATAGATTGTGGTTCACGCCTGAGGCGGATACATCTGCCTAAGAAAAAATTTATGAGTTTAGCTCCCGATAGCTATCGGGGAATGAATAAACTATTTCAGCGGCAGGTTCATAAAATATTGACTATCAGAACGATAAAATTTAGACATGCTCTTACCATATTCACACTAGGTCTTTCTTCATAGGAGAAAATCTCATGCTCTAAAAGTTTTGCTAAAGTAGACAAGAAAATTCTGATTGTAGCAAGTAGGACACAGTTTTTGTTGTAGTCATATTGCTACATCTCTCCTGATTTTACTTTTGGAATGTGCTCAGTTCCAAGTCATAGCCGAGAAGTCAAGCAAGGGTTCATCTTCTAAATTGAGCAAAGCTAAATTCCTACCGTAATTCATTACAACTTGCGCTTCTTGTTCAGAGCGGCAAGAACGATGCAAGCATTCCTTGTAGAAGCAGCAGGATTTCTTGTTGCAACACAGCACCACACGTACACACCATTTTTTTCCCTTGCATTTTACTGAACCTAGTAAACTTGTGTTTTCTTCCTGAAGTTGCTGTTCATTTAGCCCATACCTCAAAGGATCAATGGCGATTTCTCCTTGTCGCAATCCGTTGAGAATGCTTTTAATAGCTAATGCTTCGCTTACGTTTTCTCTAAACATGATTTGTTTGCTTCAAAATACTGTAAAATTATGCTACAAATATACAACATCCGATTCATTATTTTTACTTGGTCTAAATAAGAATTTAGTCCAGAAAAAAGAAAATTTTACAGCAAAATGGGCAAATAATAGAAATACACCAGATCAGGAGTAAAACTGATCTGATGTGCCTGATCTCATAGAGAACTACTTAAGGTGACTTCTCACCATCCAAGCCATTTTTTCGTGCATTTCCATTAGGCCTGTTAGAAAATCGCTTGTACCTGCGTCTTTATGCTCCTCCATCGTTTCTTCTACATTTTGCCGAAGTACTTGAATAAGCATCTCGTGATCTGCAAGTATATTTTCAAGCATTTTCCTTGCATCACCACTAAGATGATCTGTTTCCTGCAAACGTGCGAGTTGGTTAAAATGACTCATAGAACCAGGAGAATATGCTCCCAAGCTTCTAATGCGTTCCGCAACATCATCAATGACCTCTGCCAATGAATTGTACTGCTCCTCAAAGAGTGCATGCAAGGGCTGGAAGCTCATACCTTCTACATTCCAGTGATAATTGCGTAGTTTGATATATAAAATATGCTCATCTGCCAATAAATGAGCTAGAATTTCTACCACGCCTGCTCTTTTTTCATCAGATAGTCCGATATTGACAGTAGCAGTTGATTTGCTTGCAATTATGTCCATAATACTAATTTTTAATTTGATAGATATTAAGTGTTTTTAGGTAATGTGCAGTTTGTTATTTGCACGTATTGACCTTAATATCTCTTTTTGTAATAATTTTACAACACTATTAAGATAAAACTGTAACTAAATTCTCGCACTAAGGTTTTCATATCGCACCGATTATTTTAGTATTGAGTACCTAAAATTAGGAATGTTGGTGGTATAAAATTGGGTATTGAAAAAATCCTCAAACAGCACTATTTTTACGCACTATTCAGCAATAGACTTAAACCTATATGAGCATCAAGCGCAGATTCGTAACCATTCATCTCTTTTCCACCCTCTTTTTTGTTCACACGCAGGCACAAGAAAGTATACAAATGCCCGTTTCAGAGTCTGTCGCTAAAACCGACTCTTTCGCCATGTCAATTGACTTAAATGACGTAGTCATTACTGCCCAGTATGCTCCAACTGACAGCAAAAATGCAGTACAAAATATTCGTACCATCACGAGAGAAACTATTGAGCGACAAGGTGCGAACAATTTGGAGCAGTTGCTGCAACAAGATTTGAATGTTCGGATCAGTCAAGATTTGGTGTTGGGGAGTAGCATGAGTTTACTGGGTGTGAGTGGAGAGAACATCAAAATTATGATTGATGGCGTACCAATGGTTGGAAGATTGAGTGGCAATTTGGATTTGAGCCAAATCAACTTGAATAACATTGAGCGCGTAGAAATAGTCGAAGGACCAATGGCGGTCAATTATGGGACGGATGCGCTCGGTGGAGTTATCAATTTGATTACCAAAAAATCGCAACGCTATCCTTATGAATTGACACTCACGCAGCAATTGGAAACACGCGCAGAGAACAGCACAGGTGTGGATGCAGGAATTCGATTTGGAGACGATTTACTAATTCGAGTGAATGGTGGACGGGACTGGTTTGATGGTTTCAGTGAAGATTCAACGCGCTCGGTGCTTTGGAATCCGAAAGAGCAATGGTACGCTGATGCGAGCTTGCGTTATGACTTTGGAGACGATCAAAAAATCATCTATCAAGTCTCTTATTTTGATGAAGAAGTCCAAAATCTGGGTGACGAGCGTCGCCCAAGATTCAAGCCCTACGCTTTTGATGATTATTTCTTGACTCGACGACTAAATCATGCCTTGACACACGAAGGTAGCGTTTTCAAGAATTATTATTGGCAAAACACTTTGGGCTACAATCAATTTAATCGAGAAGTCAATACCTATCGTTTAGATTTTGCATGGGAAGACCTACAAGAGCAAGAAAATATCATTGATGGTGATACGACTGCTTTTGATACTTATATGCTGCGTTCCGTCTTAGCCAGCAATTTCAGAGATCAAAAACTCAATTTTCAATTAGGAATTGACCTTCGTAGAGAAGATGGTTCGGGAGCAAGAATTGTGGAGGAAGAAGGCAGTACTGAACCAATAGCGATTGGTGACTACGCGGTTTTTGGCAGTTTGCGCTATCGTCCAATAGATGATTTGACGCTGGAAACAGGAATACGTGCCATGCGCAATACGCGCTACGATGCGCCACTCCTTCCTTCCTTCCATCTGAAGTATCAATTACTAGACGGGCTTTCTTTTCGTGCTTCCTATGGTAAAGGGTTTCGTAGTCCAAGTCTGAAAGAACTCTTTCTGTCTTTCATTGACATCAATCATTTCATCATTGGTAATCCCGATTTACAGGCGGAAACTTCTAATAATTTTCAAACCAATCTGAATTTCGATAAAAGCTGGAATCAACAGCGATTCAAAGCACGCCTGCATTCTTTTTACAATCAAATTGACAACCAAATTCAACTCTTCCCTTTCTTGGAAGAAAATGGACTAATCGTTCCTACCACTCCAGACCAATCCACTCAATACGCTTATTTTAATCTCGAAAACAGTAGAACAAAAGGAATAAATCTTCGCTTAAACTACCAATTTCAGGCATTGGAATTAGAGGGAGGTATTTCTAAGATTGGCTTTTTCAATCCACTAAGTGAAGAATTAGAAAGCATAGAAGATTTCACTTACACGACGGAGCTGAATGGACGAATTGGCTACGAATTACCATTTAGCAATACCAAGCTGAATGTTTTCGCACGCCATAATGATCGCTTCATTAGCTACTATCCTGAAACCGAAGAAGAAAAAACTGTTGCTCGCCAACGTGTTCAGGATGGCTTCACCATGATGGATGCCAGTCTAGCACAACCGCTTTTCAATAATCGAATTTTACTCACTTTTGGCGTGCGAAATCTACTCAATATCACCCAAGTGAATGTGCAAGGCGGACGAGTTGGTGCGCATTCGAGTGGTAGTGGATTACCAATCGGGGCAGGGCGAAGTTTTTTCTTGAGAGCAAGCGTTCGACTCTTTGATAATCAAGCTGCAAAATTTAAGAATTCAAATCTTGAAAAACAACAAAAATCTGCTTTCCGTCTGTACGAAAATGACGGAAATATTCATGCTTCTTGGATATAAAATCGAAACGACGGCGAACAAGTTTTTCAGTATGCTGAACGCAAAAATGGTAATTGGACAAAACCTAAAACCATTCAAATTGGCGATGCAGAATGGTTGGTAAACGAAGTGGATGCTCCTCAACTCATCGCATTCCCAAATGATCGTAAAAATCTGTTAGCCAGTTGGTTAGAAAGTAATAATTCGCGCAATATTTACGATCACCATTTGCTGTTTAGTCTTTCTAAGAATGAAAGTAAGCAATGGAAATCCCCCTTCATGCCTTACGAAGGAGAGATTCCCTCATTTTATGGTTTGGCAAGATTTGTTCCACTAGAAAACGGGCGGTTACTTGCTATTTGGATGGATGGGCGGGATACCAAAAAAGAGATAGAAGATACAGGCCGATACTTTCCCAAAATGGATGGGAAAATGGCAATTTATGCCAGAGAAATTGATGATAAAGGTAATAAATATGATGAGCATTTATTGACCACTGAAATGATGCCACTTTGTCCTTTTGATGCTGTAAATACCTCTAAAGGAACAGTTTTAGCTTACCGAAATGCTCAAAATAATTTGACTATTCAACGCTACGAAAAGGAGACTTGGACAACTCCAGAAATCGTCAAAAAAGATAAATGGGCAACAAGAGCAACAATTGAGGTACCTGCTGTAGCCGCTCTGGACAATCAAGTTGCACTCGCTTGGTTGACGAAATCGGATGGACAAGCGGTTTTCCAATTAGCGCACTCCGAAGATGCTGGAGAAGTATTCAAGATGGTACTTTCACAGCAAAAAGAACAACTACACGGTGGCATTGACATCGTCTGGATAAACTCGAAACAATTGTGCGCAGTTTGGTTAGAAAAAAGAGAAAATCAAGTCGTTCTAGTGCTCACTCATTTAGATTTGAGTGGCAATATTTTACGACAAGAAGAACTGGTAAAATTGCCAATGAGTGCGACTCAAAGCAAGCCCATTTTGGTGAAAAATGAAGAAGAATTGCTTATCGCTTGGAAACCAACTACTCAAACGCAAACCTTAGTATTTGAGCAGAAAAGTACTCCAGTAGAAGCCATTTTTTCAGAAAATTGATGAATTGATATACCCAATTCATACCCAATATTAGTAGTCAGAATTCACAAATTGGGTATTGCAATTTTTCTCTTGGTATCATAATCTTGCCTATTCTTTAGACCTTATTCACGAATAATAATTGTAAATACTGATTGACTGACTTTCAGCACTTCAATTCGACGCTATGATTTTTTTGTGGATAACTGTATTTAGAATTAGTTCAATTCCAAAATAAAATCATTGAAACAAATCTAGCCTCTTGCGCAAACAATTCAAGAAATACGATCGCCTTGCCCTGCTCAATGAAATGAATGAAGAACATTCTGAAGGGATTACTCTATTTGTTCAGCATCTTGAAGACGAGAAAGAGGTCATCGTTGGTAAATTGAAAAGCGTAGATCGCTTAGGTGCAGATTTTCTAGGCATCGAACGAGATGGAGAAGTATATGAAATCCGACATTCCTTTCCAAAAATGATGTATTCAACAGAGGAAGTAAAAAAATATTTGGCTAGTATCATCGAAATAATTAGTTAAGTACTCGTGCTAAATAAACCAACAGATGATATTTTATAACTAATTGATTTTCAATGTTAAAAAATATTAATGCGCAATATTGAATATGCATGACCACTTAGGATCAATTGGAGCAAATATCTTCGTAAATACAACAAATCTTTTGGATTTTTTACCACTACAAAAGCGTTTGTGGGTTCACAGCCCCACTTTCTTGCTATTCAAAACCATTGATTCCTCTGACGAGCTATTTTTTTTGCACCATTCAGAGAATCATTTTGGAAAAATTATTGCTTTTTTATTCCAAAGTCGACCTTATATTCATAGTTTTGCGAGAAATAAGATCAATTGAATCAGTCTATACTGACATACAAGAAACAGGAGCTAATCATTTCACTCTTCAAACTTGTCTTCTGTTTCTCTGTACTGATTCAGCTTTATGCCTGCGATCTTAACAGCAACTCACCAGAAGATATAGACATTCTCTATCGAAAAGTACGTGAAACTACTTATGCTTTCCCAGATTCTGCTCTACTACTTATCGAACAATGTTTAGCGCAAACTGAGAACGGAAAAGACGATTATTATCACATTATGTGCTTACGCAAAAAGAGCAATGTGGTTAGAAATCAGGGGAATTATCGGGAATCCATCGAGATATTAGATCGTGCCTTGGTTATTGCACAGCAGTCCAATAATGACACGCTTCAATCCACCATCATGATGGATAAGTTCTGGGCTTATTATACGCAAAATGATAAGCAACTATACAAGGCTGCACTGTCAGATGCAGAACGCTTCAATACTCAAATTCAGTATGATGAAGGATTGAGTTCAGTTTACAATATGAAGCTATTCTTTAGTCTTAATGCTTTTGAATCTGGAGACTCAATACAAAGAGATTCGATTTTAGCTTTTTACAATAAGGGAATTTCGTTAATTAATTCTACTAATAGAGAAGGTCAGATTTCTGCTTTTCAGAGAAACATTGCAAGGTATTACAGAACTATTGGTCAATTAGATACGGCAATAAATTTAATGTTATCTACTGTTTCTTATCACGAAGGAATAGATGGAGAACTATACAATTTATATAGCATTTATCAAACAGTGAGCTATTTTTTCAAAGAAAAAGGAGATATCCCAAACACAGTAAGATACCTAAACCTAGCCATTGGCATTACGGAGCAAATGGATTACAAATGGGCGAAACAAATTTCTTATAATCAGCTAGGAGTCGTCTATGAAGAATTCCAACTTTATCGTAAGGCAATTGAGATTTATAAATATATAGCTGAAGGCTTAATTCTCACAGGTAGTGATAGTACTGGGTTAGTGGAATATTTCTCAAGAATTGGGCATAACTATGGAAAACTTGGCATTAGCGATAGTGCTCAGTACTATTTGGAGAGAGGCTTAGATATTGGTAGTCAGTTAAAAGAGAATGATACCTTAGTCCTTTCGCTAGCTCATATTTACTATGCAGATTATCTACAAAAAGAAGGTAAAACGGAACTAGCCATGAGCGAATTTGCTATTGCACAAGCGTTAGCAGATCATTTAAGAGGTAATGATTTAGAGGAAGTTACTCTAAATCTAAACTTACTTCTAGCGAAGATACAAGAGAAAAATAGAAAATACGATCAAATACCACAACTTGCTCAAGCTGCTATTAGAACACTAGATGAAAGCGACAATATACATATCGCACATCCGATTGATTTGCGACTGACTGCTTTGTCTTTATTGAGTAACTACCATCAGGACAGACAAGAATACCAAAAAACTAACTACTACTTAAATCAGAGTAAGGATTTGCTTTCCGAACTAAACGAGGTGTCTCAATCCGTCTTACTCATTGATCTAGCACAGGAGGTTGAAAAAAGTCGAGAGCAATTTGAGTCTCGCAGCCTGAAGCTCGAAAAAGAAATACAAGCAGAACGATTAGTTGCTCAAAAACAGTTAAATGGAGCATTGATAGCGGGTGTGTTTTTGAGTTTCTGTCTACTAGCTATCGTTGGGTATTTGCTTAGAAAAAGTCAAAAAAGCAATAAAATCATAAAGCAGCAATCTAAGAAATTAACGGAGCTAAACGAACTAAAAGATAAGGTTTTTGCAATCATAGGTCATGATCTTCGTGGACCGGTGGGGGGCATAAAATCAGCACTTGATATGACCCTTAATGGACAAATATCGCAGCAAGATTTTTTGTCTATGATTGGAGATATGCAAGAAAATGCGACTGCAGTTTATGAGGTATTAAATAACTTGCTCAATTGGGCAAAAGTCCAAATCAGAGGTCAAGAAAAAGTAACCAATAAAGTCACAGATTTGACAGCGCAAATAGTAATCGTCCGTCAATTCTTATCTAGTCTTATAGCTAAAAAACAAATTCATTTTGAAGAATTTTTTGATAAATTATCCGTAAAAGCAGATGAAAATGATGTCAATATTTTATTGAGAAATCTCATCAACAATGCAATTAAATTCACCCCTGAAGGAGGCAAAATCAGTGTAGATGCAGAAGTGAACAACAAGTCTGTAAAAGTCATGATTTCTGATACAGGAATAGGAATCTCAAAAGAGAAGTTACCCACTATTTTTGAGTTGGGGAGTTCTACTTTGGGCACAGATGGAGAACGAGGAACAGGAATTGGTCTAAATCTCTGCAAAGAAATCGTAGAAAAATATAATGGTATCATTGGAGTAAAAAGTGAAAAGGGTAAAGGAAGTCAGTTCTACTTCACCCTACCAAGTGTTCAGCCCAGATAGACTTCTCTCGCGGTGGTATTCATTCATCCATATCAATTAACTTTTGTTCAATTGACAAACCTTTAAATATCAAAACGCTGCGTGGACGCACTTTTCTTGAACGATCCCAATTCCATTCGCTTAATTAGAGCTGTTCAGGCATAATTCTATCCTTTCCGAAAAAATATTGTATCCTTCTCTCAAAATCTTAGTCTCCTTTGTAAATCAATCCGCAATGGTTCAGCAGATTGTTAATCAATTGCAATAAATTTAAAAACTGTAGACTTATGAATACTTGTAAATGTAAGAATTGCGAATGCAACAAATGTAACTGTAAAAACTGTTTAGAGAATAATTGTTCTTGCGAGAACTGTAACTGCAAAAAATGCAGTTGTTGTGAATAAAATAGAAAAAAGCGACATTGAGCTTTGGATCATCGAGCAGCAAGAAGTTGCTCGATGATTTTTGAGTAAAACAAGTAATATGGACACAAATAAAATTTGGAATCTCTACAAAGAGGAAGTGTATTTTTTCGTGCTGAAAAAGTTAAAGAATAAAGATGCTGCCGATGAAGTTTTGCAAAACACTTTTTTGAAGGTTTGTCTTTACCTAGATTCCCTAAAAGAGCAGGAAAAACTTCGGGCTTGGATATTTCAAATTTCTAGAAATGAGATTATCAATTACCACAATCAATCCGCTAAACAAAATAAAACAGAATCGCTAAATCCAGAAGAAGACAAAACTGCTTACGACGAGGTGTGCTGCTTAGATCGCTTTGTGGAACAACTTCCCGATACTTACAGAGAGACAATTGAATTGCTTTATTTTCAAGGGAAAAAACAGCAAGAAGTAGCAAGAATACTAGGCATCAGTCTCGCTAATGTCAAAGCTAGAACCCGCCGTGGGAAAGCTATACTAAAAGAAAATCTCCAAGAGTGCTGTCAATATGAGTTGAATAAAGAAGGAGATTTAGTTGGGGAATCTAACTGCGCGCACTGTGCAACTTAGACTTTCTATTCAGGAACGAGGCTTTCTTCCTTCTCACAATCACAATATCTGATATTATAAATATGCAAACCAATCAAAGCGAGCGTTGGAAGGTAAATCGCTTCGTGTGGCAAATGCATCAAATGTAGTTTTTCATTAAGAACAATGAAGGCCAGTACTGCCCAACTTGCGTAAAGTGCGAGTGGCATCCATTTAAGAGAAGTATTCTTGGCAGAATAAAAAACTGCGACTATTGAAAGGGCAAGGAATATAAAATCTAAGCTGCCCCACCAGCCCATATCTGGGTGGTCGTGATGGTCGTGCCCGTGTTCATCTTCGTGATGATGTGTGGCAGTTGCTTGCGCCACAAAGAATAAAGGCATAGCTACACAATGAATCAAACAAAGCCCACTGGCTAAAGCACCAAAAAAATTTGACTTTTTGTGGGCAGCATTTGTAGCTGATTGAGATGTATTCATCTTTGCGTTATTTATGATCAAGAGGTTTCTGCAAAAGCCAAAAGTAAAAAATTATTGCTTTTCCAGTGCAACAATGTTGCATATTATGACTTTTTAAGAGGAACTGCAATAAAGTGTCTTATCAACCCTAATACTAACAAGAATTTTAATAACACTTCAAACTCGTTGCAATATGCAAAGAATACCAGTTCAATTGATTACGGGCTTTTTAGGAGCGGGCAAAACTACCTTTCTTAATCATTTTATCCAAGAAAGATCTGAAGAGCGGCTCTTTGTCATCGAAAATGAGGTCGGCAAAATCAATGTAGATTGTGAATTGGTGATGGGTGGTGTGGAAGATATTGCTGGTTTAACAGCTGGTTGCTTATGCTGCTCTTTGTACGATGAGTTGTTGGGAGTGTTAGAAGAGGTGAGTTTGCGCAGAGAAGAATTTGATCGTCTAGTCATTGAAACTACAGGTGTGGCAGATCCCTCCTCGATTATTCAAACATTTCTGGGCAATCGTATGGTGGAACGCGTTTTTGAGTTGGAGCAGGTGATTTGTCTGGCGGACGCCGCTTATGTAGAAGAGAATATTGCTGCTACGGATGAAGCGCGTCGTCAGCTGGTGAGTGCAGATGTAGTTCTATTGAATAAATGCGATCAGGTTGAGCCTTCGGAAGTAGAAGCATTAGTGCAAAAACTAAAAGGCATTCATCCAACCGTGACTATTTTTCGTGGAGAGCAAGGGATTTTTCCAATCGATGAAATTCTAGCGGTCAAGCCTTTCCACGATGAGCAAACCACTAAAATTGCTTCCTTTTCTCCTCCTTCTTCCCACCAACACAATGATATTACGACCTTCACCTTAACTTTCGACCGTCCTTTTCAACTCTCTTCCTTAGCGCAAGAGTTAATTAAACTCACCAAACTCTATCGCCACCAAGTCTATCGCATCAAAGGCATCATTGCTGTCAACTCGACGCCCACTCGCGTTATCGTGCAATCAGTGCGAGACAGCTTTATTCTATCTGACGGTCCGCCTTGGGAATCTGAATCAGAGCGTATTAGCCATATTGTCTTTATTGGGAAAGCAGTGGAACGGAAGGCAATCGAGAAGATGTTGAGTCGGCATTTGATTTAATTAAATGCAATAATGTTGCATTTAAGGAATTATTCTTTACATTTGTGATATTATTGCATCAATAATAAAACAGATGTTAGAGGCCATTCAACTAACGAAACGCTATCAAGACAATACTGCCTTAGACGCTCTATCCTTGAAGGTAGGAGTAGGTGAAGTCTATTGCTTGCTGGGTGCGAATGGAGCAGGAAAGACAACAACTATCCATTTGTTCATGAACTTTATTGCTCCCACTTCTGGGCGAGTTTTGGTGAATGGTATGGATGCAGTAAAAGAAAGTCAAAAAGTTAAACAACACATCGCCTATATTCCTGAAAACTTACAACTCTATCCAAATTTGAGTGGTTTAGAGAATCTACGTTTTTTTGTTGGTTTAAATAAGGAGGTGCCTTCAAAAGCTCTCTTAGAGCAGTTATTGATTTCCGTAGGTTTACAAAAAGAAGCTATTCATCGTCGAGTGTCCAAGTATTCCAAAGGAATGCGTCAAAAAGTAGGCATTGCAATTGCGCAAGCGAAGCAAGCAGAGAACTTATTATTGGATGAACCCACTTCTGGACTCGATCCACAAGCAAGTAATGATTTTGCTAGACTGATTGGTGAAATGCGTGATCAAGGCACTGCAATCTTGATGGCAACCCATGATTTATTCCGCGCAAAAGCCTCTGGAACACACATCGGGATTATGCGAGCAGGCAGATTGGTGCACAGCATGAAAAGCGAAGATATTTCCTTAATAGACTTGGAGAAATTGTATCTCGAAACCATGCAAACCGAAGTCTATGCTTAGCCGAATTGCAAAAAAAGAAATCATCCAAGCTTTTCGTGATATTCGCCTACAAGTCGCTGCGGGACTCATCTTTACGTTGATGCTCGTAGCGGTTTTGTTGGGCAAAAATGCACAGCAGCAAGTGCAAAATGAACGTGCCGAAGCTCAAGCTGTGATGTACGATAGATGGGTCAATCAAGGAAACAAACATCCGCATAGCGCTGCTCATTACGGACAATTTGCTTTTAAACCCAAGCCCGTTTTGAGCTTCCTAGATGTTGGTTTAGATAATTACACAGGCGTTTCTGTTTTCTTGGAAGCGCACAAACAAAACGAGATTCTATTCAGTGGCGCGCAGGACAATAATGTACTAACTCGATTCGGCGAAATGACGGCAGCAATGGTTTTTCAATTGCTGATTCCCCTACTCATTATTTTTTTGGCTTTTAATACTTTTACTAAGGAACGAACTGAAGGTACTTTGAAAATGCTTGCTGCACAAGGCGTTTCCATGCGCCAATTATTCGCATCGAAAGTGACGGGTATTTATTTGATAACTATGGTACTGTTCTTGCCTGTTGTCTTTCTGTCCTATTTGTTTTTGAATCAATCTTCTGGTAGTGAAACAGGTCAAATAGGCTTGCGATTTCTAGGCATCATTGGCGTTTACGCGCTTTATTTTTTGATTTTTACCTTCCTGGCAGTCGGCATTTCTGCTTGGAGTAAAAATGCAGGTTTAGCCTTGTTAACCTTGTTGGGTATTTGGATTGTAGCAGGTGTAATCATGCCCAAAGCAAGCACTAATCTTGCGAGTAAACTCTATCCTGCACCTTCCCAATTTGAATTCCGAAAAACCATTAAAACTAAAGTAAAATCAGGTATAGATGGACACAATCCATCAGACGTGCGCTTGGCGTCGCTTAAAAAGTCAACGCTCAAAGAATATGGTGTTGCAAGCATTGAAGAATTGCCTGTCAATTGGAGCGGTATTGCCATGCAAGCAGGAGAAGAATACACCGACCAAGTATACGATCAAGAGTTTTCCAAAGTAGAACAGGTTTTTCAAAGACAAAATCGCCTTTCGGAATGGCTTGGTTTTTTTAATCCCTACCTCGCCATTCGTAATCTCTCTATGGGGCTTTCGGGTACGGATTTTCACCATCATATTGCATTCGCCAAAGCTGCGGAAGATTATCGTCGCTATTTCGTGAAGGAAATGAATAAGGATATGGAAGTCAACCACAAACCTGGTGTTGCTTATGCCGATTATAAAATAGGAAAAGAAATGTGGTCAAGTATCTCCCCTTTTTCTTATCAGCAACCCTCTTTTAATGAAGTCCTTCAGCATCATTGGCGAAGTTGGTCAGCACTTTTGCTCTGGATTGGCGGTTTGTTGGCTTTAGTATTTACTTTTTCTAAGCGCATCTCAATTCTTCCAGTATGAATCATTGGACACACATATTGGCTTACGAGTGGAAAATACTCATGCGCAGTAGAACAGTCTTAGGTTTACTGTTAATCACTTTGGGAGCGGGCATTTATGGTATCTATTTTGGCAAATTTGAAATAGAAAAACAAGCTGAGCGAATCGCTGAAGTGCAAGCCTATGAGCAGAAACAGTTTGAGGAATTGATGACTTGGGCGAAACTAGATACAAGTATTGCTGAAAACAAAAAGAAATACGAGCAAGCTACCTCACCAACGGGTGTAGGCTGGAATAAACACTTTACCTATTTTGTCGCTAATGAGGCGCATCCTGCTGCAGGACTCTGCCTAGGGCAACGTGATCTATTTCCTGTTTACTATGGCTTCAATATCACCGATTTAGCGCGACAACTCAATGTAGGAGAACTCGCCAATCCGATGCGTTTGCTGACTGGAAATTTTGATTTGTCCTATGTTCTGATTTTTCTTCTACCCTTATTGATCATTAGCCTTTTTTACAACCTCTATGCAGCCGAAAAAGAAGGAGGAACGCTGCCGCTCTTGCGAGCACAATTCGTTTCTGCCACAAGTGTTTTCATTGTAAAAGGAGGTCTGCGTTTTTTACTAGTACTTGGAATAGCGAGTTTATTATTATCATTGGGATTTTTGCTTCATGACATCTCAATCAGTAAAAACGCAGCCTCTTTCTTTCAATTTTCGGGACTGACTTATGCCTACTGTGCTCTTTGGACGGCACTAATTGTCGGTATTGTTGCTTTGAAACGCAGTGCAGCTTTGAGTGCCATGCTGGGTTTAGGACTATGGCTTATTTTAGTATTGGTCACACCGGCTTTGCTCAATTTATATCTAAGCGCAAAAACTCCACTTCCCAATCGTGCAAAGTTAATTCATAACCTCAGGAATCTGAACGACCAAAATTGGGAATCCCCCAAGTCCTTTGTATTCGATCAGTTTTACTCAAAGCATCCTGAATATCCTCAAGGAGACACCACCAATTTTAACAAATGGTACTATGCCAGTTTCACGCTACTAGATGAAGAAGCCCAACACATGAACCAAGCATTTGAAACACAAATTGCTGAACGAAATGATCTCATTCGTTCTTGGATTTGGTTAGCCCCTGCGGCAGCTTTACATGAACAATTTACACATATCGCAGAGACTAATCGTGATAGTCATCAAGCCTTTTTAGAAGAGATAACAACTTACCACGCTGAACTCAAGTCGCTCTACTACGCCAGAATTTTTGAAGAGCAACCGTTCAGCGAGGCAGATTTAAAGATATTGGAAAGTCGGTTAATCAACTGAGACTTTTCATGTTAGCAAATTAGATGATGTAGAATCAATTGTGGGAGTGATCGTTTGATGTGTCCCGCAATTGCTTTTTTTGTTACTCTTTAAGTAATTGTTCTTCAATAATTTCGATTAATCCTCCGATCGTATCTCCATTTTCTTCTAGCATACTGACAGGAATGCCTATATCAAAATGTTGTTCTGCTCTCATTGAAAGTTCTACGGTATCCAAGGAGTCAAAACCTAAATCCTTGGAAAAAGAAGCCTTTGGAATGATCTGCTTTTCTTCTAAACCATATTCAGTTAAAATATGGACGATATCTTTTAATATTGCGTTTCGTTTCATCTTTTATTTTTTAAATGGCGCGTTTATCTCCCCATCCATTTCTTAAATGCGACTACTCTGTCGAGTGGCACAAAAACCTCAAATTTTGCCTTGGGATACAACTCTAATCTTAGCTTACTTTTCGAGAATTGATACGCCTCTTGAATGGCTTGAATATGGACGATGATTTTACGATTGACACGGTAGAAAATGTCGTCATCAAGCGTAGGCATTAATTTTTCTAACGTATAGTTGATGTCATAAATATTGCCGTTTGTAGTGATGAGAAAAGTATTGCCTTGTTCTGAAAAAAAATAAGCAATATTGGCAGTTTCGACCGTTCTAATCTTTGAGCCAACAGATACTAAAAAGCGTTCCTTTACCTTCACTTTTGCTTGGAAAAGAGCAGCTAACTGTTCGTAGTCCACTGCTGATGATTGAGGTTTCGTATGGTAAAATTTTTCGTATTTCTCTACTGCTTTAATCAAGCCTTCCATTGTAACAGGTTTCAATAAGTAAGCGATACTATTTTGCTGAAAGGCTTGAATGGCATATTGGTCATAAGCCGTCGTAAAAATGATAGGGGCTTCAATATTCAGATGCTCAAATAGCTCGAAACAATTGCCGTCGCCCAAGTGAATATCCATGAAAATGAGGTCTATTTCATTTAAATGTACTGTTAAATAGGGCAATGCTTCGCCTATGGAAGTCAAGCGTTGGACGACCTCATTTCTTTGCGGTAGTTTCTGCAAAAGACGTTCCAATTTATTGGCAGCCAATTGTTCGTCTTCTATAATTAAGGTGCGTATCATGTTTCGAGTTGAATGAGCGGTAATTCTGCTATGTAAAATCCATCTCTGATGTAGAATCTTGGCGATTGCTCGGAAATCAATTTATACTTGCGTCCCAAATTTTTTAAACCAATGCCTGTCCCTGCTGAATCACGCAGCTTTTGTAAGTTGTTCTTCATCGAAATTGTGCCATTTTCGCATTTCATTTCAATATGCAAGGGCAAAGTGGCTGTGATGATGTTGTGCTTAATTGCATTCTCGAATAGCAATTGTAAACTCAAAGGTGGCACATGAGCTTGCAGTGCAAATTGTGAACAAATTGTAGTGATGCGCAAACTATCTCCGAAACGGATTTTTTGAAGAAAAATATAGGAGCGCAAAAATTCCAATTCCTTTTCCACGGTCACCACAGATTCTTGATTCAACTCTAGTGCGTAGCGATAGACCTTTGAGAAATGCTGAATGAATAAATCGGATTTCTCGATGTCCTCGTGAATCAATTCAGAAAGTACATTCAAACTATTGAACAAGAAATGTGGATTGACTTGCTGACGCAAAGCCTGCAATTGCGACTGCATTTTTTCCTTTTCTAGTTCGGCAAGCGACACGCTCAATTTGCGATTCCGCTTAGTCATTTCCCAAATTTCAAGTGTAGTGAAAGTCATACCACATTGGAAAAAGGACATGATGAAGACAAATAAAAAATCGCCGCCTGCTGCACTCATCCGCTCTGGAAATGGAAATTGGGAGTTGATAAGCGCAGAAATATACGATACCACAAGCCCTGTCAAGACACTCAATAGTAATCGAAACCAAGTCCATTTTCCATTGTATGGAAATCGTTTGGATAGTACTTCAATAACGATTGAAAATATAACAACGTAACTGCCGAAATTGAAAATGGCACGAATCGAAATGTTTTGTGCAGAATTCCAAAAAACTATATTTAAACTTCCGATGGAAAGAAATAGGACGGAACAAGCCACAATTAGCGTAAACACCCAGATTCCGATGAAGAAAAAGAACCGATTTCGCCAAAATTCAAGTGTCCACATATTTTATTTTCGATTGATGGTACAGTTGATTGATCAATCATTCATCATCTTGATCGCCACACTTTTGGTAGAACCATCCAATATTAAGTTACTTCGCTTGAAATTGGGTCTGCCTATACCATTTTGATTATACGCTCCAAGCGGTTCCTTGGGAATACCGACAAAGTTCAAATCCAGGGTAGCGTTCATATTTTTATCCTGAAAAAGTGTAATCGCATATTGTCCATTTGGAATCTCTTTAAAAGTGTAAGAAGCTTTAGAGCTAAAAGAATTAACCACTCCTTTGTACTTCGCGTTTTCCATCGAACGAGGAAATCCATCTGGTTTATCCCAGAGCAAGATATAAATTTTTCCTTGTCCTGCATCGTCTATATCATTGATGTTGACGGTCAAGGAGGTGGTGTTTGTTGGTGGATTGAGCCAAAGGGTTAAGATTGAGATAAGTATTAGATTCATTGCATTAGTTTTTGATAGATAAGCAGATTTGAAGTCTCCATCTACAATTAAATAGTTGTAATCATTCCTGCAATTTTCAGGAGTTTGAAGTGTTCCATTTGGAGTTCGATTTCCTTTCGAGTGATGCTAATTTGAGCAGAAAGCAAGCCCAACTGTGCATTTCGGATGTCCGTTTCGCTGGCTTTGCCTGTCTTATAGTTCGTCTGCAAACGATTGAGATTTTCTTCGTAAAAAGGCAAGTTTTGCTGCTTGAATGCCAATTGAGTTTGAATATTCTGATAGTTATTCCAAGATTTATTCAAGTCTAGCAAAACATTTTCGCTGGTCAAAACGCGCTCTTTTTCCCGAATTCGGATTTGCATTCGCTGAATATCTTGCTCCCGACGACGTTTGTTGCCATCGTATAAACTGTATTGCACCGAAAAACCCATGGATGGACCAATATTCTGTAAATATTCAATCTGATTCACTTCATAATCTTGACGGAAATAGTCCAAACTACCGTAAACGCTAACTCTTGGCAGATTTGCGGTTTCTGAAATGGCTAGTTGCTGCTCGTCAATGACAATGCCTTGTTTTGCTAGTAAAATTTGCGGATTCTTCTGCAAAGCCGAAGCCTTCAAACTTTCAAAGTCGGGTAAGGCTTGTAAATTTATGACTTCCGCTGTTGAAAAATTGTAGTTAGCACTCATATCGAGTTGGCGCAACAAATCTTGCTTGGTATTGACGATGTCGCGCTCCAAATTTTTCAAAGAAACATTATCGGTGTTCAAATCCGTTTTGGCACGTAGTACAGATAGTCCATTTCCTTTTGCGTATTTGTTGTCTAATTCTGCACGCTCTAATCGCTCTTGCGAAAGCTCAATATTTTGACGCAGTAAACCTGCCATGCGTTCCATACTCGCGATAGAAAGATAACGCTGCGATACCCCCAACAATACATTATCGGTTGTCAGTTGCTGTTGAAGGCTAGCTAAATTTGCCAAATTCTCCAGTTGCCTCAACGTCTTTTTTCCACGACCGCCATCGTAAAGCGTATAATCCATCCGACCCCCTGCACTATGGGTCATCGAGCCTGCTAAATCTTCAGAAATTTCTTGCGCTTCAGGTGCGCCGCCACCCATATTTCCACCACCAAGTAGCGCACTGTTCAATCCAAGTAAGGTGTTGTATTGGGTGTAAGTTCCATTGGCAAAAGCACTGACCGTTGGCGTTAATCCTGCATTGGCTTTGAATATTTTTTGACTTTCCAACAATGCTTTTTGCTGTACGATGGCAATGTCTTCGTTTTGTTGAATTGCTCTTTCTAGTGCTTGTTGCAGTGTCAGATTTATCTGTGCGTTAGCGAAGAATCCTAGTGAAATTAAGAGTAGAAGGAATGATGTATTTTTCATTGTTACTGTGTATTTGAAATCAATGGTTGAAGAGGGAGTATCTAAAGAGTTTTGTCACGCAGAGTTTGCAGAGCACGCAGCGTTTCGATTTTAAATCACTCAGGAGGTTATTAGAATTTGACTGACATTTTTTAGTGTGATAGTTGATGCGGCAATTTTTCATTTGAAAAAATGTTGATAACGAGCATTTTTGAAAATCTACTGACCCCTCACATTTTTTTACACATCCAAAAATTCCGCTAGGAATGGACTATGGGTAGAAAAAATGCTGAAAATATTATCAAGTGCCGTAGGTACGTACTATGACGACCTTACAGTTCGCACCTACGCCGATAGCTATCGGCGCTTAGATCAAAAAATTGGATAATTTTACCCATAGTTCGCCTCTACGAGGCTTTGGAA